>DAOUHY010000411.1:0-9559 GCA_034428435.1 Caldilineaceae bacterium | reverse complement strand
TTTCGCGGGATCCGCGGAAGCGTTCTGGATGGTCCAGAGGACGCATTACATGATGACGCGGCCCTGGATCGCTGGATTCTTGCCAATGCCGACACCGGTCACCATACGTCAAGTACCTGCAAGATGGGGTTGCACTCCGACCCGCTAGCCGTTGCGGACCAGTCAGGCTGTGTGTTAGGTATCGAAGGCCTGCGAATCGTCGACGCCTCGCTCATGCCGGACAGCGTACGCGCAAACATCAACGCAACAGTTATGATGATGGCCGAGAAGATTGCCGCGGAGATGGCCGGAGAGAAATGAGGGCTGCACACGGATTCTCGCAGGCCAGAAGGCAATTGCCGATCGCCTTGTTCAGTCCCGACGGTCCCTACTCCACAGGAACAGAATGGAGCTACAGACATGACCTGTCGTATTCTCATCACCGACTACGCGTGGCCGAATCTAGACATAGAGAAGGAGGTCCTGTCTGCTGTTGGGGGCGAGATCATGGTCGCAGGAGAGGGTTCGCCCAGCGAGATCATAGCGCTTGCCCCGCAAGCAGACGCCATCCTGACATGTTGGAAGGATGTGCCAGCCGAGGCGCTGGATGTCGCACCCAACTGCAGTGTAGTCAGCCGCTATGGCATCGGGCTGGATAACATTCCGCTCGGGCGCGCCACCGAACTTGGCATACTGGTTACCAATGTTCCCGACTTTTGTCTGGAGGAGGTGTCTGATCACGTCATGGCACTTTTGCTGGCGACCGCGCGTCAGATCTTGCCATTGGCGCGCACGCCTGATCGCAGCGGATGGATACGAGAAACGCCCCGCCCGATTCCGCGAGTGAGCGGCCAGACGCTGGGGCTCATCGGGTTTGGAAATATCGCCCGCGCTCTAGTTCCCAAGGCGGTGGGGTTCGGTCTACGGGTAATCGCGTTTACGCCGAGGCTTCGACCAGAAGACGCGCCGGACGGGGTTGAGGTGACCAACGACCTTGGGCAGATGCTTGCTGAGGCTGACTATGTGTCAATCCATTGCCCGCTAACTGAGGAAACGGCTCATATCATAGATGATGCCGCCATCGCCCAGATGAAGCGATCGGCACTGCTGATCAACACGAGTCGGGGTGGCGTCATTGACGAGGAGGCGCTGATCCGCGCGCTCCGGAAAGGGCGCATCGCGGGGGCAGCTCTCGATGTCACTGATCCTGAACCGCCTGCAGCGGACAATCCACTCCTGTCGCTTGAGAACGTAATCGTCACGCCGCACGCCGCATTTTATTCGGTTGCGGCAACGGCAGAACTGGCGCGCAAGGCAGCGGAAAACGTTGTCACCGTTCTGCGAGGCGGAGTTCCCAATAATCTAGTAAATGCGCAGGTGCTGGACAGGGAGAACTGCCGTTTGCCCAAAAAGGCGGGTATACAGTAAAGACTGTCCATTACCCGATGTCGGCGGCAACCACTTTTGCGAGATCGAGGGTGTCCAACTCGGGAAACTGGAGTACGGCCAGGAACGAATCGTTGAAATCGCCTCGCCCGGACAGTTCATGGTACTCCACGATCTGTGGCAGTGATCGAGCTACCTGCCGCTCGCGAAATGACAGCAGCGCGATCTTGGCGCCTTCCCCCGCCGCGTTGCCGACGGCCTTGATCCTTTCGACGGGAACGGGGGGCACAAGCCCGATGATGCGGGCGCTCTGGGGATTTATGTAGCTGCCAAAAGAACCGGCCAGGAATATCTCGACAAGCTCATCCGCGTCGACGCCCAACTCTTGCATCACCACGTCGATTCCTCCTGCGATCGACCCCTTGGCAAACTGTAGTTCACGTACGTCACGCTGCGTCAGGACTATCGACTTCCCACTACCCGACTCTTCTGGCCATGCCAGGACAAAGGAGCGCCGACCTTCCTCGTCGGTGATGATTCGCCGCGCTAGTTCTGGAGACACCAGTTCGATCGCCTCTTCGGCCTTCACGAAACGACCTGAAGGAAGCATCAGGCCGCTCAGCCGGAGTTGAGCTACGACATCCAACAAGCCGGAACCGCAGAGCCCAATTGGAGGCACATCGCCGATCACCTGGAGCTCCAGCCCTTCGGGGTTGATCGTCACAGCTTCAATTGCGCCGGTACTGGCACGCATACCGTCCTGTATCTGTGCGCCCTCAAAGGCCGGACCGGCGGGCGCGGCCGTCGCCACAGTGCGAGAGGCAGAACCCAGGATGATCTCGCCGTTTGTGCCTACGTCGACCAGCAGACGTACGCCCTCATTTTGCGCCAGGCCGGTTGCCAACAGCCCGGCAACGAGGTCTGCTCCTACGTATGCGCCGAGATAGGGAAGGCAGTGAATCTGGGCCTGGGGTAGGATTTCCAGGCCAACCTCTTGCGCCGAAGCCTGAACCATATCCTCGACAGCGGGAATGAAAGGTTCTAGACCAATAGGTTCCGGGTCGACGCCCAGCAACAGGTGCTGCATCGTGGCATTGCCAGCGGTCACGACTTCATATACTTCGTGGGGCGCCACTCCCCCTTCATCCAAAAGCTGCACGATAAGGCCGTTAAGCGTGCGCAGAATGACTTGATTGAGTTCGGACAGTCCGTCCTCGTGGAGCATCGTATAGCTGATTCTCGAGATTACATCGGCCCCCTGTACAGCCTGGCCGTTGAGCGCGGATCGGACTGCAACCGGGGCTCCGCTGTTCAGGTCGATCAGCATGCCAACGACCGTCGTTGTCCCGATGTCGAAGGCCAAGCCGAAAAGGCGGTCGGTGGTATCGCCTCCTTCGACGCTGACCAGTTCGTGGCCGACCACCACTGCGGTGACGTGCCAGTCGTTGCGGCGCAGAACTCCAGGCAACTGACGCAGCAGGTTCAGCGAGGCTTCCACGGCATAGCCTTCCGGCTCAAGTGCGTCGCGGATGCGGCTGAAGTCGCTACGCTGGTCTTCGAGCGAAGGCGGGGCGAGGGTCAGTGGAACCTTATTGACGTTGGGATTCAGGATTACGTGGCGGTCAAAGCCCATCAATGCTGCTTTGGGGTTTCCCATCAGCCGAGGAACGTGGCAGACGACATCGGAGTTGGCTTCGCTGCGGCAGGAGAGCCGCCAGCCGTCTGCCAATTCTGCGTCGGTGAAAATTCTGCGGTCGGCCGCAGTTGCCCCGTTATTGCCGTGAAGGATACGGACCTTGCATTTTCCGCAGGTCCCCTTGGCGCCGCAGGTGCTGTCAATGGGCAGGCCAATCCAATTGGCGGCGTTGAATATCGTCATTCCGGGGGGAACGCGGGTCACCTTGTCGTGAGGACGGAACTCGATGGAGATTTTTGTTGTGCCAGAGGGCGCAGTGGTTGTCATTGCAGCGAACGCAAATGCGTGACCGGTGTGGACGGAGCGAAGGCTATCCGGATGCTTGCTGGCGCTTTCGTTCCGTTCGAAATGCCTGAATCAGGTTGCCCGCATAGGCGTCGTGCCCCATGAGCAGGTCGGCGGCGTAGATGGTGTGGCGGATTTCGGCTTCGAGGGGATTAGTGATGGCTGAGGTCAGTCCAGCCGCGATCGCCATCGAGAGAAACGCAGCATTTACGGTCGGGCGCCAGGGAAGGCCGAACGAGATGTTGCTGGCCCCACAAGTCATATTGACGCCCAGGTTTTCGCGTATCAGACGAATCGTCTCCAGTGTGATAAGGGCGGCGTTGTCATCGGCGCTTACGGTCAGAGCCAGTGGGTCGATAACCACGTCTTCTGGTGGGATACCGTGGTCAGCGGCCCGTTCTACGATCTGTGTTGCTATGCGAAGCCGTTCCTGCGGGTCATTGGAGATACCTGTATCGTCATTGGCGACGCCTACGACCGCCGCGCCGTATTTCTTGACCAGTGGCAGCACCGTATCCAGCCTTTCATCCTCGTAGGTGACCGAATTAACGAGGGCCTTGCCTTCATAGACCGCGAGCCCTTCTTCCAGCGCTTCTACCACCGATGAATCGATGGAAATTGGCACGTCCACAGTCTGTTGGACGGCCTGAATCGCCTGACGGAGGATTTCCGGTTCAACTCCGTCCACGGGTACGCCAGCGTTGACGTCGAGAACATGCGCGTGCGCCTCTACCTGCCGGCGCGCGTCGCGACAGACCATCGTCATATCGCGTTCAATCATCTGCTTGGTCAGGATTTTGCGACCGGTGGGGTTGATGCGTTCGCCGATGATTACAAAGGGGTGTTCGGGGCCTATGACGACAGTCTGTTTCGCGGACGAAATCACTGTATTCATGCAGGTTTACTCTTCGTGCTGTCCGGACTTGACCATAAGCTCTTCGACGGCCTGGACTCCTCGTGCCAAAGCTGAAGCGCCCTCACTGTCGTCGCCTCCCATGCTGACGTCATAACCCATGTCGACCATGAGTTGCTTCGCCAAGCGCACCGCGGCACTGGCATCCGGAGCGAAACCGTCGGCGCCGACGCTATCGGCGTACTCCTGTGTGACGGGAGCGCCACCGACCATAACTTTGACAGAGTCTCGCAGACCAGCATCGGCCAGCGCGGCCAGGTTGGACTTGAAGAAGGGCATTGTTGTCGTCAGGAAGGCGGAGAATCCCAGGAGCTGCGGCTGGTGTTCCTGTGTGGCGGCGACCACTTCTTCCGGCTTGACATTGACGCCCAGATCAACGATTTCGAAGCCCTCGCCCTCCAACATGATATTGCAGAGATTCTTACCGATGTCGTGCACATCGCCCTTAACAGTCAACATGACAACCTTGCCAATCGGCTCCGCGCCTTTATCGACAAGCAGCGGTCGCAGCAGGGCCATCGCCCCTTGCATCGCTCGCGCCGCGACCAGCATTTCGGGGACGAAGTATTCGCCGATTTCGAAGAGACGGCCGACTTCCTGCAAAGAAGGTATGAGTGCGCCGAAGAGAATATCGAGCGGATCCATTCCGAGTTCGATACCTTCTTGGGTCAACTCGACCACCTCAGCCGCTTCACCGACTAAGGTGTGTTCGTACAGCCCTTTTTTGATTTCTTCTTCGCGGCTCATGGTACAGGGCTCCTGTTAATGGGGATTGTCAACGCAGGTTTCCACAATTGCCCTGAGGTTGGCGACCGGCGCCTGCAATGGAACGGCGCATTCAGGGGCGATGATGTCGACGCCGGCGTCAATGGCAGCTTGCGCTTCGGCGCGTGCTTCCGCCGGTCCTCGAGCGTACAGAGTGATGGGGTTGTTGACATTGCCAGTCAACTTCATCTTACCGGCGGTCTTTTCGACCATCAGATCGGGCGCGTTGGCCGACTCGAAATGATAGCAGGTAAAGCCGGCCTCGCTGAAGTATTCGACCCGATCCAGTGTCCTCCCGCAGCAGTGCAGAATGACAGGCGCGTCTACTTGAGGAACAAGCTCCTGGTGATGGGGAAGAAGAAAATCCCGGTACATTGTGTTACGAACGAGGTCGCCGGTGGCGTGGTCTGCCCAGACAATGGCGTCTGCGCCAGCATCCAGTTGGGCTGCGGCATAGACCAGCGGGACAGGCGCCAACGTTTCCAGCGATTTGCGAACGCGGTCCGGGTCCATGATCGTGTCGAAGAGGAACTCCTGTGTATTGTAGCAGTGGTAGGAAAGTGTCCAGGGACCCATGACCTTGCCCAGAATCATGACCTCATCGCCAAAGTGTTCTTTGAGAAGCCGAATGGCGTCAATGGAGCACTTGACGTATTTGTCTTCCAGGAACGAGTCGGGAAAACCGTCAGGCAACTTTATCTCCACATCACGATCGGCCCAAGGCGAATCGGTCGGGTTGGGCATCATATCGGTATCGGACCAATCGACCTGGCATCCGAGTGCCATCGCCTCCTGTGCGATGCTGAAGATAGGCATCACGCTATCGAAACCCATCACTTCATGGGCGCCCGCGGCCAGGGTCGCCATGGGTTCGGGCTCAACATTGGCATGGGGGAAGTGGGCGCCAGTAATGTCCATCAACTCGTAGGTGATCACGGAAACAATGCTGGCCGCCGGCGGCCTGTCTACAGGATCGCCATTCAGCCCAGCCAAAAAACGCTGTTTCGAAGTCATCTTTTCCATGGCTTGCTCCCTTCAGCGTTGCTTTCGGATCCGTTTGTGCACCAGAGATATGGTTAGTGAGATAGGGCGTACTTTACCAGCTGTCTGGATCGAGACCCAGTATGCGTCCTTCCTGGCAGATGTTGGCCCAGGTAGTTTCATCGATTTCGATGCCATCCTTTTCTTTGCGCTCTGCGCTACGAAACTCCGGCTCGCCCGGCGCCAGAATTTCATCGAAACCTGGTGCGAGGCGGCTTGATTTGACGTGGCGGAGTAAACCCTCTACTTCCTCATAGTAGGTAGAGAGCTCAGTAAAGTGCTCAATGTTGTATACAGTGAAGAGAACGCCATTGCTCCTCATGGTCCGGGAGCCGTCGGCACAGCCTTCGCCGCTGAGCGCACCGCCAAGCAATTCTACCACAAGACCGAGAGCGAAGCCCTTATGGGCAACCACGCCACCCAGAGGCAGGATAGCGCCGGGCGGGTCGGCCCTGAAGTCGTTTGGTTCGGTCGTTGGATTTCCTTTGGCGTCAATCAGCCATCCCTCGGGAACCTGGCTGCCCTGATTGATTGCGACACGAACTTTGCCTTCGGCGACGACGGAGGTTGTCATGTCTACAAGGATCGGTTCTGTGTCGGGGCGAGGCGCGGAAAACGCGATGGGGTTCGTACTTAAGCGACCCTCCAGCCCGCCAAACGGGGCAATTTGGTAGCCGAGCCGCCCGGCGTTCACGAATGCCAAGGCGATCATGTTTCCCTGGCGAGCCGCCATTAGGGGGTAAGCCCCGGCGCGACCCACGTGGCTTGTGTTGCGAAGGGTAACTGTGGCCAGACCGTGCTGTCGGGCTTTTTCAATCGCCAGATTTATTGCGAAAGTGGCGCCGACCTGACCCAGAGCACCGCCAGCGTCCACAACCGCAGTACTCGGATAGTCACGCACAATTGTAGGGGTTGCTTGCGGTTGGAAGTGTCCCTCCCGAATCGCGCGCGTGTATTCGTAGTAGCGAATTGCGCCGTGTGAGTCGTGTCCGAAGAGATTCGACTCCACAAGATGGTCGACTACGGCCCGAGCATCTTCGCCTGTGCAGCCTGACGCTTCGAACAGTTGACAGCCGATGTCTCGCAATGTGGAGGGTAGAATTCTAGGCATAATACTCCTACTTCAAGCTCTTGGAGTGACTTTCTGATAGTGGTGAGAATCTGAATTGGAACGACATTTGGTCAGATAAAATGAAGTTCATATAGCACCTGCGTCAAATCCTTCTGAAACTTTCGGAAAGCCGGAACTCCAGATAACCGTTCAAGGTCAATGCCTCGGGCAAGTGGTTCGTAGAGTCTACCAACGTCTCGAGTCTTTCGGCGGCGGCGAGAGCTGCCTCCTACAGCGAAATTCAAGACTTCCTGCAACTTCCTCTTTGGATGTGTTATGGACTCAACCTGAGAAGGACTGTTGGGAAGACTGATATCTCTGGGGGAAACGCTAGTCCCGATCACATTAAACAGCGCTTCAAGATCTGCCAACATCCACGATTCCGTCATCCTTATGGGAATTACCGGCACTATTTTGTCACACACTTGGACGCCAGTCTCGTGCGCCTCTCGTGTTTTTTTCAACCCTGGCTCTTTTCGCTCCGCCAAAGCGTCTTCGCCTGAACAAGCGTCCGCATCTGCGTGCACCAAGAGCAAGTGATAACGGTGGGAGTCCTGTGCAGCCCAGAGAATTCTGTCCTCTTGGCTTCCCTTATCTCGCGAACTGACAATCTGTGGTTCCGGCACGTCAACGACAGATTTACTCTTCAGGTTCAAAATACGACTTGCTGTACGTTGTGCAATACTACTGAGGAATCGATTGTCCGTAGATCCCTCCGCCAACAAAGCCATGACCAAACTCGCCATACTTATTGGCTTACCGAATGTGACGGGCAATTGGCGTTCTCAATTTGCGTAGACAGTCGACGCTTTGCTAGGTCTAATTCCCCGTTCTCTAGGTAGTCCAGCACTTTTCCAAGGGTATAGACTCGTTCCTCCTCGGAAAGCGACAAAAGTTTAGGTTGGATAGGGTTTGGTTTGACAGGAACGATTCGCGTAACGCGTTGAAGTTGGCCCCCGTTTTTCGGTTCTACGCGAGTAGCCATATGGGCAAAAAGGACGTGAGATAAGATTTCGGGACTGCTGATGAAAGCTGGCGAATGTGTGTTCGACAGTACTTGGCGCAGGGGTAGACCTGACTGTTGAGGATCCGAAAAATCTGTTGCCAATTCCTGCAATAAATGGGTCATACTGGTTAGACGTGAAGGATGTACGCCGTTCTCTGGCTCCTCAAAGCAAAGAAGACCCTCATGTTCAGGATCGCTATTCAGCGCCATAAGGGCCAACATACGAAGAGTGCCGTCGGAAAGAACGCGGGACGAAAATCGCCGCCCGTCCTCAGTCCGAGCCCATATCACATACTGTTCCAACTTGCGATCTTCTTCCACTTCGATCTTCAAAATGCCAGGAACCCTATTGGCCAGATCAAGAGAAACATCGGCCAAAAGCATTGAATCTGCGGCTTCCATTCGTGCCAGCACGTTTGGCAAATATCTTCCGTCTGCGGCTAACCGTGTTGGTGCTGTCATCGGACTGGGTCGGCGCAGAACTTCAGGGTTGAGTTGCAAGAATCGCCATCCCCGCATTTCCTCGGCCACCGCGAAAGCATGAGGAAACTCTGTGTTTTGAATGCCGCTCAGAACAGTCCGCTCTGCTTGATCTGCTACAATGTTTCGCCTTCCTCCGCTACCATCCTGGTGCAATGCAAGAGTCTGTCTACCTTTTTCGTCACGGGTCGAAATGAAAGGAGACGAGCGACCTCCAGTCATTTGAGGGATCCAAACGCTTCCAGTCTTTAGGTCGTAAGTCTTTGTCCATTTGTCCTGGCTTCGAGGAATCGGAGCTAAACTCTCATGATGTACATAAAGTCTCTGCAGGCCCAACTCATCTTCACGACGAACAATTTCCAATTCATACCTCAATCGGGGAAATTTCAGTTCCTGACGCGCCCCCCAATCGTCCTGTACGCGACGGTTCACCAGCATCTCGACGGCCACACTGATTCGACCTGAAGACCCACCATCGTGTGTGACAGTAAAGAGCTCTCCTGCTTCCCCACGCATGTCTTGAAATGCCGAACGCAAATCAGACTCAGCCAACCGCGCCAAGAGTTGCAGTGCATCAAATAGATTGCTCTTTCCTGCCCCATTTGCGCCTACGATTACCTGCAGCGGAGCTAGATCAAGAGAAAACTCCTGAAACGTTTTGAATCCATCAAGTTCGAGCCGTGTTATCATGTCGATCTCCTGCTCTACTGCAAGCCATCTGCCATTATAACACAATTCTACGCTTTTCGACTCTCAATCAAGGCTGAAGGGTGCATCCCAGATTGGGGGTGAGCTATACTGAAAGGGAGGTGGTGAGCTAGAGGGGATAGAGAAAGGGAAGAAAGGCAATGGGTCGTAAGCGGAGCCAGGAACGAAGTCAAGGGGAGTTTAGGGATT
>DAOUHY010000410.1:0-1890 GCA_034428435.1 Caldilineaceae bacterium | reverse complement strand
TGGCTGGTCCTCTGTTGCGAACCGTTCGTCGATCTCTGTGGAGTGTGGTTAATCCTCATCGTTCTGGGATCGGTGGCTTGGATCTACTTCAGGGATCGAAATCGGAAGTGACTTCTCACCAAAAGACTGCGGCGCGGCACCTGATTGCAGTGCCGCCTCCCGTACCGGCTGAATTAACGCAACCTCGGCAGCAATAAGGAGCGAACTATGCGCGGTAGCGGCCGCATCGTCGGCCTGGCAACGATGGCAATATCAGCCGTCCTCTTCCTCGGCTGGACCGTAGCGGTCATAACCTCCGGCACGACCGCCGGCGGCATCGCGCTGGGCCTGTTCCTGGCGCTGATCGTGTGCGCGCCCCTGCTGGGCATTGGCTTCTACCTCTGGCGCAAAGGACAGCAGGAGCTGACCGAATTCGCGCAGGTCGCGCAGGAAAAGAAGATCCTCAACATGGTCCTCACCCAGGGCCAGGTGAGCGTGCAGGAAATAATCGTCGAACTGCAGCAACCGCGCGAAACCGTCGAGGACATGATCCGCAGCCTGGTCGGCAAGCAGCTTTTCAGCGGCGCCATCAACTGGGAGGAAGGCCTCCTCTACAGCGTCGACAGCCACAAGCTCACCGACGGGCGCAACTGCCCCAACTGCGGCGGCGAACTCGAACTCGCCGGCAAAGGGCTCATCCAGTGCGGTTACTGCGGCAGCGAGGTCTTCCTCACCCAACGGGCTGCAACCCGAATGAACAGCGCAGCGTAATGTATAGAGAACGCATTTAACCCATCAAATAGCGGGACCGGATTTCGCCCCGTCTGATCGACGCGTCGAATACAGGCCGAACAAGAGGACAAAAATGACCGATTCCTTCGTGGAAAAAGCTGATGAGAATATGGGAGCCATCGAGCGCGTGCTCAAGGGGCTGCCGCTGGTGCAGGAATACACCGATAAGGAGCTGCGCCGCGAGGCCGACCACCGCCTGCGCCAGCTCCTGGTAACCGAACTAGAGCAGGAAAAGCAGCGCCTCTACGACGTCCAGAAGAAACTGTTGCGCACCGGCGGCCTGGCCTGGATCGATGATGCCGACGGCGCCATCCAGCGCCTGCAGACGCTCATCGACCGCATCAGGACGGCCAGCTACGGCTACGCCGGGCTCTTCGCAGCCGTCAAAATCCAGGAAGAACAGCTCAACGCCCTCCACGGCTTTGACACTGCCCTGGCCGAGCGCGCTCAGGAGATCAACCAGAGGATCGACACGGTGGAGGCAAGCGCGGCCGATCGCGAAGCGTTCGGTCCCGCTATCGAAGCCGTCAACGACACCGTGACCGAGCTCCAACGCCTCTTTGACAAGCGCAGCCAAACGATAACAACCGCGGCAGACAGCGAATAGCCGCCCGCCCGCGTCCGACAGACAGGAGAAAACTGATGGCAAGAATCATCGACGTAATCGAAGCCCCGGATCAGGGCGCCCAGCAGCTCGTCGTACGCGTACCCGAGGTCGGCTCCGGCGATTTCCGCTTCGGCAGCCAGGTCATCGTGCGCGAAAGCCAGCGCGCCGTCTTCTACCGCGACGGCAAATCACTCGATCTGTTCGAACCCGGACGCCACACCATCACCACCGCCAACCTGCCCATCCTGTCGGGACTTCTGCGCATGGGCACAGGCGGCCAGGACATCTTCACCGCCGAGGTCTTCTTCGCCAACATGCGCGAATTCACCGACATGAAATGGGGCACGCCCGAGCCCATCACCCTGCGCGACACCGACCTCGGGCTCGTGCGCCTGCGCGGCTTCGGCCAGTACACCATGCAGATCGCCGACCCCAAGCGCTTCGTCGACCAGTTCGTCGGCACCCAGGGCATGTACCGCACCGGCCAGATCAACGACTTCCTGCGCAGCGCC
>DAOUHY010000409.1:0-6114 GCA_034428435.1 Caldilineaceae bacterium | reverse complement strand
TCGCGCCGGCGACGCCTTTTTCGTGCATTACCAGATTGCCCACTGCGCCTCGCCTAATGTCTCACCCCACCCGCGCTATGCCATCTACTTTCGCCTGCGACACGTCAACCTCCAGGACCAACTCTACGCGGCCCTGACCGATGTCTGGCTCGAGTGGGACGGAATGCGCGAAATCGTCGCTCAGCACGGAGAACCCGTTCCGACTTCCTAGCTTACTCGTCCTCCATCTCCAGCTGCCCGGCCCTCTCCATCGCCGCCCAATAGGCGTGGTCCGCGCTGTTCACAAGCGTGTTTTCCAGGCTGCGCTTGATCAACTCCCCCTCGGCCGAATGCGCGCCCGCCGTATGCGCCACCGCCTCGGGCAGCCCCACCGTCAACGCCACGTGCACCCCGTAGACCGAATGCCGGATCGACGGAAACCCCGTCGCGCCCACGTCGTCCTTCCAGCGCGCCTGGTTCCGCGGGCTGAACTCGAACGGCTTGCCCACATCATGGCACAACGCACACGCCCACAGCAGGTCCCTGTCGATCCCAATATCCCCGTGGACCGCTTCCAGGCCGTCGGCAAGCCCATGCGCCATGCGCGCAACGCCGCGCAAATGCTCAGCCTGCGTACCGTCCTTCAGAGCCGGCGAGTCCGGCACACCCGACCCCCGAATCTGGTCGATGCGCGTAAACTCCGACTCTGACAGCGCAAACGCCCACGCCTCGATCACCTTCCCCCGCAGCTCTTCATCCTTGATCTCATTGACCTCCGGCAGGCTCTCACTCACACCCCGGCGCAGTTCATCCATCGATGCCATGCGTCTCTCTCCTCTCTTTAGAGCAAAACGTTGGGCTACCTGGCAATACTAAGCTTCCACAGCAACAGGTTCTTCCCTCGCCAGAACCTGTGTCGAGGCGTTGGGAAATATGGCAACCGTGACGTCCGCGGGCAGCCTGGCCGCTAACTGGTCGATCAGTGTCTGCCAGTCCCGGTAGAGGAGGTCGCCGCCGTGCTTAACCGCAAACTCCGCCGCCTGGAAATGCTCTGAGACAATGAGTAGGCTTTCCCGCCCATTGACCACCGCCTTCGGATCAGGCGTAGCATCGGCCGCATCTCTTCGCTTCAGGTACTGCTCCCAGGGCAGCTGCTGATGCAATCCATGATAGGAGATTCCGTCGCAAGCCGCGTTAAGAACGACCTTATACGGCTCCCCCTCAAAATAGGGCAGCGGCCACAGCGCCTTCGACCCCTGCACCGGATCCGCATCCAGTGGATACCCGTTGCAGACCACAACATCCGCCTCCTGCCGCAGCCGGTTCGGAATCGTAGTTCCGTAAGTCCTCTGCGCGAAACGTGCCCCCGCGCGATGTGCCTCAACATAGTCCCCGACAAAGAGACCGGCAATCTGCCTGCGGCTGGTGATGACGCTGTTGACCACCATATCCAATCCAATCTTGCCCGCCACCTCCTCAGCCACGTCGCGCAGATCCCGCACACCGCCATCAATGAGCGTCACCTTGCCCATATCCTCCTCCGACGGCTTCCGGCGCTCGATATTGCCCTGTCCCCGCGTGGGCGAAAAACCATGGAAATGAAAGATGGTGGCGAAGCCCGCCACCCCCGGCACGATCAGCTTGGCGCCGCCCCCAAAACCGGCCGAGCCGTGCGGAAACATACCCCCCACACAGATCTTGAACTCGGCCTCGGCCACAATGCGGTTGATATAGATCGGCGTCCCGTCCTCCAGACTGCCGTAAGCGACCAGGTCCCCCGCCATGAAATCGTGCGAAGTCGTCGCATAATTCGCCGCCACCTCCGCGCCCACCTTCTTTACCATCTCCTCGTCCGTGAGCGGCCGGTGCGTGCCGCCGCCAACCACAATCACCGTCTCGCCCTTGGGAACGCCGGCCTCAGCCAGCTCCTCCAGTACGTACGGCAGCATCTCCGCCGCCAGTGTCGGCCGGCTCAAATCATCGACAATAATCGCGGCGCTCGCACTTCCCCCGGCCGTCTCGCGAATGCGCCGCGTCCCTATCGGACTATCAAACGCCGCCGCAATCTGCGCCGTACTGAGCGCGGGTGCATCCACGCTCCCGCAGACATGAAGTTCCCAGCCGGCCGGAAAAGTAAGCGTGCGATCTACATCCCCAAACCACGAGCGGGAGGGGACGGTTACGGTTTGCG
The DNA here is from genome assembly GCA_034428435.1 of Caldilineaceae bacterium. GTDB lineage: Bacteria > Chloroflexota > Anaerolineae > Caldilineales > Caldilineaceae > Bin5. The sequence goes on along the minus strand of DAOUHY010000409.1, from coordinate 3,944 downwards.
CGCTGTTCATGGCTTCTTCCTTCGAGTGTTACTGATGGATTTGATACAACCTGACGATCTATGTGGGGATGAGGTAACTCTTCAAGGTATCAATCAATCGTTTAGCGAAGTGCGAACGCCGGATCACTTTCTCCGGGTCGATCCTGGCCAGAATGTCGAAAGAATGCCGGCTCTTGTGATAAACACCCTTTCTACTGCCGCGGCTGGCCGAACCCAGCTGCCTCAAGACATCTTCTTTGGGGATACCTTCAATTTCATTTCGGACAGGAGACAACCTGGATCCGGCCCCAAAGTAAGATTCAAGCGTCGAAGCGTCCGCCAAAAACCAGGACTCCATACACTGCACCATCAGATGCGCCTGCTCGTTCTGGGATCTCTGGGGGCGCTCCCATTGGTCGGGAGAGGATCCCAAATGCTGCCATACTGATCGCCCCTGCCGGACGGGACCTTCACTATCGACCAGCAAGAGAGGGATTTCGTCAGGCTCTGCATCACTCACTGCAACACAAAAGCGAGCGAAAGCATTGCCTCTGCTTCCGCAGGAGACGATGCTAGGCATATGACCTTCCAGTCCGGCCTTTCGAAAAAACTCAGAAAACCCTCTACGACAATCTGTTGCCATCCTGCCGCGACCGCCCCCCTCCACATAGACGGTCACCCTCACCATCTGTTTCCGCCAAGCTGGCCGCTACGCCATAGATCGCCCAACGAATACTCCTTAAGCCACTTGCGTAGCGCATCCTGATCAAGCCGACGAACAGTCGTCGAGTTGCTCTCCTTCTCGCACACCAACACGGCTTCCGATACATGCGTAAGCGCGTCGACCAGAATGTCAGAATGGGTTGTCACAATTATCTGTGCTCGCCCTGACGCCTCGATCAGCATTTCTGCGACGGTCGGCAAAATGTCAGGATGCATCCCAATTTCAGGCTCCTCCAGACATATCAATGGAGGGGGCGAAGGATGGCAAAGAATTGAAGCAAGACAAAGAAAACGCAACGTTCCATCAGACAGTCGGGAGGCTGAAACCCAGTCATTCAGGTTCTTTTCTCGCAGCAAGACTTGCACAGTAGCGCCCTCAACCGATACTGTATAGTCTCTGTACTGATCGTAATAACTGGAGAGATAGACATCCAGTATGTCCCTTATGTTTCCCTTTCGTCCCAAGAAATTTAGGACAAGAGCGAGGTTGCTAGCATCTTCTGCTAGGAAATCGTTTGGCAGGTCAACGGGCTGGGGGAGTCGGACTTTTGAATTGCGCCCTGTATCCCATTCACGATATAGCATTATTCTCTTATAGCTGTCCCCCAGATAGGTTATTTCAGGGAAATTGGAAGGATCTCTATATTGAGAAAGGACAGATCTATTCGAGGAAAATTTTGTGGGCCGCAATTCCCGAATCTTTCCGTTATCGCTCTTCTCGGTACCATCGTCTTCCTCAGTAGTTAAGGTCAAAACGGGATCGTCTCCACCCTGGAAACGGGAAAAGAAGCGTACCAACATGCCATCTGAGGACTCGTCTCTTTCATTCTCGATCGCTTCTCCGCTCAGGCTAAAACGTTGATCTGCTGCAGTGAAAGAGAGTCTGTGGCGCAACGGAACTTCGTTATCTGGATAGTTCACAGTAGCATTTATTTCCGCGGTTGGGAACGTTTCCGTAGAACTGAGTGAGAAAGAAGAAACTCTTAGCGGACGACCTTGGGAGTCCTTCTTGGTAGGCCCTTTCCACAGCCATTCCGTTGCGCCGCCGCCTTCGCGGATAGGCACACCAAAACTGCTTGCCGACGCCCGCAGTAGATCGATCGCCTCAATTATGTTCGACTTCCCCGACCCATTCGGCCCAATCAGCACATTCAGCGGCCCAAATTCGATCGGCTCAGAGTCCGGCCCGAAAGATAACAAATTTCGCATCTGCAGCGTCCGGATAAACCTGGTATCTCCCTTCATTGCATTCCATTCTCCCAGTCAATTTCACTCCCCATGGCCCCAGACATTCTATCACAATCCCTGCCCCCGTACCTGCCCGAAATATGTTCTCCCCCCTCTGTGCCGTCATCCATAATCTGACGTATGTCAACCAAACACAAGGCCGGTTCGCCACGCGCGATAAGACGCCTCCTGTCAGAATTGCCCCATTTTTTGACAGCACCCCTATCTCTGTTTATACTCTCACAGACTGACGAGGCAAGGGCCTGCAAAAAACGTGCAAAGTCGCACATAGTTCGTTCTTCGTGCCAAACAGTCTCCCCCCTCGTGCCCTTCAACTCCTGACCAGGAAGAGGCTGGGCGGCCAAACCGCAGTTCCCGTAGAGTCGTTCGCTCGTCCTTTCAATTGGCCCCGCCTGCAATAGCTTCACCTAAATTGGGGTCATCAAACGCTATCCCATTCAATTTGGTCGGCCACTGGTCGACCGCTATCACACCATACTTGCATCAAGTCAAGGAGACAGTCACAGATGAAACAGAAGAATTCCATGACCAGACGCGATTTTCTGCGATATTCCGCTCTCAGCGGCTCTGCTGCCCTACTGGTAGCCTGCGCGCCCGCAGCCCCAGCCGCCGACACCGGCGAAGCAGCCCCCGCCGCCGCGGCTGACGAAGCACCTGCCGCCGAAATGAGCGGCCCCAAACAGGGTGGCACCATGACCTGGGTGGGCCACCAGGAAGTCGCCGGCCTCAGCCCCGCTTTCATGGGCCCCACAGTCCACTGGGTGATGATCATCAACATCCAGAATCCCCTCGTGACCGTCGACGAGTTCAACGAACAGGAACTGGTACTGGCCAAGTCCATCGACGTCGCAGCAGATGGCCTCACCTACACCTTCCATCTGCACGAAGGCGTACTCTTCCACGACGGCTCTGAACTGACCGCCGAAGATGTCGCCTACACTTACAATTACTACCGCAACCCCGACAACGGCGCCCCCATCGTCGGTCGTTTCACCGGCATCGGCTCTGTCGAAGCGCCAGACAAATACACCGTCCAGGTCAATATGGACGCCGTCAACGCCGCTTCGCTCACCTCTTGGGCCACCGTCCCCATCGTCCATTCGGCCTATCACGCCGAAGTGGGCGAGGAGACCTACAGCACCTCGCCGATCGGGACCGGCCCGTACAAGCTGCGCGAATGGCGCCCCGCAGAGTTCACCGAACTGGAAGCCTTTGACGATCACTTCCGCGGCCGGCCTAATATCGACGTGCTGCGCGAAGACATCGTGCCCGAACCCTCCGTGCGCATGATTGCCCTCCAGACCGGCGAGGCCGACTCCGCCGTCTGGCCGCTCCTCGTCGAAGACAGCATCTTCCTCGAGGCCGATCCGGGCTACGTCAACTTCCGTACGCTCGCCAACTCGATCAAGCACTTCCCGCTCAATAACAGCATCCCGCAGCTGGCCGAAAAAGAGGTGCGCCAGGCCCTGATGTACGCCCTCGACCGCCAGCGCATCATCGACGAGCTCTGGAACGGGGCCGCACAGGTCTCCCACTCCAACCTCACGCCCGCCAGCCCCTATCACCACACCGGCCTCAAGCAGTACGACTTCGACCCGCAGGAGGCCATGGCTCTCCTCGACGGCGCCGGCTGGGCTGCCGGCGGCGATGGCATCCGCGCCAAGGGTGACCAGAGCCTTTCCTTTACCATCACCACTATTACCGGCGACCAGGCCCGCCGCCCCATCGCCGAACTCGCGCAGCTCATGTTCGCCGATGTCGGTGTCGACGTGCAGCTCGAAGAGGCGCCGGTAGCGACCATCCTGCAGGGCATGCGCGAAGGCACTATGGACGCATCCCTCTACAACTGGACTTACGGCAGCGCAGTCGAGCCCGACCCGTTCAGTACCCTGCACTCCACCGGCGGCAATAACTTTGCCCAGTTCAACAACGCCCGCGTCGACCAGCTCATCGAAGAGGGACTGCAGGTCGTCGCCTACGAAGAGCGCGAGCCC
>DAOUHY010000408.1:0-7651 GCA_034428435.1 Caldilineaceae bacterium | reverse complement strand
TTCGGCGGCGCGTTCTTTGGGCCAGGACTCGAAGCCGACGGTGCCGGCGGCGAGGTAGCTGCCGTCGGGCTGGACGTCGGCGTAGCGGTCGTAGTATTCGCGGGGCAGGGCGGCGGGCCAGGCGAGGGGGATGGTCTGGTCGTTGGTCTCGGTGAAGGTCTCGCCCTGGTCATCGGAGACGAGCACGATCCAGTCGGCGAGGCCGTAGTGGTCGGCGAAGGGGGAGGAGACGACGCCGACGGTGAGACGGCCGTCGGGCAGGAGCTGGGGAACGGGGCCGAGAGAGTAGCGTCCGGGGCGTTTGTAGAGGATGCCGTGCTGCATGATCTGTCTCCTGACTGGGTTTGCGGGTGACTTTCGGCGTGTGCCGGACCTGTCCGTCGTTGTTATGAGGCGCGCCAGCGGGGGTCGAGAATGTCCCGGAGGGCGTCACCGATGAGGTTGAGGGAGATAACGGTGCCTACCAGGACGCCTCCCGGTGGGACCCACAGCCACCAGAAGCGCTGAATGAGGGAGAGGTTGTTGGCGGAGGTAATCATGTTGCCCCAGCTGGGGGTAGGGGGCTGGACGCCGAGGCCGAGAAAGCTGATGCCGGCTTCGGCGATGATGGCGACGCCGATATTGAGCGTCATGTTGACGAGCACGAGGGGCATGAGGTTGGGGGTAACGTGCTGGCGGACGATTCTGCCGGTGGTGGTGCCGATGGAGCGGGCGGCGAGGATGTAGTCGAGCTCGCGAATCGACAGCACTTGTGAGCGAAAGATACGGGCGTCAAAGGGCCAGCTGAGAAAGCCGAGTGCGATCAGCAGGGTCCAAGGGGTGGGGCCGATGATGGCGATGACGATGAGAAGGAAGAAGATGTCGGGGAAGACGATCATAATGTCGACGATGCGCTGGCCGAAGAAGTCGATGACGCCACCGAAGTAGCCGGAGAGCGAGCCCACAATCAGGCCGATGACGGTGCGAATTATGACGGCGGCGAGACCGATGAGGAGTGAAACGCGACCGCCGTAGAGGATGCGGGTGAGCATGTCGCGGCCGGTGAGGTCGGTGCCGAGCCAGTGGTCGACACTTGGGGGTTTGCGGATGGCCTGGACGTCGATTTCATGCGGCTCGAATGGTGTCAGCCAGGGGGCCAGAATGGCTGACACGGTAATCACCAACATAAATATGACGCCGCCGACAGCGCCGGGATTCTGCAAGAAGAGGCGGAAGTTCTGGGCGGCCAGCGACGGCCTATCGATGGTGAGGGCCTGGGCCGAATCCGAGGCGTTATCGTTTTGCGCGCTCATGCTGGCAGTTCACTCCGAAAAATTGGCACTACGAATAGGTAACGCGCGGATCGACCCAACAGTAGCAGATGTCCACGATCAGGTTACTGAGGATGACGAGTACGGCGGTGACGGTGATGGTGGCGATCATGATGGAAAAGTCTTTGGCTTCGGCTGCCTTTGCGGTCCACATGCCGACGCCGGGGTAGTTGAAGACGATCTCGAAGAAGGCGGAGCCGCCGATGACGAAGGGGATGCTGCGGCCGACGATGGTGAGGATGGGCAGGAGGGCATTGCGGAAGATGTGGCGGCTGCGGACGATGCGCTCCTTGAGGCCTTTGGCGCGGGCGACAGTGACGTAGTCGGCGCGCATTGTTTCGAGAACGCTGGTGCGAGTCCAGCGTATGAGGCCGGCCGAGCCGCTGATCCCCATAGCCATAACGGGCAGGATGAGATAGTAGACGCGGTCCCAGAAGTCGCCTCCGGTGCGGGCGTTGTACATGCCGCCGGCGGGGAACCAGCCCAGCCTTATGGCAAAGATGATGATGACCCAGGTGGCGAGGAGAAATCCGGGCACACTGATGAGGATGTAGGTTATGAAGGAGACGATGTTGTCGAAGGCGGAGTACTGGTAGAGAGCCGAGAGGGAGCCGGCAACGACGCCGATGCCGACGCTGAGCAGCGTGGCGAGCACTGTAAGGCGGATGGTGACGCGGACGCGGACTGCCAGTTCGGGGCCGATCAGCTCGGCGGTGCGCATGGCGCGGCCGAAGTCTCCCTGGACTACCCTGCCCAGCCAGCGGAAGTATTGGATATGGATGGGGTCGTTTAGTCCGAGTCTTTCGTGGAGGTAGTCGCGATTGCTGGTGCCTTCGTCTTCGCCGCGTCCCTTGTAGGCTTCCTGGACGCCCAGTTGGTCGCGCACCTGCTGAGGTGTCATTCCCTGCGTTTCGGCGGTCACGAACATGAAGAGTGTGGGGTCGCCGGGCGCGAGGCGCATGAGGGCGAAGTTGATGTAGGTGATGACGATCAGCATGGGGAAGGCGACGAGGATGCGGCGGACGATGTATTGGGTCAAGATGCGATCCTTTACTTATCCACTAAGGGCCACAAGGGGCCGCTGTTAACACCTTTTCTTTCCGCGAAGGGACGCGAAGGGGCGCGAAGAACACCTTATTTTTTTCCACAGACTTGGTTACTTCTCCACGAAAGCAGGATAAGAAGAGGAGGGAGGAACAGTTCTCCCTCCTCTTCGCTGTCTGTTCTCAGATTAGGTCCTACTCGATCCAGTACCAGCTGACTACGCCTTTTTCACCGGAGGTGCCGAGCCAGTTGAAGGCTTCTTCGGGGATGAAGCCGCCGAGGGCGTCGGTCATGACGTAGAATTCGGCGATCTGGGTGACGCCCCAGATGGGGCCGTCTTCGAAGTAGATTTCCATCAAGGCCTGGGTGGCGCGTGTTTTCTCGTCGGGGTCAGTGGTGCCCATGGCGACGTTACACATGTTTCTGAATTCGTCGTTGCACCAGTGGAAGCTGGCGGGCCAGTAGTCCTCATCGCAGCTGCCGACCCAGTACTCGCAGTTGCGCAGGGTGTTGGAGACCCAGCCGCCGACCATGCTGATGTCATAGTCGCCGCTGCCGGTGCGCTCCTGTTGGAGTTCTCTACCGGCGAGGATTTCGGTCTGGATTCCGACATCGGCCAGCTGTTGCTGGAGCAGAACGGGGGCGTCACCGCCTGCGCCGCCAAGCACGATGAGGACGCGGCTGGGATCCCAGATGCCTTCGGCTTCAGCTTCGGCGAGGAGCTGTTTGGCCATTTCAGGGTCGAACGTGCGCGGTACGACGAGGCCGGAGTCGCAGCCTTCGCAGAAGGACTCGGTCGCGGTCTGATGGCCGCGGAGCCCGAAAACGGAGTCTTCCGGCTGGCCGAAGCCGAAGTAGAGGACTTCAGCCCAGAGCTCGCGATTGACGGCAAGGGCGATGGCGTCCATGACCTTGCGCGGCAGTTTGCGGTCGTCACCGCGATTGAGACCGTAGCCAGTCATCATGAAGGTGCGGGGATGGATGTCAGTATCGGGGAGGTTGCTGACGGTCTCGTAGTCGCTGGCGCCGACTTTGACCATGTCGGACTCGCCGGCGAGGAAGTTGTCGAGGGTCAGGCCGGAGTGTTCGGCATAGCGTTTGATGCCGGGCTTGCCGTAGATAGAATTGCCCCACCAGTCCTCATTGCGCTGCAGTTCGAGGACTTTGGCTTCTTCGTCCCAGCTTACGACGCGGTAGGGGCCGCTGGTGACTTCGGGTACCCAGGCATCGGGGAAGTCGCCGGCCCAGAGCTGGGCGGCGGAGTACTGGCCGAGGTGGTGTTTGGGCAGAACGGAGAGGAAGGCAAGCGGGCGCCAGACGAGGCCGATGGGTACGTCGGCTTCGATGCGCATATTGAAGTCGTCGATGATCTTGATGCCGGAGATGGAGTCGGCTTTGCCTTCGAAGTAGTCCTGGCCGCCGGTAATGTTGGGGAAGAGGACTTTGGCATCGCCGAGCCAGTAGTCGGCATCGGCGTGATAGAGGAGTTCGAAGGTGAAGGCGACGTCGGCGGTGGTGATGCGTTCGCCATCGCTCCAGACGGCATCTTCGTAGAGCTCGATCTCCATGGCCATGTTGTCGTCAACGCGCTCGATGCGGCGTGCAATCCAAGGCGTGGGGGTCGTATTGCCCATGGGGCCCATGAAGATGAGCGGCATCTGGACCATGTAGAAGGACTCGCTGCCGAAGTTCCAGTTGCCGGCAGTGATTCCGCCCCACATACCGACGCCGAAGCGGGTACGACCCGGCAGGACGAGCAGGCGGTCGGAGTCGACGGTGTCGGGGTTGACGGCGTATTGGATGCCGGGCAGTTCGGCCATTTCATCGCCCGCACCCTCCTCCATGGGGGTGTCGGCGCCGTCACCGGTGGTTGCGGGCGCGGCACAGGCGCCGACGAGCAGGGCGAAGACCAGCAGGAGGGACAGCAGTGTGCAGTTCAACCAGTTACGTTTGATACGCATGTCTTTTTCTCCTTTGGATAATGGAATTACTCGGGTCTATTCCAGGTTGCGCCGTTGCAGGGGTATCGAGGGGAAGATTCTGGTGGGCATTTTAGGGAAAAGCGGGGGGTCTGTCAAGGAGGGAAAAAGGACTGCAGTGGTCAGTGGTCAGTGGCCAGTGGCCAGTAGTTAGGGGTTAGGGGTTAGGGGTTAGGGGTGGTCGGTGGGGGCGGTTGGGTGAGTGGCGTGCGTGAGGTTGCGAGAGATCTGTGAGAGAAGGGGGGGATTTTGTGGTGATGGGGGCGGGTTGGCTGGTTTGGGGCTTGGAAGCGGTGGGGTGGGGGAGATGCGAGGGGATTGTGGGCCAGGGGGGGCGTGCCGGGGCGGTTTTGGGGTCGTACCGGTGATTTTGGGGGCGGGGGGGGCGTAATTCGGGCAGATTTGGGGCATTTGAGGCGGGCGCAGGGTAGGGGGTTACGGCTGTTGCCCGGAGGGGGAACAGGAGAAAATTATATATTATTTTTTTCTTTAGCCTTATTGCCAGCTTAGTTTGGCTGGCAGGGGGCCGATTGGATGGCCGTTGGCTTCGAGAAAGGCTTCGGTCTCCTCAAGGTTCCTTTTGTGTTCTTCCAACTGGGCCAGTCTGCGTTTGTAGTCTTTGTGTTCTGAGATTTCCTCAGCCATTCGCAACAGCTCTTTTGTCAAGTTGCGTTGCATTTCCAGGACATCCTTGGGGTCCTGCTCCTCAAGGGGGGAACGGGAGGAGCCGGAGCTGATTTTCACACCGGCCGGGAGCTTGGTGACGGCCTGGCCGGTGAGGGGGTCGAACGGGGCGACGTCGTCGCGGGCGAGAGTTGACAGAGACTCTTCGACTTTCTCTTGCAGGTCTTCCAACAGTTCGGTGGTTTCGGGAAGACTGGATACATCGGACTTGCGGGGGTCAAAGTGAAACAGTTCTTCACTTATTTCATTCAGGAAGCGTTGTGCCATGGCGAGGTTGTGGTAGCCGAAGCGGCGGCGACCTGTGTCGTTGAGGACGATTTCGGGGGGGTCTTCGGGGTCGAACGGTTCTTTGACTTCGGCGTAGCCCTGGTCGATGAGGGCCTCAGCGCGGTACTGGTCCTGTCTGTCGCCCATTTCGTCGGCGGCTTCGAGGACGTCGAGGTTGGCGTGCAGGCCGAGGAATTCGGCGGCGGCAGCCTGGATTTCTTCGGTGCGGATGTCCTCCATCTCCTCGTCGTTGCGGCGGCGGAGGGCGATCAGGGTTTGGACGCCGCGGCAAATTGCGTTGAAAGCGGCGGGGGTCATTTTTCCTTCTTTTACCTGAATCATGCAGTCCTGTACCAGTTCGCTGGCCTGTCTGAGTTCGTCGGGCATGCGTTTGTCGAGGCGGGCGGCGGTGGCGGAGTTTTTTCCGCCTTGGGAGCGCCATTGGTAGGCTTGATCGGGGGTGGGTCCGTGGGCGATGCAGTAGCCGTCGTATTGGTCGAGGCCGTTTCCCTGACAGGGGCTGCCGTCTTTTCTGATTCCTTTGCAGAGCGTTTTCGACATTGGTGGTATCTCCTTCGATACGTTTTGCGCTCGTCGTCCGGCGGGGGAGGGCCGGCGATGGTTATGGTTAGGCGCACCGGGATAGTTCGCCGGTGCGAAGAATGTATTATAGCACGGAAAGAGGGCGTATTTGGAGGAATTTTTGCGAGTTTTGAAATTGGTTGGTGGTGAGTTGCTTTTTTGTTGTCTGAATCAGGATTTGCAGGATTTTGATGGATTTTCAGGATGGCTGGCGGTGGGTTGTGTGCTGGTGGATTGATCCACTAAGGGCCAAGGGGAACACTTTTTATCCGCGAAGGGACGCGAATGGGCGCGAAGGACGGCTTTGCTGTTGTCTGAATCAGGATTTGCTGGATTTGGATGGATTTTCGGGATGGGTGGCGGGGGGTCGATAGGCTAGAGGTTGCAAGAGTGCAGAGAAAGGGCGTGGTATGGGGAAAGGCAGGCGCGAGGCCTGCCCCCGGAGGCGAGAGCCTAGTTGGCGTTTGGGTTAGTCCAGGCCGACAATTTCGCGGCTCAGGGTCACCAGCTTTTTGGCTGTCTCCATGTCCTTAGCGTGGGGGTTCGGTGACTCCAACGGCCAGCCTCCGTCGCGGCAGTCTTTATCGCGATAGAGAACGCTGCTCTGGCTGAAGTAGGCGCCGGAGTGGTTTGGCGCGTCGTCGGAAAGCATGACGTGCAGGGATGTCTGCGCGGATTCTTCGTTGCTATCGGTCAGGAATGATCTGAGGGGTAGCAAGAGTATCCGCATCGCCCTCATCAGGAGGCTGTTGCCGCCAAAATTTGAACGCGCCCACCCAGGATGAATTGAGGCAGTGGTTACTCCAGTCCCTTGCAGGCGGGCGGCGAGCTCGGCGGCGTAAAGCACCAGGGCAACCTTGGCTTCGGCATAGGCGGCGAAGGCGTTGTATTTTCTGCTCTTGTAGTTGAGATCATCAAGGTGCAGTAGGGGTCGATTGGCGGGGCTTCCGGCATGCACGACGGATGAGACCAACCCGATCCGAGACGGGGCGCTCGTTTTGAGCAGGTCCAAGAGCAACTCGGTGAGGAGAAAATGTCCGAAGTAGCTGACAGCGATCGTCTCCTCGAGCCCATCCGTCGTAAAACGAGCAGTGCTTCCCATCACCACCAGACCTGCGTTACAGACCAATCCGTCGAGCCGGTCGTGCTTGCTGAGAAAGGCATCAGCGAAGTCACGGACTGACTGCAGGTCGGCCAGGTCCAATTTCATCACTTCGCAAGGTCCTTTGAGACGGGCCAAAGACCTGGCCACGCCTTCGCTCGCTTGTACCCTGCGACATGCCATTACGACGTGCGCGCCTTGTTTGACCAGTTGACGCGTAGTCTCAAGACCGACTCCGGAGTTGGCGCCGGTTACGATATACACCCTGCCGCTGACGTCTTTTGCCAGTGTTTCATCATCGCACCAGCGCACGTTTTTTCTGCCCATTTTTGCCTCTCGTTTCGCTGACTCGGGCCCGCTGACGTTTGTCGGAGGCGGGACCTGCAGGAGCAGACTCTGGCTAAGCCACTCAGGACACGAAGTTTCTGCAAGGGAAATCTGCGTGATCAAGTCAGACCCCGGCCGACGGCGGGGAGATTCGTGCGAGAAACAGCAGAATGTCGATGCCGGGTTTACCTCTCTCAGGGAATCACAGGGCCGAGCACTGTGGCTATGGGCCTTCGTTGCGCCACCAGCGGACTTCGTTGCTGCCGCGTTCGGCGGAGGCGACGATGTCGAGGCGGCCGTTGCCGTTGACGTCGGCGGCGATGACCATGTTGGCGTTGGTCCAGCCGTCTTTGAGG
>DAOUHY010000407.1:0-3418 GCA_034428435.1 Caldilineaceae bacterium | reverse complement strand
CCAACCGGTGTGCCCCGCCAGGTCGGCGCAGGATAGTCGTACAGGCCCAGGAAGGGCTTCTCCCAGTTCACGCCGTCCTCCGAAGTGGCGTAACAGGCGTACCTCTCAACGACGGCCGCCGCGCCCGTAGCATCAAACTTGACTTCGGGATCCAGCCCCTCCGCGCCGGTCAGGTAGATCATCTTGAAGATTCCCTCGTCCGGCAGCCACACCGGCGAAGTCCGTACCTGAATCGAGTTGTTCTCCCAGCGGTACTCCGGCCGGATCACGACATTTTCACGCGCCTTCTGCGGCTGGTGCAGCTTGCGCGCCAGATTATCGATCGCCTCGACCTCGTGATCATCGATAAAGAGATGTTTCATATCGGACCCTCTTTCCTGGCAAAGACTGTCTTAGAAATGCCCTTCGTCCCGCAACATGTACAACTGCGACGAGCGGTCGGCCAGCGGCAACTCCACCGGCCGGTTCCCCTGCCGCTGTGACTCGTATATACCCATCACCATCTCCAGCGACGCCACCCCGTCCTCTCCGTTCGAGCTCGGCTCGCCGCCGTCCTCAATGCAGCGCACCAGCTCCTCAACCGCCAGCTGGATCGAGCTCGCCTCCTCAATCGCCGGAAACGGCTGTGGCTCCAGCGTATACCACTCGATCCGGGGGTCCGGCTCATTCAGGTGGTCCGTCGTATCCACACCCAGCAGCCACTGGTTCCCCGCATACTCCAGGCTGATTACGCCGTCAGTCCCCTGCAGCTCAAGTCCGAACCGCGCATACCGGGTCAGCTCATTGGCCATACTGACCGCGCTCACCCCGGAATGAAAGCTGAAGATCGCGTCGCTTATATCCTCCACCCTGAATTCGTGTCGGTGCCGTCGGTGGGCTGTCCCCATCACCGACTTGACATCGCCCGCATATATCCTGAACAAGTCAAACGTGTGCACCGCGTCATGGATCAGCGGCCCCTCCTCGTCCGCCGTCCACGCGGGGAACGGCTTCACCCCCTGGCAGATGCCAAGCATCGAAATCAGTTCGCCGATTGCGCCCTCATCCAGCATCTCCTTCGCCTTGATGAAAGCCGGGTTCCAGCGCCGTGAATGGTTCACCGACAGCACACACCCCGTGCTCCGGCACGCCGCCACAATCGCGTCCCCGTCCTCCAGACTCAGCGCCAGCGGCTTCTCACACAGAATGCCCTTCGCCCCGTTCTCAACCGCTGCTTCGACAATATCCCTGTGTAGCCCCGGATGCGTCGCCACGCACACGATGTCCAGCTTCTCCTTCTCCAGCATCTCCCTGTAGTCCAGGTAAAGCGCGTCCACATCCCACATCCGCCCGAACACCTGCAGATGCTCGTTCCCCCGGCTCGCCCCCGCCACCAGCTCCGTCTGCGCACAAACCGCCACCCCGCCCGCATGCGTAAGCGGCGTCGGCGGGTCCGTCTCCCAAAGAGTCCCAATCCGGCCACACCCGACCAATCCGGCGCGATAGGTATTCATATGTTTCCTTTCTGTGGGTAGTCCGTGAGGCCTCATCAGAATCGGTCTTGGAAGATCGGAACTGATCTAACCTTCTGAGACACTCAAGGCTAACTTACATGAGTCAGCAAGACCGCAAAAAGTCCCGGATGCGCAGATCGAAGTGTTCAACTCTGACTAGCGATCTGAACGCAGAGGGCAATCAGCCTGACACTTACTTTAATCTTTTTCAAGCCCCGAGCTGAAATGCCTTGAGACGAAAGTTACTATTTGCAGGCGGCTGCAACTGAATTTCGTCTGCTGCCCTGATAGTGACCCTAAAAGCGATACTTGCCGTCTTACTATGAACTTGGAAGTCGGTTTGGCTTCAAGGTGCAATACAGGTCGGCGGCAGTCAAGCGCATTGCTGTCATACGGCGCGAATTCCCGTTCATGGCGTCCGCGGGTTTGCTCGGTGACCTGTTACTCGAAAGTGGGGATGTTTGAGTCTGACGCCTCACAGCGATTGTGGGCTATTGTCGCCTATCTTGTGATTCACTCTCTGTCGTCGTCACCCTAGCTAAAACGGGTTCCTCGAATTAAGTTCTGGAAACAAGGCGAAGTCCCTATCCCTGGTAAGCAGCGCTTCCGCCCCGTGAGCAAGGCAGATTGCAGCAACCCTGGCGTCATGGACGATGGCGCCCCGCACACGGGGACGCTTTACCAGTTCACCCATTATCTCAAAAAAACCGTCAGTCTCACCGATCAGGCGATTAGCCGGTGAGGCAGTCCAAACCTCAAGTTGCTGCCACGCCTGAATGGGCGAAGAGGCAGTTTCCCTCCAGATTCGGCGGTTTGTCACAACGCTTAGAAACTCAAAACAGCAAGGCCAGGGAATCGCCCAGGCCTTGTCTCCTTTAGCAAGACCCCCTAAAATCTCTCGCGCAGCTTCATGCAGTTCAGATTCCCGACGATGAGCGTAGACGAGTAAGTTTGTATCGATCGCTATCAATGCGACTCCGATTCTCCGTAAATCATCTCACGTAACTCTTGCCACGAAACCCCTGCGAGCGGGTCGGCCGCGTCAGGATCTCCAACACTCATGTCGGGTAACTTGTACGTTCCCTGTGGCTCTGGCGCGGAAAGTACCAAACGAATGCCTTCTTCGACAACAGCGCGCAGTGAGCGGCCTGTGGCTCTTGCGTGCTGTCGTGCCTGCCTTAGAAGTTCATCATGAATATCGATCGTAGTTTTCATGGCTGCAATCCTACCAATACAATTAGGAAATGGCCAAGCCAATTGTCCGCCTTGCAACTGAGACTTGAAAGAAGGAGAATCTCTGACGGCTTCACTCTGCTTCTGATTGCAAACCTTTGACCCCCGGCCACTACAAGCAACTGCTGCACCCTCCAACCCGGCCCAGGGCATCTTCTCCCAATCTCCCCCAACTACACCCGCGCAATCCGCCGCCTGAACGGCCACCTGTACCGCAACCTCTGCCGCTCACTGTACTCCTCATCCCCCGGTATCGGCGCCGTCACCCGCCCAAACATCACCCACCCCATCACCAGGAAAAACACACTCAACAAGAATACCGCGCTGTGCGGCGCCCCCAGGCGCAGCAGCCCAACCGTAATCACCGGCGCCACCATTCCACGCAGCCCGACCACCGTCGACTGAATCGCCGCATACTCTGTCACCCTCTCCGGGTCCGCCAGCTGGATTCCCGCGCTGATCCGCCCCAGCTCAAAGCCCGCCATCCCCAGACCACGCGCAATCGCAGACGGCATTAACATCCACAGGCTCTGTGCTGACATGTAAGTGAGCGGCGTCACGATTGAGATCGCCGAGATAGCCCGCACGACAAACAGGCCGCCCCGCTTGTCGATCGTCCTTCCCCACAGCAGATAACTCAAAAACCAGGTTATCGACTCCACCAACCCCAACAATCCGATTTCCGAATAGGA
>DAOUHY010000406.1:0-3132 GCA_034428435.1 Caldilineaceae bacterium | reverse complement strand
GAGAAAGGTCACTTTTCGGTGTGAAGTATCTCAGACATCAGCATGGCGTCTGTTCTGGGCAATTTACGTACGATCCGTCTACGTATTGCTGGCTACGCTGCGTGCGGCGCGCAGAAACCTAATACGCCTCATAACTTCTGGAAACAGTGCGGGGCTTAAGACAGTTCATTCTGGCTGCTGCTCCGGCCGCCATCCTCTGAAATCAGAATAGTTTTACGGCGGCGTGTACCTATGGTACCGCCGCCGCAGCATCCTCCCCATTTCCTCTGCTTTATCTCCAGAATTTCTCCAGATTCCAACAGTACACTGTAGAGAGTCAGGACGATGGCTGCGCATCAGCCAGTCGACTTGCCGGATCTGCAGCCAGCTGTGTTACCCGTTCAGGAGATGAAGATATGGCCGATTCGTCAGCGCTGATCGACATGCAGAATATATCGAAAGTCTATCAGATGGGGGAGACGAAGGTCCATGCTCTGAACGGCGTTTCGCTCTCAATCGAAGAGGGGGAGTACGTGGCGATCGTCGGTACAAGCGGTTCGGGAAAGAGTACGCTGATGAACATCATCGGCCTCCTGGACAGCCCCACGGAGGGTGTCTTTGCGATTCGCGGCCAGCGGGCAAGCGGCCTGACCGGCAGACAGATGGCAGATCTGCGCAACAGGGAGATCGGGTTCGTATTCCAGCAGTTCAACCTGCTGGCGCGTACACCCGCCTGGAGGCAGGTGGAGCTACCGCTTTTCTACGCAAATGTCGCGCGCAGCGCCTCTCGCCAGCGAGCGCTGGAGGCGCTGGCGCAGGTGGACCTGGCCGCACGCGCGGACCACAAGCCGGACGAGCTTTCCGGCGGCCAGCAGCAGCGGGTCGCGATCGCGCGTGCGCTCGTCAACCGCCCCAGCCTGCTGCTGGCGGATGAACCAACCGGAGCCCTCGACACGCGAACCGGGGAAGAGGTGATGGCGCTCTTCGAGAAGCTGCACGAGAAAGGATTGACGCTTGTCATCATCACGCACGACCAGGAGGTCGCTGAACGGGCCCGTCGCGTCATCACGATGCGAGATGGGGTTATCGTTGCCGATTCAGACAGGGCGGCTGGCGCTGCCAAGGGTAGTCTCAACGGGCTGAGCGAGGCACCGCTCTCACCGCTGGCGTGGCCTGTCACGATAGAGCCAGTCGAGGAAAAGATATATGAAGCTGGTTAGATATTTTCCGGTTGCAGTCGATAGCATCGCCGCCAACAAGATGCGGGCCAGCTTGACGATGCTGGGCATTATCATCGGCGTGGCCGCAGTCCTGACGATACTGGGTGTCGGGCGCGGCGCGTCGGCAAATATCCTGGACGAAGTTGCGAGCCAGGGCACAACACGCCTGACGATCAGCCCAAGCACTGAGAGCGAAGGAGAGGGCGCCGGCGCCTCTGTTCAGACGTTGACCATGGGCGATGTAAGAGCGCTTTCCGACGCCGCCTTCCATCCGGATGTTGTTGAGGTCGTGCCCCAATATGGAGGCAGCATCCAGCTGGTCGCCGGCAGCAACAACAAGCAGACCCGGGTGACAGGGACGACTGCTGACTATGCCCAAGTTCACAGACTGGAGATGGCCGAGGGACGCTTTCTGACGGAGGACGAGATCGCCCAGATGAGCAATGTAATCGTCATCGGGATGGCGGTGGCGACCGATCTCTTTGAGCGCACGCAGGTGGTTGGCGAAAGCGTGCGCATAGACGGCGAACCCTTCACGGTCGTCGGGGTGCTGAAAGAAAGCGGCAATGCCGGTTTCGGTAGCAATGACGACAGTGGGTTCATCCCGATTGGCGTGGCCCACGGACGCATCTTCAACGTTCCCCGCTATCGGGGCGAATACATTGTAACGTCTGTATCGGCGAATGCGGTAAGTGAAGAGCGGGTGGAGGCAGCCGAGCGGCAGATCGAACAGACCTTGCGTCTGCGGCACGGACTCGGCGCGGACGACGACAGTGACTATACCATCAGCACGCAGGCCAGCCTGCTGGACACGATCGGCACCGTTACCAATACACTTACGCTGCTTCTGAGCAGTATCGCTGCCATCAGTCTGGTGGTGGGCGGAATCGGCATCATGAACATCATGCTTGTATCGGTGACCGAACGCACAAAGGAGATCGGCCTGCGCAAGGCACTGGGTGCGCACACCAGCGACGTGTTGCTGCAGTTTCTGATTGAGTCGCTGGTACTGACTTTACTTGGGGGCCTGATTGGAATCGCCATCAGCTACGGTTTAGCCCTGCTTGTGCAGAGAATCCCCAACTTCCCAATCGACCTTCTGATTGGGGTCGACGCGCTGATCCTGGCTGTGGGCGTCAGCGCCGGTTGCGGGCTGATATTCGGTCTGTACCCGGCGATGCGTGCGACCCGGTTGGACCCGATCGAGGCGCTGCGATATGAGTGATGATCTTGTTGAGAAGGTAGGAAAAGGAACGGCTGTTGTAGGTGCCGGGAGACAACAGGACAGGATCTCCTGCGGTTACAGATCTTATACAGTGGATTTCGGAACGGACGGCAGATACCTGCGTCATTTGGAAGGAGCATTCATATGAACTGGAAACATATTCTACTTATTCTATGCGCCGTGGTGGCTGGCGTCGCGTTCGGCGTCGGCTTTGCAGGTTTCTCCGGCGGGATTGGGCCGGAACAGACGGCGGCCGGAAGGGAATTGGCAGCCATAGCAGAGCCGGTATCTGAAACGGTTCCGGCAGTCAGCATCGGGACCACGCTCATCCGCCCCGCGGACTCGGCGGTTGATCGCGTCACCGCGGCCGGCAATATCGAGCTTACAGACACACAGCAAGTGGTTGCTCGGGTCGACGGCTACGTAGACGAGGTGCTGGTGGACGTCGGCGACGTGGTGAGCAGCGGTGATCTGCTGGTGGCGCTGGACCGGGACGACCTGCGTAGGGCAGTGGACCAGGCCCGCATCAATCTGACGTCGGCTGAACTGCAGCTTGAAAATCTGCTGGCCGAAGCCAGTGCGGCTGAGCTTGCCGCGGCGGTAGCGGAGTTGAAGTCGGCAGAGGAAAACCTGGCCGAGGTGCAGAACGGCGCCAGCGATGGGGAGCTGGCTGCAGCGCGCAGCAACGCCGCCTCCGCATGGGCGAGA
>DAOUHY010000405.1:0-1924 GCA_034428435.1 Caldilineaceae bacterium | reverse complement strand
TATGGCGACAGCGGCTGACGTATCCAACGTCAGTACCGGGCGCATCAACAGCCCTCTTTCCATCCTCGGCGCGATCTGGGGCTCATACTTTTTCCGCAAGTTCCTGCGCGCACTGGCCACCATCTTCATCGTTACCACCATTATCTTCTTTTTGGTGCGCCTCCTGCCCGGCAACCCCATTGAAATCTATGTCAACCAGTTAATTGTCACTTACGGCATGCCCGTCCACGAGGCCAAGGACCAGGCCGCCGCTCTGTTCGCCATCGACCTGGAACAGCCGGTAATTCTCCAATATTTCTCCTACCTGCAAAATCTGGCCAGGGGAAACTTCGGTCAGTCAGTCCTGTCACCGGGAACGACCGTTACCGAGGTAATCTTGCGATTCCTCCCGTGGACGCTCTTCAGCGTTGGCCTTGGTCTCCTGATCAGTTTCACAATCGGCGTTCTGTTCGGTGTCATCATGGCCTACCGCCGCGACAGCTATCTTGATCACGGCCTGACTGTCATAAGCTCTGTGATAAGCTCCGTCCCAGACTTTCTTATCGGCCTGCTCATCGTCGTGTGGTTGGGAGTGCAGTGGAAGATCCTGCCGATCGCGGCCATGCGAGGCGCGTACTCATCCGGCATGGTGCCTGGGCTGAATCTGGAATTCTTACTCGATGCGTTCTTCCACGGGGCTCTGCCAATATCTACCTACGTGCTCAC
This sequence comes from Caldilineaceae bacterium, assembly GCA_034428435.1. Taxonomy (GTDB): domain Bacteria; phylum Chloroflexota; class Anaerolineae; order Caldilineales; family Caldilineaceae; genus Bin5. The sequence continues at coordinate 1,219 of DAOUHY010000405.1, read as the reverse complement.
CAGCGTCGGCTTTTGGATGCTGAGCATGAAGAGCAACACGATTAGCACGCTTGGTGAGGACTACGTTACGATTGCCAAAGCGCGCGGCCTCAAGGAGTGGCGCATTACCACCGCCTACGTGGGCCGCAATGCGATCCTGCCTCTTTTCACGATCCTCACAATTCGCATCGGCTTTGTCGTCGGCGGTTCCTTGCTGGTGGAGCAAATCTTTGAGTATGGCGGAATCGGGCGCATGCTCGGCCAGGCCATCAACCAGCGCGACTATACTTTGATGCAGGGAATCTTCCTCATCATTACTTTCTCAGTGATCTTCGCCAACTTCTTCGCCGATGTCCTGTACGGCTGGCTCGACCCTCGTATAAAGCTGCAGGACAACTGAGCCTGACCAAAGTGCGAGAATACACACGAAGCGCAGGAGCAGATAGATGACGGCCCAAGTAGTGGAAGGCCAACAAACCGATAGCATCTTGGTCAGTGCATGGAAAGGATTCCGAACTGGGGTACGCCTCCTTGCCTACAATCGGGTTGGGTTTATCGGCTTCCTCGTCGTGGTCTTCATGGTCCTGCTGTCCTACGCCGGCCCGTTGATCATCGAACTGGATACCAAGACCAAGATCGACAGGATCTACATCACGCCGACTCTTGAACATCCGTTGGGCACCGATCATCAGGGCCGCGACATCTGGTCCCAGATCGTCAACGGCGGCAAAGATGTTATCTACGTTGCCTTTCTGGCTGCCCTGATTTCAACGGTAATCGCCGTCGTCTTTGGCACGCTTAGCGGTTTCATAGGCGGTTGGCTGGACAGCGCCATCATGTCGGTCACCGACATAATACTTACGATTCCTCAGTTCCCACTCCTGGCGGTCCTGGCGGCCTTTATCTCTCTGAACAGCTTGACCTTGCTGGGGGTCTTGATGGGTCTACTGAACTGGCCGACGCTTTTGCGCGCGCTGCGGGCCCAGGCCCTCTCCCTCAAACAGCGAGATTTCATTGAGGCAGCCAGGGCGCTGGATCTGGGCGTTATGCATATCGTCCTGCGCGAAATGGTCCCCAACATGATGCCCTACATTGTAGTCAGCTTCGCCCTGGGCATGACCTTTGCCGTCTACCAGCAGGCGGGACTTGTCTTCCTAGGCCTGGTGCCGATAACCGCTGGCAACTGGAGCGTGATGATTCAGCTGGCGTGGGTACGAGGAGCGATCTTCTACAAGGACAA
>DAOUHY010000404.1:0-16297 GCA_034428435.1 Caldilineaceae bacterium | reverse complement strand
CGCTTCGGGGCTGTCGAGGACGATTTTCTCGGACTCAGCGTCGATCCAGTCTGAGCCGTTGGACTGGACGGCGGCATGGAGTGGGATCCACCAGGTGGGCCAGTTGACGCCCCAGCGTTCCATGTTGTTTGCGTCGAAGTCGGTGTCGCCGGGGTGGTTGCCATTGACGTCGACGGTCAGCTCGGTGGCGATGGCGAGGAAGTCGTCCCAGCCCCAGGCTTCTTCGGGATCGTTGCTGGGGGGTTCTACGCCGAGCTCCTCAAAGAGGGAGACGTTGTAGTAGAAGTGGGGGGCGACCCAGCAGGAGCCGATGCCGTAGCTTTCACCCTGGTAGACCTGGCGGTCGCCTTCCTGGGGTTGGATCCAGTAGTCGGGGGCGGAGAATTCGGGATCGGCTTCGATGTAGGAGGTGATTGGGAGGAGGAGTCCCAGGTGGGCGAAGGTACGGTAGACGTCGCTCTCGACGCGGGAGGTGTCGGGCGGTGTGCCGGCCACGACCAGGGCCATGAGCTGCTCAAGGCGGGATGTGCCCTGGGCCTGCTGGACCAGAACCCACTCGATGTTCGGATTCTCGTCGTGGAAGAGCTCCTGCTCTTCGGGAATGAGATCGGGGCTGCCAGGCATGCCGAGGAACTCGATCTGGACGCGTTCGGCGGCCGGTTGTTCTTCACTCATCTCGCCAGTCGCGGCCGGCGCGGCAGGTTGACAGGCGGCCAGAGCTGCCGTACCGAGGGCGGCGCCGGAGAAGTGCAAGAAACGTCGTCTGCTGAGTTGCTGATTCATCGATGATCTCCTTGAAAGCTGCTGTGCTGAATCGACTGTGGTGAGAGTTTGGCGTGTCAGGTTGGGGTTGCGGTGGAATTATACCACTTTGAAAGGCGAGTCCACAAGACTTTTGAAAATCATAGGGGGAGCGGAATTGGTCGGGCGGTGAGCAGTGCAACAGCCTAATTGGGAGTGGTCGGAACGGTTGCCAAAGGGCGTTTCCTCCGGTACTATTGGTTTTTCGTACCGGGTATGGGCAGGTAGTTGCCGGCTGCGGTCTCCAGGAGGTCAGAGGCAGGAATGATTACAGGTAAAGAGCGAAGCGGGAAAGCCGCAAGAGGCCTGAAAGGCGGCCGTCCTGCGCTTGGCGAAGCTGGTCTGAGAGATGCAGGCGGAAGGGGGCGCGCACCTGTACTTTGGGCCGGGCTGGGGGCTGTAGCCGGGCTGGGCGCGGCACTTGGCGGCTACGCGTTTCTGTATGAGCCGTTTGACGTGCGAACGGAGAGGCTGGCGGTGCGGCTGCTGCGGGACAGGGCGGGGGTGCCGGCAGAGGGGTTGAACATCCTTCACCTTTCAGACACGCATTTTCGAGGGGCGGACCGCCGTGAGCATGCGAAGATCGAGCAGGTGCGGCGGGCGACGGCGGGCGAAGAGATCGATCTGCTGATTCATACGGGCGACTTTCTGCACAGAGACAGCGGACTGGACAATGTTCTGGCGTTGATCGACAGCATCCCCAAGGCCCGCCTGGGCGCCTATGCGGTTACGGGCAATCATGACCATGTCTATTACAACATGAGAAGGGCGCCGCTATATTCATGGCGGCTTTTCCGGGCGCGGGAGGCGGAAAACGGCGGTTACAATGGCGCCCGTCATTCTTCGGAGAATGTGAAGTTCAGCAGTGAAGGTCTTGGCGATCTGTATCGCTTTGGGCGGTACCTGCTTTCGAACCGATTTGACGGTGAGCCGGCAGGGGTGAATGACATAGGGCGGTTACGCCGTGCGTTAGAGGAGCGGGGCATGCAGTTTCTGGACAACCGGGCCGTGCGATTGGGTGGGACGGGCGTCTACCTGGCGGGTATCGAGGACCTGATGGAAGGCGAGCCGGACCTGCACAGAAGTCTGGAGGGCGTTCCCCGGGACGCGCCCACGGTGCTGCTGTCACACAATCCGGACATCGTCGAGGCTGCGGCAGCCGCATGCGCGGACCTGATTCTGGCTGGCCACACGCACGGCGGACAGATCGTGCTGCCGTTGATTGGCCCCACTTATACGCAGACTGAACAGTTGTCGCGCGGGGAGGCGTCGGGCTACTCGCGGCGGGGGAAGACGCAGGTCTATGTCCATCGCGGGCTGGGTGAGGGGGTCCCGGTGCGATTCGGTGCGCCGCCGCACGTCACCTTTATCCGGCTGTTGCCGGCGCGACGGGATTCCGCCGTTGGAGCGGGCCGAGACGGGAACAGAGGTTGAGTGGCCGGTCAGTTTTGGACGTTGATCGTGACCAGGCAGGGGGTGGGGTAGTTACTGCTTGTATCGACGACTGTGAGGCGGATAGTGTAGGCGCCGTTGGCGACCCCGGTACTGTTAAAGTTGCCCAGGGGCCCGCTTTCGACGGGGGGGCCTTTGGCGCCGCCTTCGCCTGATCTGTCGCTGCCGTCGAACCAGGTGAAGCCCTGGGAGGCGTTGGCGCCGGGCGCGATTTCCAGCTTGTAGAAGTTGAACCGTTCGTGGGTGGCCCTGCCTGTAATCGGCACGACGCCGCTGACGGTCTGATTGATGCCGGGTGAGGAGATGGCGAGGCGGCTGTCGGCGCAGGTTACCGGGACGATGGCCGGCGGCGGCGGTTCCTGCTGTGGGGGAGGAGCGACCTCCTCCTCCGGCTCCTCGGTGGGCGTTGGCGAGGGGGTTGGCGTAGGCGTAGCCGAGGGGGCGGCGGTGGGTACCGGGGTCTGGGTTGGCGGCGGCAGAGGGGTGTTGGTGGCGGTGGGAGTCAGGGTGGGTGTGGCTGTCGAAGTAGGGATGACAATTGTCGCGGCCGGGGCGGCGCCGGATGCGGATTGGTCTGTGCCGCCGGAGCCGTCTGAGCCGCCGGCTGTCCCGTTTTGCTGAACACGACTGCCTTCAAGGGTCGAGGAGATTCTGTCCTGTAAGGTAGACAGCGCACTCCCGATCTCTCCTCCCATAGCTCTAAGGCTCCAAACGATTACCAGCACAACCAGAACGATGAGCAGTGCCGCCATTACGGGCACGAGCCAGTCGCGGATGGATTCGAAGGACTCAGACAGGCGGGTAGAGAAGGCGGTATGTTCGAGGTCGACGTCCTGGGGCCGGTAGTCCACGGGGCGCACGGGGGGCAGCCTGACACCGGTACTGGTACTGGCCAGCGTGCGGGAGAGGCTATTGTCGGCCATGGCGCGGCGGCGGTCGATCATCTGGTTGGGGTCGAGATTGAGATAGTAGGCGTAGTTTCGGAGGAAGCCGCGGCCGACAACCTCGCCGGGCAGGAGATGCCACTCGTCGGCCTCGATGGCGGCCAAGTACTTCTGGCGGATTCGCGTTGCGTGTTCGACTTCTGACAGTGGGATGCCGGCGCTTTCGCGGCGGTCTCGCAGTATGGCGCCAAGAGACTGCAACGACGGAAGACCGGGGACATTGCCGCCGGCTCCGCCTTCTGGAGACTGGGTTGGGGAGTCAAAGAAGGAGGCGTTTTCGCTCATAGACAGGGTGTATTGTACACAGGCGATTCTGTTCTATCAAAATCTACCTTTTTGCTATTGTTCTCTCTCGGAGATGGATGGATGTAGGCGGGAAGTTGACGACGAAAGTGCCCTGAATCGGCGCATTGACCACTGGCAGTTGCGGAGAGTGCGACTCAGATTTGGGGAGGGAACAGTCTGGCTGGGAATTCATACCAGCGGTGGCTAAAATAGTTTACCGTCTTTTGGCGAGACACAGTGCACGCGCCAGGCCGGGCCGTACGGTGGAGTCCGTCAGTTGGGGAGGGTGCGAGGGCAGGCACAGGGCCGGCACCTACAGGGATCTGATGGGACTGGCGGGACGTAGTCTGGCTAGACACCTTCGAACAGGCACCTGTTACGAGTATCGACACCAGGTCGGCGAGGCATGTTGTAGGAGAGGGGGCGTTGCGGGGGCGGAGCCCCCGCACAAGGGAGGGCCGAATAGGCCCGACCGCCCAAAAGGCGAGGAGAGAGTGAAGAGAAGTGAGGAGCGAGCAGTACCGATTGATCCGCCGGAGATGGGAACGGGAGCTAAAGGTAGCTTGTCAGGTTCAGGAGGTACAGGTATGTTCGCCCCAGTATTGGGATTCACGGGTTGCGGCAAGGTATTGACAACCCAAATGCAGAGGGTACAATTTTAGCAGCGCGAAATGGGCTCCAAGGGCGGATAGATTCGGCGGGCGTTGGAGCTTGGACATTTTCCTGGAAGCCGAAGTAGACGGAGGTTGGCAACTGAGTCAACCTTTCATGCGAATATGCGAATTGTTCTGATACGCAGGTTGCAGCGTGTTTTCCTCATTATCAGCGTCATCCTCTTTGGGGGCATCGTTTTTCTGGCTGCGACGGGCGTGAACTACCTGCTGCCTAGTCCGATAGAACAGCTTACTTTAATCACACCGACACGCACTCTGAACACACCAACACCAGAACTGGAAACGGTCGCTCTGATCAGCGGTCACGCCGGATACGATTCCGGCGCCATCTGCGGGGACATCAACGCACCTACATTGGTGGAGGCCGAGGTAGTGGCGCATATTGCGGGACTGGTGCAGACGGAGCTGGAGAACGCGGGCCTGGTGGTCCTGTTGCTGGATGAATATGATACCCGGTTAGACAGGCTGGACGCCGACGTTCTGCTGAGCCTGCACGCGGACAGTTGTATCGCTGCCAGCGGCTTCAAGGCAGCCTATCCGCTGAACAGCGCGATTCCGGCAACTGACAGGAGGCTGGTCGACTGCATCAATAGTGAGTACGCGGCAGCAACGGGCCTGCCATTGCACTTCCATTCGATCACGCACGACATGACCTACTACCATGCGTTTCGCAAGGTGCTGCCGACGACGCCGACGGCGATCCTGGAACTGGGTTTTCTGGGCGGCGACGCCAGCCTGCTGACGGAGGAGCCGGAGCTGGCGGCTGCGGGGGTCAGGGAAAGCATTTTCTGTTTTTTGCAGGGTCGTAGCGGGGCGGCCGAGGAGTAGGGCAAGAGGGCAGGCGAGGTCGGGGGAGACAAACGGACTGCGAAGGGGGCAGAGGGGGGCTGCAGTCTACGGGCAGCCGGAAACAGGCGACGGGAAGTCGCCCAACGAACCTTGTACAGCGGCGGGTCAGACTATGTGGATGGGAGGGAGGCAGCCTGGCTGCACTCTGCTCAATCGGGTCAGGCGGATACTGCGACCGTCTGGCCTCTTTCGTCCAGGGCCTCGACCTGGTCGTAAAGGAAGCAGGCCACGCGATGCCCGTCGCCCACGTCGGTGAAAGATGGTTCGTATTGGTGACAGATGTCCATCACCTGCGGGCAGCGTGTGTTGAAGTTACAGCCGGTTGGCGGTTCGGCAGGGCTGGGAACATCGCCTTCGAGAATGATGCGCTGCCTTTTCTTTTCGACCTGCGGGTCGGGAATCGGCACGGCGGAAAGGAGGGCCTGGGTATAGGGATGGAGCGGGTTTTCGTAGAGGACTTCGCGGTCGGCCAGCTCGACGATTTTGCCCAGATACATCACGGCGATGCGGTCGGAGATATGGCGCACGACGGAGAGATCGTGGGCGATGAAGAGGTAGGTCAGGCCCAGTTCGCTCTGCAGGTCCTCGAGGAGGTTGATCACCTGCGCCTGAATCGAGACGTCGAGCGCTGAAATCGGCTCGTCGCAGACGATGAATGAGGGGTTGACCGCCAGGGCGCGGGCTACGCCGATGCGCTGACGCTGGCCGCCAGAGAACTCGTGCGGGTAGCGGTTGATGAAGTAGGGATTGAGGCCGACGATTTCGAGAAGCTCCTGGACGCGCTGCTGCTGTTCGCGGCGGGAGCCGCCGATCTTGTGAACTTCGAGCGGTTCGCCGACGATGCTGCCGACTGTCATGCGGGGATTGAGGGAGGCGTAGGGATCCTGAAAGATCATCTGCATGCGGCGGCGCATGCGGCGCAGTTCGCCGCTGTTGATATTGGTCAGATCCTGGCCTTCAAAGACGACCTCGCCATCGGTGGGTTCGTAGAGTTGGAGGATGGCGCGGCCGGTGGTGGATTTGCCGCATCCGGACTCTCCTACGAGGCCGAGGGTTTCGCCGCGCATCAGATCAAAGGTGATGCCGTCGACGGCCTTGATGCTGCCCACCTGCCGCTGCAGGATGATGCCGCGGGTGATGGGGAAGTGCATTTTCAGGTTGGATACAGTCAGAAGTACATCGTTCTGGCTCGTTTCCTGAGCAGACGCGGCGCCTGCGGCATCAGAGTTCTGTATGGTCATGCGACGGCCTCCACCTGTTCGTCGGCGCTTGTGTCATAGATTTCAACGTCGGACAGATCAACCCAGCAGGCTGAGCTGCGAACGGCACTGATCGCCATTAGCGGCGGATTCTCTTCAAGGCATTTGTCGATTACGAAGGGGCAGCGGGGTGCGAAGGGGCAGCTTTGGGGCGGGTCGAGCAGGTCGGGCGGCAGGCCCTCGATAGGGATGAGCCTTTTCTGCCTACCCAGGTCCAGCCGCGGGATAGAGCGCAGCAGGCCGAGTGTGTAAGGGTGCCTGGGCTGGCCGTAGATCACATCGACGGGCCCCTCTTCGACGATGAAACCGGCATACATGACCAGTACTCTGTCGGCCAGACCGGCCACGACACCGAGGTCGTGTGTGATCCAGATGATGGCCATGCCGAGCTCGCTTTGCAGGCGGGTGACGAGGTCAACGATCTGAGCCTGAATGGTGACGTCGAGGGCGGTCGTCGGCTCGTCGGCGATAAGCAGCTGGGGGTTGCAACTGAGGCCCATGGCGATCATGACGCGCTGGCGCATGCCGCCGGAGAACTGGTGGGGGTAGTCGTCGAGCCTTGCGCCTGCGTCGGGGATGCCGACCAACTCCAATAGCTCGATGGCGCGGGCGCGGCTTTCCTCCCGGTTCATGTTGAGATGGAGTTCCAAGGCTTCGGTGATCTGGCGGCCGATGGTCAGGACCGGATTGAGGGAGGTCATTGGGTCCTGAAAGATCATAGCGATGCGATTGCCACGGATCTGCCGCAGTTCTTCTTCGTTGAGTTGCAGGAGATCCTGGCCGTCGAAATTCACCTCACCGTTGACGATTTTGCCCGGTGGTTCGGGAATCAGGCGGATGAGGGACATGACGCCGACGCTTTTGCCGCTACCGGATTCGCCTACGATTGCGACCGTCTCTCCCTCGGCGACATCATAGGTGATGCCGTTCACCGCGTGGACGATTCCGTCCTGGGTGAAGAACTGCGTTTGGAGGTTGCGGACTTCAATCAGGTTGGCCATGTCTCGCTTTTTCCTATTGCATTGTCAGTGCGGCGGATTGGGCGGTATTGGATGTGCCATTCTAACAACAGTTGTGCTCCTTGTCAACAACGGAATTTGGGCGGGGTGCGGCCCAGATTTGGGATGGGCGTGGTCCGGGGGGAATCTGTGCCAGCGGTGGTTGGCGGTGTTTACCGGCGTAGGGCGAGACGTAGTGCAGGCGCCAAGCCTTGCCGTACGGTGGGGTCCGTCAGTTGGAGAGGGCGCGAGGGCAGGCACAAGGCCGGCACGTCCGGGGATCTGATGGGACTGGCGGGATGTGGTCTGGCCAGACACCTTCGATTAGGCTCCTGTTACGAATATCGACACCAGATCGACGAGGCATGTTTTAGGAGAGGGGGCGTTGCGGGGGCGGAGCCCCCGCACAAGGGAGGGCCGAATAGGCCCGACCGCCCAAAGAAGCGAGGAGAGAGAAAAGGTCGGCGTTTATCTGAAATGAGGTCGCGAATTGGCCAAGACGTAGCAGTTTAGACTTTTGTTGGCCGCTGGTTAAGACTGTGAAGGGGATTCTGCTGGCTCTGTTGAAGTCTGTCAGGAAATGTCCCGAAACCGGGACTCTCGGTTTCCAAAATTGGAGCCCAAACCCATTGAATTCCAAATTTAGGCTGCTAATATGTTACAGGAGGAAATCAGCTTGGGGTCGATGGACGGAACTGACATGAGACAACGGAGAAGTCAGTGGAACACGAGACGTTCGGGAAGATCGTAGCCGCCTTGCGAAGAGAGCAGATCGACTTTGCCACGGGTCGTCGTTGGAGCCAGCAGAAATTAGCCGATGAGACGGGCTTGACCAAGAGAATTGTAAGCAAGATTGAGAGAGGCAGGCAGGCGAGATTGGAAGGGGTGGTTCTGCAGGAGTTGGCACGGGCATTTGAGTTGACGTCGCTGGAACGGCGGGAGTTTTTTGCCATGGCCAGTCAGTCTTCGGACCGGGCGGTCGTACGCGCCGATCTCGACCACAGGGAGGTCTTGGAGAAGGCCTGGGCTTCGCTGAGCGCGATCGGCCTGCCGGCATTTCTTATGGATACTTTTGGCAATATCATCGGCATCAATCGTGCGATGATTGCATTTCACGGTTGCAGCATGGCACAGATCAGCGAAGCCAAGGCTACGGCAGAGGGCGTCAACCTGCTGGGGATGCTTTTTGCGCCCGATTCGACGCTGCGGCGGGTGCTGGGAAACGGTTGGCATTCGAATGCAATGACGGTTATGCGGCAGTGGCGGGCGATGACGTTGCGCTACCGCCACACGGAACGGTTTCGACACCTATTCACTGCGCTCTCCGTATTTCCCGACTTCCCGGTTTTCTGGTCGGCGAGCCGCGAACGCAGTCAGGACATAAACAGCCGGCTGCGCAGCCATATATACACGCACAGGGTGCACGGGCCGGTGGGTTACACTGTTTTTACGGACATCAGCTTGAGCGATCAGGGCGATCTCTATCTTTCCGCCTACGTTCCCCAAGACCGCAACACGATCGCACTCTTCCAGCGGCTGGCTGGTGGGAGCCAGCAGGCGCTGCCCCTGGCCAACTGGCCTTAAGACCCCTGTTCCCCTTCAAGGTTCACAGACAGATATTGAGGACGGCGGCCGCATGGGCAGCCTACGGGGCTACTCGGGGGCGGCATTGCGTAGCCAGAATAGCAGCTCGTCGATCTGCTCCTGCACAGCGCGCCGGCTGCTTCCGCCGATTGCGTCGCGCTGTTCCACGCTGCGTTCGTAGCTCCAGACATCGGCCACGTCTTGTTCGAAGGCGGGGTGCAGGGTTCGAAGTTCTGACAGCGACAGGTCGGTGAGTTCAGATCCCTGGGATTCGGCGAGGGCCACGGCGGCGCCGGCGACGTGGTGCGTTTCGCGAAAGGGGACGCCTTTGCGCACGAGGTATTCGGCCAGGTCGGTGGCGAGCATTTCAGGCACGAGGGCGCGGGTCATGTTTTCGCGGTTGACGGTGAGGGTGGCGAGCGCGCCGGCGGCGATTGGCAGGGCGCGGTTCAGGGTATCGATGGCGTCGAAGAGGGGTTCTTTGTCCTCCTGGAGGTCCTTGTTGTAGGTGCTGGGCAGCCCTTTCAGGGCCATCAGAAGCCCGCTCATGCTGCCGAAAACGCGCCCTGATTTGCCGCGCAGTAGCTCGAGCGAGTCGGGGTTCTTCTTTTGGGGCATGAGGCTGCTGCCAGTGCTGTAGGCGTCGGCGAGGGTGACAAAGCCGAACTCGCGGCTGGAGTAGATGATGAGGTCCTCGGCCCAGCGGCTGACGTGCATCATGGTCATTGTCGCCCAGAACAGCGCCTCGGCGACGAAGTCGCGATCGCTGACGCCGTCGAGGCTATTGGGGGTGGGCGCGTCGAATCCGAGGTCGTGCGCGAGCCGGTGGCGGTCGATGGTGAAGGGGTTGCCAGCGAGGGCGCCGTTGCCGAGCGGCATCAGGTTGACGCGCTTGTAGAGATCCTGGAGGCGTTGGGCGTCGCGCTGCCATGCCGAGGCGTGGCTGAGGAGCCAGTGGCTCCAGCGGGTGGGCTGGGCGGGCTGGAGGTGTGTGTAGCCCGGCATGAGGAGATCGATTTCGGTTGCGGCGCGCTCGACGGTGACGCCGATCAGGGTGCGCAGTTGCTGTTCAGAGGTATTGAGTTCTTCTCGGAGCCACAGGCGCAGGTCGGTCGCGACCTGGTCGTTGCGGCTGCGGCCAGTGTGGAGCTTGCCGGCTACGGGGCCGATCAGTTCGGTGAGGCGGCGTTCGTTGGCGGTATGGATGTCCTCGTCACCGGCCTGGACGTCGAACTGTCCGGCGCGCCATTCACAAGCCACTTGCTCAAGGCCGGCGACGATCTGTTCGGCTTCCTGTTCGGTCAGGAGCCCGGCCCTGGCAAGGGCGCGCGCGTAGGCCTGGCTGCCGTGGATGTCGGACTGCCAGAGGCGCCGGTCGAAGTCGATCGACGCGTTGAACTCCTCCATCAGCGGGTCGAGTGTGCCGCTGAAGCGTCCTCCCCATAACTTTGTGCTCACTGTGTGTTTCTCCAAACGGCATTGACCGGCACCAGTCGGACTGGCAATCATTATTCCATAGGAGGTTGTTCGGCGACACTTTCGTTACCGGCGGGCGACTGATACTCGGCCACAGCCAGGGCGAAGCCGACCGACCCCCGCGTGCGTTTCACCCACCAAACGACCAGGAGCGAACCGACCATTATCGCGGCGATGCCAAGCAGGCCGGCCTCGGGACCGAACGCGCCGCCGGTCCACAGGTTGGGACCGCCCTGCTGCACGGCGATGAAGGTTGTTTCGCTGGCGGAAGTTCCGCTAACGGGAAAGCCGAAGACGTTGCCCTGGAAAAAGTTCCAGGTTATGTGAATGCCGATCGGCATGGCCAGCTGATCGGTCAGAAGGAAAGGCAGCCCCAGGAAGAGGCCGGCGAGGAAGAGGTTCACGGTGCTGATAACAGTTGCATTGGGGTTGCCGGCATGGAGGAGCCCGAAAACTGCTGAGGAGATGAGCCAGGCAAGCAAAATGGCCCTCCTCCGGCCCATGGGACTGAAGCTGAGGCCCTCAGCCAGGTTTTTGAAGTGATACCCGCGCGACAGAAGTTCCTCGTATATGCCCACGGCAAGGAACAGGGTCAGAGGCCAGAAAATGGCCAGGCCAAAGGGAACGGACCTGTTCGTGAGGAAGATTTCTTCGACCGTGACCCAGCCCAGGGCCAGTTCGACAAGGAAGATAAGCAGCATGAGGAATGCGCCCAGGAACAGCCCGTAGCCGAGATCACGCCGCCAGTGGGATGAGAATTGCAGACCGAGATCGGAGATGGGCCTGCGGTCCAGAAAGCGGGCTGCGAGGAGGGTGCCAGCGACGATCGCCAGCCCGGGCAGGGCCATTTCAACGAGGCCAAAGGCAAAGCTGTCCGCCAGATCCTCCGATGCAAGTGAAAGGAGTACGTCGAGCGCGACAATTAGGACGGCGACCAGGACAACATGGAGGATTAGCCGCCACAGGGCTCGCAGGCGCCTGTCATCGGAATTCCAGAACGGGAGCAGAATACGTTTCACCTTAGAGCGCCTTTCTTTGGGGTTAAAGAGCAGCGGCAGGAAGCGATTGAGTCTGGGTGCGACGTTTGGACGCCTGCGGGCACATTCTGAATATCGTACTCTGACCTGCGAAGAGTCAGAACAGTTCGCTATGGACTTTAGTTTTCCGGAGGCCGACGGTATTGGGCGAGAGAAAGTGATGGTTCAAGTGTGCCGCGAGTGCGTTTCACCCACCAGATCATGGCCAGGGAGCCGACAATTATGCCTGTGAAGCCAAGCAGCCCTGCCTCCGGGCCAAATCCACCGCCAGTCCAAAGATCAGGGCCGCCCTGAACGGTATTGAAAATAGTGGTCCGGAAAAAGGTCAAGCCGCTGACCGGAAAGCCGAAGACATTGCCCTGGAAAAAGTTCCAGGCGATATGTACGCCGATGGAGAGGGCGAGCTCGCCGGTCAAAAGGAAGGGCAGTGCGAGAAAGATCCCTGCCAGCGTGATCTTGAGAGTCGTGCCTACAGTTGCGCCGGGGTTGGCGGCGTGAATCAGTCCAAAGAGGATGGAGGTGACGATCCACGCCAGGAAGAGGGAAGTTCTGGTACTAAGGGGGCCGAGGTTGAGGCCCTCGGCTATGTTTTTGATCTGATAGCCGCGAAAGACGAGCTCCTCATAGGTGCCCACCAACGTCATTTGGACCAGGAAGATGAGGAAGGCCACAAAGAATGGGAAGGGCATAAGTGTAACGAACATACCTTCGATCGTAATCCATCCCATGGCAAGCTCAATGGCGAAGATTCCCCCCATCAGGAGACCGCCAAGAAGCAGGCCGAAGAGCAGGTCCCGGCGCCACTGTGTGTTCCAGACGAGACCGTAATCGCTGAAACTGCGGCGATCCAGATATTTGGCCGCGGCGATCGTTACGACGACATATACCAAGCCGGTCAATAGCAGGGCCACCATATTTGCGATGGGGTCCGGGCCGCTATCGCTGTTGCTTTCGGCTCCTGAGAAGAGGGGACGCAGAATAGCTGAGGTGATCTGCAGTCCGGCGAAAATCAATAGGAAATGTAGAATCACGCGCCAGAGCGCGCGAAGTCTTTTGTCGTTGGGACTCCAAAACAGCTGTAAAACGTAGTTCATTTTGGTTATGGCACCTTTCAGTGGGGCGATCCCAGTTTGAGAGTCGCCTACGCTTTGTGATAGGATTCACATACAGATTGCAGATGGAGGGGGTTGTGGGCGAGCAAGACAAGCCGGGTGCAACAGAGAAGGTGTCTTCGCCGAAAGTCGGGAATGTCCCTCGCCGGCGCGGCCGACGGCGGGGGCTGAACGAATGGCAGGATCTGATAACAGAGCAGCTAGATGAGGCGGCAGCAAACGGCGCCTTCGAGAATCTTCCGGGCAAAGGCCAGCCGCTGCGCCTAGACCGATTCCCCAACGAGCCAGACGATATGCGCATGGCCAACAAGCTGCTCAAGGACAACAATTTGGCGCCGAGCTGGATCGGTGATCGCAAGGAGCTGTTGGCGCAGATCGAAGCGCTGCGTGCGGAGATGAAGCGGCGATGGGAGCAGACGTGCGCGGGTGTGCAGGCCGCTGGGAGTGAGCGAGAGGCTTTTGCACGGTCCTGGCGTCGCAGTGTTCGCGATTGGGAAGCGCGCGTAGGGGAGCTGAACAGGCGTATCGTCAGCTTGAACATCAGCCTCCCCATTTGGCGGATGGAGCTGCACCGGTTGCGGCTGGATGAAGAGTTGAAGCGCATTGGCGCTGTGAATGGGGACGGCGAATCCCCCTTGTAATTCCTCGTTTTTCTGGTACCCTCCTTTTCCCGACTGTCGTTCCTGAAGGTCGAAACCCAAGAAACGGTTAATCTCTTGTGACGAACCGGCCCGGTACGGCGCCGGTGTGTTCTCCGTTGCGCAGTACGCGCTGGCCGTTGACCCATACGTCTTGCACGCCGACAGAGAGTTGATGGGAGTCGGCGAAGGTTGCGCGGTCGCTGATGGTGTGCGGATCGAAGAGAACGACATCAGCGTAGTAGCCGGTGCGCAGGTGGCCGCGTAGGCGCAGGCCGAGGCGGTCGGCCACGGCACCGGTCATCTTGTGGACAGCGTCCTCGAGGGTGAGGAGGCGCAGTTCGCGTACGTAGTGGCCGAGAACGCGGGGGTAGGTGCCGTATGCGCGGGGGTGGGTGGGGCCGAGTTCAGCTGCCCAGGCCGGATCGACGCCGGCGGCGTCGGTGGAGAACTTGATCCAGGATAGCGGCAACTGGGTGCGCAGGTTGTCTTCGCTGATGGAGAGGAAGATGGTGCCTATGCGCTGGCCTTCGGAGCGCAGGAGGTCGATGGTGCAGTCGAGCCAGTCCTGGTCTCTTTCGGCTGCGATCTGGGCGAGGTTTTTGCCGATGTAGGGCCGGTTTTCCTCTTTGTGGAAACCGACAGGTAGTACGCCGGCGGCGCCGCCGCGCGTAGAAGGTTGGCCGTTGCTGGCCGGGTCATCCGACATCTCCTTGCGGATGCGCGCACGCACACCCGGATCCTCCAGATTCTCGAAGAAATTCCCGTCGGCCGCGGTCCAGGTCGGCAGCAGTGAGGAGAGACCGGTGCCGGAGGCGGCGTAGGGATACATATCGGCGGTGACGTCGAGGCCTTGGGCGCGGGCCTCTTCGACGCGGGCGATTGCGGAAGGCATTTTGTGCCAGTTGGCGGCGCCGGAGGCTTTTAGGTGGTAGATCTCGACGGGGAGGTCGGCGCGGCGGCCGATGGTCAGGGCCTCTTCCAGCCCTTCGAAGAGTTGCGCGCCTTCCGAACGCATGTGGGTTATGTAGAGGCCGTTGTAACGGCTGACGACTTTGCAGATCTCGATCAGCTCGTCGGTGTCGGTGTAGGAGTCCGGGGGGTAGATGAGGGCGTAGGAGACGCCGAAGGCGCCGTCCTCCATGGCCTCCGCCATGGTGCGGCGCATGAGTTCGAGTTCGCCGGCGGAGGGCCGACCCATTTCCATACCTTTGCCAACGTGGCGGAGCGTGCCGCCGCCGAGGAAGGAGCCGATATTGGGTGAGACGCCGGCGTCTGCAACAGCCTGCAGCCAGTCGCCGAAGCGGGTCCAGCGGCGTATCCTTTCGTGCCATTCGTCGCTGATGGGCATGGGCAGGATGGAGTTTCCCATGGGGTCGGTGTGGCGGCCGGCGACGGGGGCCGGCGTCCAGGCTTCGCCCATGATCTCGGTGGTGACGCACTGGGTGATCTTGGAGAGGCAGCGGCCGTCGATCATGAGGGAGAGGATGGAGTGGCTCTGAATGTCGATGAAGCCGGGGCAGGCGACGAGGCCGGAGGCATCGACTAGCTCGGCGACGCCGGTCGTGGGGATGGCGCCGGGCGGGGCGACGGCTGCGATGCGGTCGCCGGTGAGGAGCAGGTCGCCGTACTGCCAGGGGTTGCCGGTGCCGTCGACAATGCGGGCGTTGCGGATGAGGGTTGAGAATTCAGGCATCGATGCGGTCAGGATTCAGAGAATGTGTCGTACAGGAGCCGGCCGATGCGGCCAAAGGCGGCGTCGATGGCGATGGGTTGTTCTTTGCTGGCGATTGGGTCGTCGGAGACAGCTTCGTCATCCCAGCGGGAGAAGACGGTGACGGCGACGTGAGAGTAGTCGCCGGCGTAGATGATACCGCTGTCGTTGCGGATGCCGGGCAGGGTGCCGGTCTTGTGGGCGCAGGGCGTGCCGGGCGGGAGGTAGCGGGGCAGGCGGTCGTTGAGATGCTGCTTGAGGAGGATGTCGAGCATGGCGGCGCAGGCGGCGCGGTTGACGGTTTCTCCGCGCCAGATGAGGGCCAGGAGTTCGGTCAGGGCGGCGGGTGTGCCTGTGTCGTTGTCGGGGCCGAGGCTGTAGGAGATGCCGGTGCGGTTGAGGGGCCCGGCGGCGAGGGCGAGCATGTCCTGGGTTGGGTCGGAGGAGGGGAGGAGGTCGTCGAACAGCTCGCGGATGGTGAGGGGTATGTGGATGTCGGTGAGGCCCAGGTTGTGCATGGTGCAAGTTATGCTGCCTTCACCAAGGCGGTGCATGACCATTTCGGTGGCGGAGTTATCGCTGATGACGATCATGAGCGTCAGCAGGTCGCGCACGGTGGGCGCGAGGCCGTCGTCAAAGAAGACAAGGATGCCGCTGGGCAGGTTCTTTTCGGCGGTGGTCAGCTGCCAGCGGTCGTCGAGGGCGAAGAGGCCCTTTTCGATCTGGCGGAAGGCTTCGACGAGTACGGGGATCTTGAGGACGCTGCAGAGCGGGAAGACGCGCTCGGCGTCGACGTCAGTGCGCTGGCCGGTCTCGAGGTGGAGGGCGGAGACGGCCATTTCGGCGCCGCTGTTTTCGGTGATGCTGCGGATGTCGAATTCGAGAGACATGGACTGTTTCCGAGTGTTCGGTTGGTTGGCGTGATCAGGGCATGAAGTTCTTGAGATAGCGGCCGCTCTGGACGAGGGAGGCTTTGCGGCTATCGAGCGAGTCTTCGTAGGCGCGGTCCTCGACTTCGATGCAGACGGGGCCGTCGTAGCCGACGTCGCTGAGCACGGAGAAGAACTGGCCCCAGTCGATGTCGCCGAGGCCGGGCAGTTTGGGCACGTGGAACTCGAGGGGGGTGGCCATGATGCCGACTTCGTCGAGACGGTGCTTGTCGAGACGCACGTCCTTGGCATGGACGTGGAAGAGCTTGTCGGTGAAGTCCCGGATTGGCTTGAGGTAGTCCATGTGCTGCCAGATCATGTGCGAGGGGTCGTAGTTGAGGCCGAAGTTGTCGCTGGGGATATCGGCGAACATGCGGCGCCAGATGGCGGGCGTGTGGGCTAGGTTCTTGCCGCCGGGCCATTCGTCGCCGGTGAAGGCCATGGGGCAGTTTTCGATGCCGATCTTGACGTTGTGGTCTTCGGCGAAGCGGATGAGGGGCGTCCAGACTTCGAGGAAGCGGGGCCAGTTGTCGTCGACTGATTTG
>DAOUHY010000403.1:0-6844 GCA_034428435.1 Caldilineaceae bacterium | reverse complement strand
GGAGTATAGCGGCGTCATCGTCAGCCAATCGATGTTGGACGCTCTCGGGCTACAGATTGGCGATACGATCGCGCTGAGCGGGCTCGTCCAAGCAAGTAATGCGACGTTCGATTTTCAGATCGTGGGGGCAATGGAGCTGTTTCCGACCGTCTACCCGCAGGACGGAGAGTTTTTTGTCGCCAACCTAGATTACATCTTTTCTCTGATTGGCCACGAGGTCCCTTACAGGGTCTGGCTGGCAACTGAGGAAGCCATTGATCCGGAACTTCTGGTAAGTTCATTGGACGAACTTGGCTACAGGATAATATCGATGGAGGATGCGCATTCGGAGCTTGCGGAGGCGCAGGCAAGGCCGGCGCGGGTCGGGCTATTCGGGTTTCTTTCGGTTGGCTTCATCGCCGTAGCCATTCTGAGTATGCTGGCTTTGGTGATTTATTCGGCGCTGTCGTTCCGGCAGCGGTTCATTCAGCTGGGCATATTGCGGGCGATGGGACTATCGACTAGCCAACTTGTCTTCTCGCTTGGCGGCGAACAGGTGACGGTTACGACGGTGGGTATTGCTGCGGGCAGCTACCTGGGCCTGCTGAGCAGCTATCTTTTCATACCCTTCTACCAGATTGGGCACGACCAGGCCGATCTGGTCCCGCCGTTTGTCGTGCAGATCGCGTGGGACGATGTCGCGCAGCTGGTGACGGCGATGTTGATCATGGTACTGGCGGCCGCGGTGGGCACACTGTGGCTGCTGGTGCGGATGAAGACTTTCCAGGCAGTTAAGATGGGCGAAGCCCTGGCCTGACTTTTAACGGCGGCGACTCCTGAAGATGGAGACGCGATTAACAGAAACTTAGAGAGGAGTGCCCATGAAAGTTGGTCTTGACGCCCTTACGCTGAAAGCTGTAAGCCTCGATCCGCTGGAGCTCTTGGAACTGACGAGGGCCCACGGTCTGGAGGGTCTGCATTTTTCGGCGAGGCTGCTGGAAGGGCGCGACGATGCCTATGTGGACAGGCTGTCGGAAGAGGCAGAGGCCCGCGGGCTGTATCTTGAACTGGCCGGCGCCGGTGTCAACCCCGGTGATAGCGGGCGGACCGTGGCCGAGATGGTGGCAGAGTGGAAGCCTCTTTTCACGCTGGCGAGGAAGTTGAACGCTCCGATACTGAATACCTGTTTTGGTCTGCTCAAGGAGCGCACGTTTGCTGCGCCGACGCTGGCGGAACAAATCGAGTTGACGATCGAGGTATTGCGAGAGCTGAGCCTGATGGCTGCGGAGTTCGACACAGTGATCACGATGGAGTTGCATGTCGATCTGACTTCGCTGGAGCTCGTACACATCATTGAAGCGGTCGACTCGGAGCACGTCCAGGTCAACCTGGATACGGCCAATGCATTGGGGCTGCTCGAGGATCCGGTAGACGCGGCGCGGGCGCTGGCGCCTTACGTGCATACGACCCATTTCAAAGACACGTGCATCTATCCCACCGCGGAAGGTTATAACTGGCAGGGTGGTGCGCCGCTGGGGCGGGGCCTTGTCGATCTGCCGGCGGTCGTGGAGATCCTCTACCAGGCCAATCCGAACGTTCATCTGAACATTGAGGACAGCGGGGGGTTTATCCCGATTCCGATGTATGACGAGGCGTTCCTCGGGAGCTTTACCGACCTGACGCCGCCCCGGATGGCCCGCTTTGTGCGGCATCTGTGGCGAGGCGAGCAGCAGTTAAGGGCCGGTCTCCATCCGCGTCCTGAGGAGAGCAAGGACATCGATTGGGCGACGATTATTCCGGCCCGGCTTCAGTATAATGTCGACTACGCGCGACGGCTGCGCGACGAGACGGTGGCGCGTGCGGCAACCACAGCGCACCGTAGTTGAAACATGCATTTCGCCATTGATTTCGACAGGGGAAACTCCAATGACTGAATACAAAGCGGCGGTGATCGGGTGTGGACGTATGGCCCGGGGCCATATGGAGGCGTACAAGGAGTTGGGTATTCCGATCGCGGCGGGGGCCGATATCTCCGATGATGCTCTGCAGGCTTTCGCCGAGGAGACGGGCGCTGAGGGGTTGTTCACCGACTACAAGGAGATGCTGGCAGAGATCCAGCCGGACCTGGTGTCGGTGGTTACGCACGATGCGCTGCACTGTGAGATGGTGGTGGCGGCGGCGCAGGCGGGGACGAAGGGGATCGTGTGTGAAAAGCCGATGGCGATGGATCTGACGGAGGCGGACGAGATGCTGGCGGCGTGCCGGGCGTCCGGCTCTCGGCTGACGATCAGCCACCAGCGCCATTATATGCCCCAATACGTGCGCGCCCGGGAGCTGATTGCCGACGGTGCGATCGGCCGCGTCGTTTCCGCTGAGGCCTCGCTCAAGGCCGGGTGCCTGATGACGGACGGGACACACACTATTCATATGCTGCTGGCGCTGCTGGGAGAGCCGGAAGTCGATCATCTGTTGGGACAGGTGGACGGGCATGAAGGCTATGAGTATTACGGTCACCGCTGCGAAAACGCGGGGATTGCCTTCCTGGCGTTCACGAACCAGGTGAGGGCCAGCATGGTCTGGGGCTGGATGGCACGCTCGCCCGCATTCGATGGCAGGGTCAGGCGGCAGCATTCGCTGGACCCAAGCTGGAACGATGAGATCCATCGCTACCATCATTTCATCATTCACGGCGATGCGGGCAGACTGGAACTCTACGGCGACGTATTCCGAAGCGCCGACCTTCTGAATGCGCCTGCGCTGCGCATCTATCGGGGCAGCGAAGTCGAAGAGATAAACATCGAGAGGCCTGCTCCTGTCAGCGCAATTGGGCTCGAGATCAAGGACTTAATCGGGACGATTGAAACGGGGGCGCCGCATCCATTGGATGGCGAGAACGGGCGCAAGGTTACCGAGGTGATGATCGGCATTTATGAGTCGGCGAGGCGCCGCTCGGTCATCAAGTTTCCGGTTGAGGTGCGGGACAATCCGTTTCTGGCGATGTGCGATACAGGAGATTTCCCGCCGCAGGGCGATGAAACGGGGCGCTACGTTTCGCCGAATGTGCGCGAAAGATGGCGTGACAGGTCCGAAACTGAAAAGGGAAAAGGAGCGTAGAGATGGGAATTCTGCAAGGGAAGGTTGCGCTGGTAACCGGTGGCCGCCGCGGGATAGGGCGAGGCATCTGCCTGGCGATGGCGGCGGAGGGGGCCGACGTGGCCGTCAACGATGTAGAGGGGGCGGAACAGGCCGAGGCGGTGGCGCAGGAGGTTCGCGATTCAGGTGGTCGGGCGGTGGTGGCGATGGCCGATGTTGCCCAGCCGGACCAGGTCCAGGCGATGGTGGACCGGGTGGTGGCGGAGCTGGGCGGTCTGGATATCCTGGTGAACAACGCGGGCGTGGAGTCGATCGTGCCATTCCTGGAGATTACGCCGGAGGAGTGGGAGCGTGTGACCAACATCAACCTTCGGGGCGAGTTTCTGTGTGCGCAGGCTGCGGTAAGGCAAATGATCGACAGTGGGAACGGGGGCGCGATCGTCAACATTGGCTCGGTGCAGGCGGGGATGGTGTTGCCGGGACGGGCGCATTATGCGCCGAGTAAACGGGCGGTTGAGGCGCTGACGGCGAATCTGGCGGTTGAGCTGGCCGAGCACAACATTCGCGTCAACTGTATCAATCCGGGTCTGATCGACACGGACATGACAAGCTGGGTGATGAAGGACCCCGAGATCCTGCCAATTGTATTGGAGAGCATCGCGCTGAAACGTGCGGGCGCGCCGGACGAAATTGGGCAGGTGGCGGCTTTTCTTGCTTCGGACAAGGCCAGCTACGTGACAGGGCAGTCTCTGTACGTGGACGGTGGGTTCCAAATTATGTAGGGTGCCGGCGGCAGGCGGGCAGCGTTACAGCCGGGCATTTATTGTGAGGAGAGGACCATGAAGATTGGCCATACTGGGATCACTTGGGGAATACCGGGAGATGTTGAGCAGGCGTATCGTGAGACTGCCGAACTGGGCTATCAGGGCTTTGAGACTTTCGCGTTCAAGATTCTCGAACTCGATGGGAGCAGGGCAGGCGGATACCGCGGCCTGGTGGACAGTTTTGGCATTCCAACCGCTGCGGCGTACTGCTATAAGGAGTGGATCAACCCGGATACGGCAGCTGCCGATCTGGAGGGTGCCAAGCGGGAGGCTGACGCGCTGCGTGCGCTGCCCGGCGGCGAGACGCTGGTACTGCAAGGGGGTCCGCGGCCTGCGGGCGGTTATACGCCGGACCAGTTTCGCCGACTGGCCGATGCTCTGAATCAGATCGGAGAATACTGCCACAGGAACGGACTGGCGGTGGGGCTGCACCCGCACACGAGGACGGCTATCGAGACCCGCGAAGACATCGATACGATCCTGGGGCTGGTGGATGCATCGCTGATCGGATTCGCGCCGGATACGGGGCAGATCGCCAAGGGAGGCAGCGATATTCTGGAGGTGATGCGCACGTATCGCGACCGGATCGTCCACGTCCATCTGAAGGACTGGAACGGCAGCTACGAGCGGGACGGCGACGGCAAGGAGATCGACCGCAGCGGCTACGTGAACTACGAGCCGATCGGAAACGGAATCCTGCCGATGCCTGAAATCTTCGCCATACTGGCGGAGAACGGCGGCTTTGGCGGTTGGGTCAACGTTGAACTGGATGGAACGCCGCGTGCGCCGCGGGCGGCGCGAGAGGCGGCGAGGATGAGCCGGGCGTATCTTGAATCGGTGCTCGGGGATGATGCCGCCTGGACTTCGTGAGGATCTAGGGGGAGAGAGTCCCCTGGGAAACAGTTTGAACCGAGAGACTGAGATACCATAGAACGGCCATGAAAAAGAGTTTCGTAGAGGCACTTAAAGAGGACAGTTGGGATGCGTTGCGGGCGGCTCCTAAGGTCGACCTGCACTGCCACGCTTATTTCAGCACACGACGCCACAACCTGGTGCGCCGCCTGGGCTGCAGGCTGGAACCTCCCCCAGAGAAGATGAATAAGCTGGGGGGCATGATCGTATACGCCATGGACGTTCTGGACCCCCACTTGCGAAACCGCGAGACCATCGAGTTCGTGGCGGAGTCTGCGCTTCGCGACGCGATCGGGGACGGTGTCGTTATGATGGAGATAAGCTTTGACATTCGACGCGCGGCGTACTATGCAGACGGTTTGACCGGGGTCGTGGGGCATCTGCGAGAGCTGGTCGCGCGTTTCCAGCCGCAGATTGAATTGCGCCCGGAGTTAGGCATTCCCCGTCAGGCCGCGTCGGACCCGGAGCTGATGTCGCGGGCGCACGAGGCCATCGGGTTGGGTTTTTTCCAATCGATCGATCTGTACGACCACCAGGAGGCGTGCGAGCCCGAGGAAGTCGAATCACTCTATGCAGAGGCAAAGGCCGCGGGTATGAAGTTGAAGGCGCATGTCGGCGAGTTCGGGGGCGCGGAGGAGGTCCGGCGGACGGTTGAATTGCTGGAGCTGGACGAGGTCCAGCACGGTATTGGCGCGGCGGAGTCGGTGGAGGTGATGCGCTGGCTGGCGGGGAACGGGATTCGACTGAATGTGTGCCCGACGAGCAATGTGATGCTGGATGCGGTGCCCGACATGGCGAGTCACCCGATCCGCCTCCTTTTTGACAACGGCGTGCCGGTGACTGTCAACTCCGACGACCCGATGATATTCGACCAGAGCGTTTCGGACGAGTATCGGAACCTGTACAGGGCAGGTGTTTTCAGCGCCGACGAGCTGGATGAAATCCGGCGGGCTTCGCTCGAGGGCGTCGTCAATCGGGTCGCAAACTATTCTGAACTGTGATAGGCTACCCACTGTAGACAACCCCCACACCCACCAACGGTCACCCGACAGTCCCTACATTTCCCAAATCGCACAGAGGAGAAATACGGTCATGTATGTCATCATCGCCCCCTTAAAGATCAAGGAAGAGTTTACGGAGCGGTTCATCGAAGAGATATTGCTGGACGCCCAGGGTTCGGTGGAACATGAGCCCGGTTGTCTGCGATTTGACGTGATCCGGGATGGCGACGATCCGAACACGATCTGGCTGTATGAGGTCTATGAGGACGAGGCCGCGTTCCAGGCGCACATGCAGACCCCCCATTTCATCAGGTGGCGGGATACGACCGAGGACTGGGTGGCTGAGCGACCCGAAGGCAGGGCGATTGGGGCATCTGTCCTCTGGCCGCCACGTGAAGACTGGGATTAGTAATACGGCGCCGGCATTCCAAAAGACAGATATGGTCTGAGCATAGGGAGCAAACCCATGTCATTTACAACACGCCCGGTTTTCATGGGGCGCCACGGCGTTGTCTCGGCCGGTCATTATCTGGCGGCGGCGGCGGGCTCGCGCATGTTTGAGAAGGGGGGCAATGCGATCGATGCCGGTGTGGCGGCCGGATTCGCGCTCAATGTGTTGGAGCCACAGTCCAATGGCATCGGGGGCGAGGTCCCGATCCTCATCTATTGTGCGCGGCAGAAGCGGGCGTACGCTATCAACGGACAGGGTTATGCGCCAAAGGCCGCCACCATCGGCTGGTTCCGCTCACAGGGCATCGAGATCATACCGGGCGACGGCTTTTTGCCGGCGACCGTGCCGGGTGCGTTCGGCTCGTGGACGACGGCGCTGGAGCAGTTTGGGCGCCTGCGGCTCAAGGATGTGCTGGAGCCGACGATCGAGCTGACGGAAGAAGGGTTTCCGGTCTATCCGGGGTTGCACGGTTCACTGGCCAATCTCAAGGAGAAATTCGAAAACGAATGGCCCAGTTCGGCGCGGGCTTATCTGCCGAACGGGCGGGCGCCGGAGGTGGGCGAGATTCTGGCCAATCCGGACTG
>DAOUHY010000402.1:0-4198 GCA_034428435.1 Caldilineaceae bacterium | reverse complement strand
AGCAGATAGCAGTCAGCAGATAGCAGTCAGCAGATAGCAGTCAGCAGATAGCAGTCAGCAGATAGCAGTCAGCAGATAGCAGTCAGCAGATAGCAGTCAGCAGATAGCAGTCAGTGGTTCGTTGTGGCGCTATTGTTATTTGCGAAGTTTTTGGGCATGGGTTGGGTTTGGGGTGGGTGGGGGAAGGCGCATGGCGGAACCTGGGGGTTCGGTTCCGCCGTGTGGATTGGGCGTTGCTGGTTGGACAGGTGCGCTGGCTAGTTTTGCTTGAAGGTGATGTTGTTGCAGCCTACGCTGTGGCTGATGGTCATGGACCACTTGGGGGAGAGCGGCGAGAGGTTGGAGAAGTCCTTTGAGTTGTGGCTGCCATCGGTGTTGACGCCGGCGGGGCAGTTTACGACCCAGATTTCGACGAAGGTGCCGGATGAGGCTGGTCCGCCGAAGGGTGAGAAGCCCCATTTGCCTGTTTCTTTGCCGCAGCCCGAGCATTTGGTGTTGCGGGGGCCGTTGAAGGCGATGTGAACGCAGACGTTGTTCTGGACGTTGTTGTTTCTGTCACGAATGATGCCCTCGAAGAAGGTCTGCCGATCGTTGCCGGGGCAGCTGCCGCTGTCGATGAGGGAGTAGGCGAATGCGGGCGGCGGCGGGACCGGTGTGGCGGTGGGTACCGGGGTTGCTGCGGGCGTTGGGATGGCGGGGGCGACCTGGACGAGCTCGGGACTGGTGGCGGTGACGAGCGGGGCATAGACCCAGCCGTACTGGCTGCCGAAGATGATCTGCCACCAGCCGCCGGCGGGGTTTTTACCGGAGATGGTGTACTGGTCGCCGGGCGAGGCCTGGCCGATGACGTTGTAGTTGGTGCCGGGGCCGGCGCGCACGTTCATGGCCCTGTTAATCGAGACGGTGGGGGAGGTGGAGGTGGCGGTGGGAATGGGTGTGGCCGTCCCTGTTGGCGTCGGTGTTTGTGTAGGCGCGGGTGTGGGCGTTGCGGTGGGCGTGTCGGTGGCTTCGAGCGCGGCGAGGCGGACCTCGAAGTCGTTCATGCGGTCGGATAGGGAGGTTACGAGCTCGACCATTGCCTCCACTTTTTCGGCCAGGCTTTCGAGCGTAAGGGTTGCGTCCTGTGCATAGAGCGGGGCGCCGACTCCGATCAGGAAAACAACGATAAGGAGCGTGAGAAGGAGTTTCTTCATTGTTCTTCTTTGCCTTTCTCGCCTCTGGGATGAAATGGGAATAAAGATAATGATTACAAATCAACTATATTTGCTGCTTCCGGGATTGTCAATCCCGGAATGGTGCTGGGTTGTGGTTGCTTCGGCGGGTTCGTTGCAGGTGCTATGGTGGGGCGAGGGGACGGGTTACTTTCCGCGAAGGGCGCCTTTTTTGTCTGAATCAGGATTTGCAGGATATTTTGGATTTTCGGGATGGCTGGCGGAGTGGGTGGATGGTGGGTCAGTTGTGGACGGATGAGGGTTGGGGCTGATGCTGGAGCGGGTTTTTGACTATGTCGTTGTGGGGGCGGGTTCGGCGGGGGCGGCGCTGGCGGCGCGGTTGTCGGAGGATGCGGGCGTGACGGTGTTGTTGCTGGAGGCGGGGCCGGATTACAGGTCAGGGGAGGCGCCGGCGGCGATGCGGAGTCACAATCACGGTGAGATACTTCAGGGAGAGGCGTATAGGGAGGCGTACCAGTGGCCGGGGCTGGCGGCGCGGCGGACTGAAAGGCAGGAGGCGGCGCCGTTTGTGCGCGGGCGGGGGATGGGTGGGAGCTCGGCGATAAACGGATTGATCGGGCTGCGCGGTGAGATGGAGGACTTCGACCGGTGGGCGGCGCTGGGCTGTGCCGGGTGGTCGGGCCGGGAGGTGTTGCCGTCTTTCATTCTGATGGAGGATGACCTCAACTTCGGGGATGCGCCGTATCATGGGCGCGGGGGTCCCGTGCCGTTGAGTCGGGTGCCGCTGGACGAGTGGGGCGCGGTGGATCTGGCGCTACGGGAGGCGGCGACCGGGCTGGGGTACGGGTGGGCGGAGGACTATCATGCGCCGGGCAGTACGGGTGTGTCGCCGGTGGCGCTGACGATGCGGGATGACCGGCGCGTTTCGACGAATGACGGTTACCTGGAGCCGGCGCGGGGCCGGGCCAATCTGACGATCGTTGGCGGGGCGCTGGTTGAGCGGGTGGAGATTGAGGGGGATGGGGGGGAGGAAGGAGTTGGAGGGCGGCGGCGCGCGGTGGGTGTGCGAGTGGGGCGCTTAGACGGCGTTGAAGGCGGAGGGGCTGTTTTGCGGGGCAGGGAGATTCTGCTGTGTTCGGGGGCGGTGCATTCGCCGGCAATTCTGATGCGGTCGGGGATTGGGCCGGGTGCGGTCCTGGATGCGGCGGGGGTGAGGCGGGTGGTCGAGCTGGCGGGTGTTGGCCGGAACTTGCGGGACCATCCGACAGTGGGGCTGCATCTCAAGCTGCGTCCTGCGGCGCGGGCTGGGGGTCCTCATGCGAGGCGGACGAACTGCTGCGTTCGGTACAGTTCGGGGATGGCGGGCGCGGGGCGCAATGATATGATGATGGCCAGCTGCAATGTGTTTGGGATTGAGGGGGAGGCGCTGGAACGGGGTGTGATCGTGGTGTCGGTTTTTCAGGCGTTTTCGCAGGGGGAACTGCGAATCAGTTCGTCCGACCCGCGGGTGGAGCTGGAGATCGAGGAGCGGATGTTGTCAGACCGGAGAGATTTGATACGGCTTCGGGATGGCGTGCGACGGTTGTTTGCGGTGGCGGGACATCCGGCAGTTGGGGGGATTGCCGAGGAGATTTCATTGGGCGATCTTTATGGCGAGAGTGGGGCAGGTGTCGACGCTTCAGTATGCGACGAGGCTTTGGATTGCTGGCTGCTGGAGGCGTGTATCGACTGTTTTCACATTGTGGGGACGTGCCGCATGGGGGCGGTCGAAGACCCGGCGACGGTTGTGGATTCGGAGTGCAGGGTTGTTGGCGTGAATGGTCTGCGGGTTATTGATGCCTCGGTTATGCCTGAGGTGCCGCGGGCGAATACGCATTTGACTACGGTGATGATAGGTGAGCATATGGCGGCGAAGCTGAAGGGCAGTAGGCATAAGTCATTAGTCAGTGGTCAGTGGTTAATTGGCTGAGATGGCGGGGTGGACGAGATTGAGAGCGCTGGCGGGAGCATGAGAGGAGGGGGAATTGAAATGGGCGTGGTTGATGTCAGCAGGCGGGAGCAGTTTGTGCGTGACGGGTTTGTGGTGTTCAGGGGGGTGCTGGAGCCGGAGCTGGTGGGGGCGTTGCGGGCGTGGAGCGACGGGGTGCTTGGGGCGCAGGAGGCGGCACACTTCGAGCAGAACCGGACGACGGGGAGCATGGTGCTGATCGACTGGGCGATGGCGTACCGGTACAGTGTGCTGGCGGAGTTGATTGCGCATCCGGGGGTGCTGGCGGCGCTGGGGGCGCTGGGGTTTGCGGAGCCTAAGTTCGGGCACGGGCGAATTATCAGCAAGCCGCCGCAGAGTCCGCCGCTGTTTTGGCATGAGGACGGGCGTTTTTGGGATGATCCAGTGAGCTACACGTGGCAGCCGATCCAGTGTTTTCTGATGTACTATCTGACGGATACGGACCTACATAATGGCTGTTTGCGGGTTATTCCGGGGTCGCACCGGAAGCGGCATGCGCTGCATGACCAGACGGCGCCGATGCATACGGATGAGTTGAGGACTTATGCGAATCCGGAGGACGCGGCTTTCCAGCGGGCGGAGGGGGAGATTGACGTGCCGGTGAAGGCGGGAGACCTGGTGATGGGTTACGGGAGGCTGTTTCACGCGTCTCATGCCAACCTGAGCGACGAGCGGAGAACGGTGCTGACGATGTGGTACTATCCGCGTTTTGTGGAACTGCCGGAGCGTACGCAGGCGACGATTTATTCGCTGGAGGCGAGGAACGGGGAGACGGGGACGGGGAGTGCGTTGCAGGCGCGTATGGAGCCGCTGCGGATCGTGTACGAGGGCAGCGCCGAGCCGATTGCGACGCAGTGGACGCCGGGTCCGGCGCTGAAGTAGGGCAGTTCGGTTGTGGGGCGAGTCGAGGGCGGGTCAGATCTTGCCCTTGGCCTTCATATCTGCGGCGAGCATTTTCTGGTAGGCGGCGTGGGCTTCTTCGTCTTCTTTGGCGCGTTCGGAGTAGTAGATGAAGCCG
>DAOUHY010000401.1:0-2928 GCA_034428435.1 Caldilineaceae bacterium | reverse complement strand
CCACGTCGCGCCGTCGTCCGACGGCTGCGTGTACGTGTGGCGACGGTTGCGGCCCTCGGGATCCAGGCGCAGGCCGCCGTTCTCCGCCGCGAACGCCTCCCGCGCCGCCGCCAGCCCAACCTCACCCTCCTCGAAGCGCCCCACCTCGACTACGACCTGCGCCTCGTCGACGTCATTACCGACCGCATCACCGAGTTGACCCTCTGACGGCAGCCTTCCCCCCTTGCGCTTACCAGCGAATCCGACGACAATGCTGCATACACCACCACGGCCTGCGCCCACTAACCACTGACCTACACCATGACTACCCAAATCGATTTCTCCCCCAAGCCCATATTCTCGCTCGAAGGCACAGACCGGGACACACCGCCCACCGGGCTGATCGCGCCGGCACGCTACGTGCAAGGGCCCGGTCTTCTCGACCATCTCGGCCGCTTCTTGGCTATGGTCCCCAGCACTCGGCCCGCTGTCTACATCAGCTCCGGTGGAATGCGCCGCCACGGCGAGCAACTGCTCGGCGGCCTGCGCGCCATGCACATCGAGGCAACGGTCGAAATCTTCGAGGGCGAGTGCTCCTACACCGAAATCGAGCGCGCCGCCGCCAGCCTGAGATCAAAGGACACGCCCTTCGACAGCCTGATCGCGGTCGGTGGCGGCAAATGTCTCGACGCCGGCAAATGCGTTGCCGTCCGGCTCAATATCCCTGTCGTCATCGTCCCCACCATCGCCTCTACCGACGCTCCCTGCTCCGCCTTATCCGTCATCTACACCGACGAGGGCATCGCCCACGGCGGCGAGTCCTTCCCCGACAGCCCCGCGTTTGTAGTGGTCGATTCACAGTTGATCGCGGCCGCGCCCGTGCGCTACCTGGTGGCCGGCATGGGCGACGCACTCGCCACCCGCTACGAAGCCCGCACCTGCTACCGCAACCCGGCCGGCCGCGCCGTCATCGGCGGACGTCCTACAATCGCCGCCCAGGCCATCGCCGAACTCTGCGCCCAGACTGTCTTCGACGATGGCGTTGCCGCCGCCGAAGCCAACTACCGCGCCGAGACCAACCCCGCCCTGGAGCGCGTGATCGAAGCCAATACTCTCCTGAGCGGCATCGGCTTCGAAAGCGGCGGTGTCACCGCCGCCCACGCCGTTGCCATGGGCTTCACCCGCCTGCCCGTCGCACGCGCAAACTACCTGCACGGTGAGATGGTTGCCATGGGGCTGCTCACCCAACTGACTCTGGAGCAGTCCTTGGACGAATGCGAACAGGTCGCCCGCTTCTGCGCTGAAATCGGCCTGCCCACCCATCTGGCCCAGCTCTCCATTGACGCCGCAGCCGACGGCCCCGCACTGCAAGAAGCCATGGCCCACAGTGCCGCAACCCCGCTCATGGACAATGAGCCCTTCGACGTCACGCCTGAAAATTCCTGGGCCGCCCTCCTGCAGGCCGACGAAATCGGCCGCGCCGCCACTGCTGCCGTGGGCGACCACGCCTACCACCGCCTGCGCACGTAACCCGCCTCTTCTCCCCCACACCCTGTTCCAACATCGCGCCTCCTTCGGGCAAGGCCGTATGCGCCTATCCTTGCGCCAAACGTCCGTCCCGCTATAATGGAGCAATCCCTACTCCGCTGGCGCGCGCATCCCTTCCGCTCGTATGCACGTGCCCGCCTCGCCCGCAAAAGGTGAATTCGACCAATGCCGCGCACCCGTTTTGTCACCCTCTCCGAAGCCGCAGCTCTCATCCCCGACGGCGCCATGGTCGCCGTCAACTCCTCCAGCGGACTGCTCTGCCCCGACGCACTCCTGCGGGCCCTGGGCGAGCGCTTTGACCAGCACAGCCATCCGCAGAACCTGACCACCATTCACCCCATCGCCGCCGGCGACATGTATGGCATCGACGGCATCGACCACATCGCCCGCCCCGGCCTGCTGGCGCGCGTGATCGCCGGGTCCCTCCCTTCGGGCCCGTCCTCCATGGAATCGCCCGCCATCTGGCGCATGATCTACGAAGACGAAGTCGAAGCCTACAATATTCCCAGTGGTCTCATCTTCCACCAACTGCGAGAGGCCGCGGCCAAACGCCCCGGCGTCCTCACCCAACTGGGCATGGACACCTTCCTCGATCCACGGCGCCAGGGCGGCCGCATGAACGAGCGCACCCGCGAAGACATCGTGCAACTGGTGGAGTTTGACGGTCAGGAGTGGCTCTATCTGCGTGCCCTGCACCCGGACGTAGCTCTGATCAGGGCCACCACAGCCGATGAGCTGGGCAATCTCACTTTCGAGCGCGAAGGCGCCTTTCTCGGTGCCTACGATGTCGCCCTGGCCGCCCACAACAACGGCGGCGTCGTCATCGCTCAGGTCGAGCGCCGCGTCGCCGCCGGCACCCTCCTCGCCCAGAACGTGCGCGTGCCAAGCGTTCTCGTCGATGCCGTCGTGGTCGTCCCCGACGCCATGCAGACCACCCAGACCGACTACGACCCCGCCATCAGCGGCGAGGTACGCGTCCCCTCCGAAACATTCGAGCTGGCAGAGTGGGGCCTGCAAAAGGTAATCGCCCGTCGCGCCGCGCTCGAGCTCCGCGACGGCGAAGCCGTCAATCTCGGCTTCGGCATCTCCGCGCTCGTGCCCCGCGTACTCTTGGAAGAGGGGCTGGACGGTGCCGTAACCTGGGTAATCGAGCAGGGCGCCGTAGGCGGCACGCCGCTGGGGGGCTTCCAGTTCGGCTGCGCCGCTAACACGCAGGCCATCATCCCCTCACCTGATCAGTTCAGCTACTTCCAGGGGGGCGGATTCGACCGTTGCTTCCTCTCCTTCATGCAGATCGACCGCGAGGGCAACATCAACGTCTCCAGACTTGCCGCCCGTCCCCATGTGACCGCCGGCGTCGGCGGCTTCGTCGACATCACCGCCAACGCCCGCAACATCGTC
>DAOUHY010000400.1:0-3078 GCA_034428435.1 Caldilineaceae bacterium | reverse complement strand
GATGTCCTCAGCCTCTCCTTTAACCGCTTTCACCTCTTCGACGACCAGACCGGTGCTGCCATCCGCTGAACAGCAAGACCGGTACTGCAGCACGTTAGCCAGGCGCCGGCTCAGTCCATACATCCCCCTTCCCCAGTCCATCCGAATGTAGGTGCTCAGGCGCCAGCAGAAATTCCACCAAGCGAGAGCTCATGTTAAACGTAAAGATAGGCAGCGCCCCCATCAGCTGGGACGTCCTTTCCTTTGGCGACAGCAAGACCAGCGGTCTCACCTTTGCCCAGATGCTGGACGGAATCGCAGCGGCCGGATACCAGGGAACAGAAATCAGCACCAATGGCTTCTTCCCCGCCGAACCTGACCAGTTGCGCGCCGAACTGGCGCAAAGAAACCTGAAGGCGGCCTCCTCCTATGTGGCCCTGCCCCTCGGGCAGGAAGGAGGGCTCGACCCCTTACTTGAGCGCGTAAAAAGCGTTGGCGCGCTGCTTGCCTATTTCAATGTCTCGGAAATCATCATCGCCGGAGATACAACGCCAAAACGACTGGAGGTCGCCGGCTCCGTCGCCGCCGACGGCAGCGACGGCTGGACTGACGAAGAATGGCAGCGCGCCGCCAAAACCCTGGAGGCCGTCGCAACCCTCTGCAAAGAACGCTTCAACCTCAAGACCGTCTTCCATCACCACACCGGCACCTATGTCGAGACCCCCGCCGAGGTTGCCCGCATCATGGACATGACCGACCCGGAACTGGTCGGACTCTGTCTCGACACCGGCCACTACCACTATGGCGGCGGCGACGTCGTCGAAGCAACCAGGCAGTACGCCGACCGTATCTGGTATCTCCACATCAAAGATGTCTGGCCGCAAAAACTGGAACAGGTGAGAAGAGAAAGAATCCACATGCGCCAGGCCTGGGCCATGGACATCTTCGCCGAACTGGGTCGAGGTGCTGTCGACTTTCCCGCCTTTTTCGACGTGCTGCGCACACAAGGCTATCAGGGGTGGATGATCGTCGAACAGGACTCGGTAGGCCGTTCACAACGAGACCCCAGCTGGTCGCCCGTCGAAAGCGCCAGGCAGAGCCGCGACTATATTCGCGACGTTCTCCAGGTCTGAGCTTGTCTCCTGCCCCGGCACCGGCCGCAACGCAGCAAGCAACCCAGTCAAGGAAAAGTCAATGGCAAAGGTATCTGAGCAACTGAACCTCCTGCTTGAGGAAATGGCGACCTGGGATAATCCGGAATATGTGATCTCCAGCCTGACCCACCTGGTGGACATCCATCCCGAACTGCTCCAGCACTCATTCACCTTCGAAGTGCTCGGCCGCGCCTACGGCCTGCAGGACAACAAGCCCCTGGCCGCAGAAATCTTCGAATATGCCTTGAAACTGGATCCGACTCGTTCCCAGGCCAGCGCCTGGTACAACGAGGTGCGGGAATGCGAGGATGTCAACTACGACGAAGAGAAGGTGCCAGAGTTCGAGTTGCCCGATCCACTGCAATTTGCAGACGGCCGCGCCGTCACAGATGCCGCCGCGTGGAGTGAGGAACGCCGCCCAGAACTCCTCCGTTTGTTCGAGGAGCATGTCTACGGCAAAGCACCCGGCCGCCCCGAAGCTATGACCTTCGAAGTCACCTCCGTCGACGAGAGCGCCCTCGACGGCCAGGCAACGCGCAAAGAGATCGCCGTCTACTTCACCGGCCGTCACGACGACGCCCGGATGGACATTCTCATCTATCAGCCCAACGACCAGCCCAAACCCGTGCCCTCCTTCCTCGTCCCCAACTTCCAGGGCAACCATTCAATCCACAGCGACCCCGGCATAACTCTCTCACAGCAGTGGATGCGCAACCGCATTGACCGCGGCATACGTAACCACCGCGCCACCGAGGCCAGCCGCGGAACAGCCCTCTCCCGCTGGCCGGTCGAGCGTATTTTGGAACGCGGCTACGCGATCACAACGATCTACTATGGCGACCTCGACCCCGACTACGACGACGGCTTCCAGAACGGCGTCCATCCCCTCTACTACAAAGCCAGTCAGACCCGACCCGCCGCCAACGAGTGGGGAGCCATCGGCGCCTGGGCATGGGGCCTGAGCCGCGCCCTCGACTACCTTGAGACCGACGATGACATCGACCATGCCCGCGTCGCCGTCATGGGACAGTCCCGCCTCGGCAAGACCGCGCTCTGGGCCGGCGCCCAGGATGAACGCTTCGCCCTCGTCATCCCCAACAACTCCGGCTGCGGCGGCACCGCCCTCTTCCGCCGCCGCTTCGGCGAGACCGCCCGCCATGCCAACGTCACCTATCCCCACTGGTTCTGCGAAAACTTCAAACAATACAACGACAAGGAAGACGAGCTCCCCGTCGACCAGCACATGCTCATCGCCCTCGTCGCCCCCCGCCCCGTCTACGTCGTCAGCGCCGACGCCGACCTCTGGGCCGACCCCCACGGCGAGTTTCAAGGCGCCTTACACGCCGACCCCGTCTACAAGCTCCTCGGCACCGAAGGCATCGCCGTCACCGAACTCCCGCCAGTCAACCAGCCCGTCAGAAGCACAATCGGCTACCACATACGCACCGGCAAGCACGACGTAACCACCTACGACTGGGAACGCTACATGGACTTCGCCGACATCCACGTGCGCTAGGTTAGCTTGTATGCACTCCGGCAAGAGTTGGGGCAATCAATCCGCTATGCGGCTGCGAGGATGCGGGAATTGTGCCTGAATTCGTTCGACTCGCGTTTATCAGACGCGCAGTTTCAGGGACGTTGACTTGCAAAAAATCGTGATGTAAATGCAAAAAAGAGCTGACGGACGTCAGCTCTCCAAGTTCGGCCCGGGAGGCTATGCCCTATAGGCATCGGCTACCTTTCGTAAGGCCTTTTCTACCCCTATCACATCCTCCTTCGTATAGAATTCGCTCCAGGTGATTACGAGGTGCGCCGCCAACCCCCGTTCCGCGTTGGGGCACATGCCCTTGTAATACCGTTCGCGGTCGTCATACACGGCTCGCGGAAACGCGTATTCGGGATGTTTCGGCGGTTCTGGGTTCAAAAAAGCAGGATGATCATAGAG
>DAOUHY010000399.1:0-8447 GCA_034428435.1 Caldilineaceae bacterium | reverse complement strand
AGCACGTCTCGCGCTACAGCTTCCTCGGCGCCAGTCCGTCCCAGGTCTGCCGGGTGTACCTGGATATTCCTGAATCGTTGCGCAGCCTGACATATCACGACCTCGACAGCCTCGGGCTCCCCTCCTGCGCCGCCTCTACGCCGGTCTAACCTGCTAAGCCTCCCTCCTCACTTCTCCCCTTTTGCCTCTGGGCGGGCGGGCCTATTCGGCCCTCCCTTGTGCGGGGGCTCCGCCCCCGCAACGCCCCCTCTCCTACAACATGCCTCATCGACCTGGTGTCGAAATTTGTAACAGGTCTCTAATCGAAGGAGTTTCCCCAAACCACGTCCCGCCAGTCCCATCAGGTCCCCGTAGGTGCCGGCCTTGTGCCTGCCCTCGCACCATCCCCAACTGACGGACTCCACCGTACGGCCAGGCCTGGCGCCTGCCCCGCGTCTCGCCCAAAGACGGTGACCAACTCCAGCCACCGCTGGCACTGATTCCCCGCCAGACTGTTCCCACACCAAATCTGGGATGCACCCCAGCGCCTCAATTCGGTTGCGTGCCCGTCGAGAATCAGGTACAATCCCCCTATATTCCACACCTTACCACCGCCAGCCTGCCGGGGCAGCCGCAACGGCCATATGCCCGCAATGGAAAGGACCGCCGGCCATGACCTACGGACCCGCACAATCCAAGATCACGTGGTACAGATCCCCCATCGATCGTGCCGTCCTCGCCGAGCTCAATCAGCGCAGCGATCTGTTCGGCCTTTTGCAATCGCTCGGCCATCTGGGCCTTCTGGCGCTGACGGGCGCGGCCGCCTGGTTTTCCCTGCAGGCGGGGCTCTGGTGGGGCCTCCTCATCGCCCTCTTCCTGCATGGCACCTTTTACGCATTCCTCCTCAACGGCTTCCATGAACTCTGTCACCGCACCGTCTTTCGTACCAAATTCCTCAACGAGTTCTTCCTGCGCGTCTTCAGCTTCCTCGGCTGGTTCAACCACGTCTACTTCTGGGCCAGTCATCAGGAGCACCACAAGTACACCCTGCACCAGCCCGACGATCTTGAGGTCGTTCTGCCCGTGGACTTCACGCGCAAGGCCTTCTACCAGGTCGCTCTCATCAATCCCACGGGGCTGTTCCAGCGTATAAAAGGGGTGGTACGCCTGAGCTTTGGGCGCTTGGAAGGCGAGGAAGGGGACTGGGAATACATACTCTTCCCGCCCGATGCGACGGAGAAGCGCCGGCGCCTATTCAACTGGGCGCGCGTTCTCCTGGTCGGTCATCTTCTCTTGACCGTCGTTTCTCTGGCACTGCATTTCACCGTAGTCCCGGGCCTCTGGCTGCTCCCGGTGTTGGTTACGCTGGCCCCTTTCTACGGCGGCTGGCTGCTCTTCCTCTGCAACAATACACAGCACGTTGGCCTTACCGACCACATTCCCGACTTTCGCCTCTGCACCCGCACCTTTAGAGTAAACCCGTTCGTGCAGTTCCTCTACTGGCACATGAACTACCACATCGAGCATCACATGTATGCCGCCGTGCCCTGCTACAAACTGGGCAAGCTCCATAGAGCCATAGAGGACGACCTGCCCACCATCCCGGTCGGCATCGTGGCTACGTGGCGTGAGATCGCCGCCATCCTCGAAAAGCAAAGAGAGGATCCCAGCTACCAGCATCTGCCGGACGCGCCCAACCCCGTGCTGGCGTAGCGCGTATCCTTCCGGCTATTCCGGCCAGTCGCACAACCCTTCCACGTACGCCGCGGAGCCGTCCCGTAGCCAGCCGTCCAGCTGGGCCACCTCCTTCAGCTGCTGACCCCGCACGCGCGGCACAACCACGTACCTGCAATCCATCTCCGGCAACGCCGTCATATCCCCCCACAGCTTCTCAAACTGCGTGACCGGGAAAATGTCCTCCTGCCCGCGCCCCCAGCGCTTCTTTACCTCCTTCAACGTCACATAGGTCGGCATGCGTGCCGCCATCCGCCCCAGCGCCTCCGCCACCACCTCCCCATCCCCCAGGTCCGCCCGCGCCAATCCCAGCGTCTCTAGAAGGTAGTCTATGTGAATCCAGAAAGTATTGGTGTTGTAATACGTCAGACGAAATTCAATCTCTTCACGCGGCAGTGCCAGCCCTTCCACCAGCCGCACCTTGCCGTCGATACGCGCCAGCCCTCCGCCGCGGTCCTCCAGCCGCCGGTCGATCACCTCCGCGGTCATCGCCGCCCCCGAGCTGATATGCAGGCCCAGCAACCCCGGATCGAGGTGCGCGCCCACAGTGTCGAGGTTGTGCATCATCAGATACTGAAGCTGCGGCCGCTCCGCCAGCAGCCCCCGCAGAACACCGTTGCGCAGCAGGTTCGGCACCTCATACCAGTGGCCCACCGGGTGGATGCACTGGTCCGGCAGGTTGTCGACGTAGTCACTTCCCTCTCCTTCCGTACGCGCCCAGTTGATCAGCGCACCGTGCAGGCTCTCCTGCACCTTTTCCGCCTGCACGTCAAGCACCTGCCTCGGCGTCTCCTCCCTGGCGTAGCGCAGATCCCGCACCATCGGCACCATGCGCAAGCCAATGCTCCGCCCCGGCGACAGCAGAAGGGATCCCTCATTGCCGCACCCCTTCCCATCGCCGAGAGCCTCGGCCATCGCCCGGTGCGTCAGATAACTGGTCGTGACAATGTGAGGCAACGGCGTGCCGAATAGTCGCCCGCTGCGCCTGCTCTTGGCCAGATGTATCTCGATGAAGCTGCGATGACTGCCTCCCAGCCGCGCAAACGGATTCAGTGCCTTGACGACCCCCGCGCCCTGGCTCCACCGGCTGCCCGCGCCCCCTGCCAGGGTAACCACCGCCGCCTCACCCGCCCTGAGCGCGGCCGCGCCGATCTCCTCGAGACGGTCCGGCAACCCCGCCATTGCGTCGACGACCTCCTCTGGCGCAACGTCTTCAATTAGGCTGCGCGTCGGCAGCCGGTTCTGGGCCAGGCCGATCCGTCCGCTGCGGAGATCGCTGCGAATCTGTTCATGCTGTTCGCGGTCAAACGCGTTGGCCGCCAGCATCGCCGACAGCGAATCCTGTGAGTCCTCCTCCTGTTTCTGCGGCATCATCCGCTGGAACAGTGATGGCAGTACGTCGACAAGAGCCGGATCGCCGCCGCTCGCGGCCCCGAAAACTTCCAGTTCCGCCCGCTGCGCAGGGGTGAGCAGCCACGGGTCCTGGCGCAATGTGTCCGGAACCGTCAGCCGGTAGTAATCGGCCGGCAAAAGCGCGGCGGTCCCCTCCGGACGCTGTGTTGTCACATCTGGCGGCCCCAGCAGTTCGGCCAATGTACCCCGCTCGTTGATTGCAAAATCATAGACCACCGGCCGCATCGCAAAGGGCACCGCGTCCTCCATGCGCCCCTTCGTTGTATCCATGATCTCCTGCATCCGCACCTTCGCGGCCGTCTTGATGCGCGGATCAAAGAGAAACCCCATGCCACCGCCGGACATCCCCCCCAACATCCAGAAGCCCCAGAAATGCTCGCCAAACTCTGCGCGTGCCTGCTCGATCAACCTGTCCGTGTACAGATTGCCCGCCCACGGAATGATCGTCTGTATCGGCCCCCGGAAGTTGCTTTCAGTAGCCTCCCCAATCGCCTTTACATTGCCCGCCTTCAGATGCCCCAACATCTCGTCCAAAGTACCGATCACCTGCTGTCGACCCGCCCACTCCTTTTCAGAGCGCAGCAGATACTTCTCCGTCACCATCTCCAGGATCGGCCCAACATCCTGCGCCATCCCTCCGTGCACCAGGACCAGGCTCGCCTGCAGCGCCTGCCGCGTCTCCTCGCTGATCTCGTCGCTTCCGAAAAGATGATGGTTGGGCAGCAGCCTCCCCCGGCTGACGCCGAACTCGGGATCCCCCTCTGAACTCAGCCTTCCCTCGATCAGCTTGATCCCCGGCCAGATGCCGCCCGAATCCTGCCAGCCTCCGCCCGATCCACCCAGCCACTCCCCCAGAATCGCGCGCGCCGCCACCAGCCGGCGCTCCCCTTCGCTCAGCCCGCCCGTAAGCGAACCGACTTGGCCCGTCGCTCGCATACTGACGGTGATGAGGCAGGCCAGCAGACTGGTGGAAACGGCCAAACGCGATCCCTTAGGGATGTCATTCACCTTGCTCACCAGTTCAATCCCCTGCCCGGAACCCACCAGCTGCGTTAGCAGGTCCGACAGCGGTTGGTGCGCCCCCTCCATACCCGGCGGCACAATGCCGGCTGCAATAAGGGCGGCCTTCAACAGCCCGAGATGGTCGCGCGCAAAATCGAAGACCTCGGCGAACGCAGTAATCTCTGCACTCGCCTGCAGGTCAACGCTTACCAGCCGCAAAACCGGCCGGTCAATAACCCGAAAGTAACCCTCCACCGGCGGACGCGGCCCTCCACCCCCTGTCTGCCCCGCGCCGTCCACGCTCAAATCAATCGAAACGTTCAACACCCGTGCGCCTTCAGGGAAATCCATTCCCAGAAAGAAGATGTCGCTCCAGCCGCTGTGCGTCAGGTCCATCCGCACCGGAGTCGTTTCGCGCAGTAAGGGGTGAAGTCCGCTTTCGAGCGGCCGGAGGAGACTCCTACGCACCCGCAAAGGATGGTCGCTCGGATGGCCTACCCGGAACATCCACTGGTTGCCCGCAATCGACCGCACGCTGCGCCGCACCTGGTCCGCCAGCGTCTGGAAGCCAAGCTGTCGATACGCCGCCGCCAGCCCGCTTGATAGTGCCTCGCTGGGCCCCGCCTGCGACTGGTGCCGCAAAAACGTCTCAATCGCCTCGTGGAATCGGCGCTCAAGCAGATCCTCGTAGCCTCGAAACGGGATCATGCCCCTGGCGGCAATGCCCGCCTTGCCGGGCAGATGAAACCGGTGGATCGAGTACAGGAAAAAGAGCGCCCGCACCTGCTCATACAGGTTTTCGTTCTCCCGCCGCAATCGGTCCAGTGCCGCACACTCCCGCAGCAACGCCTCTGCAGAAGCCCTGCGGGCGAACCCCTCTAGTGAGCGATTGCGGATTTCCTCATCCGCTGCAGTGATTGTTTCTACCAGTGTACTCATCTCAGAACTCATCAGGTCCGACTGCCTGGCACAAGCGCCCCGCAGGATGCCAACCGCCCGCCGCGCAAAACTATATCGGCTCCTCCCCCTCCTGCATCGAGCGCGCCATCAGCAGTTCCAGCAACCGCGTCAGCATCTCATCTCGGTCCTGCCCGTTCAATGCCAGCGCGATCTGGGCAGTGAGCAGACCGTACTTCACACCGATGTCGAGCCGCATCCCCCGCTGCTCCAGGGCCAGGTACTGCTCCCGCCGCGCCAGCAGATTCAGCGCTGCCGACAAATAAAGGCCTGCGCCCGGGCGTCGATCCCCCCCTTCCGCATCCGTAGCGGAAAGCAGGCCGCCCAGTATCTCCATGACCGTTGCGGTCAGAACGTGAATGCCAAAGAAGCAGAGATAATGGCCCGCACGCAGGCCCGACGCCACCAACTTCTGCTCAGCTTCCGTTGGCGTGGGCTTCTCAATTACCGTTTCCACCTGATAAAGCCCCGTCCGCCCTGCCAGCCTGTGGCCCCCCACCGCGCCAAAGTACGGCAGCAGTGTCTCCCGCGTCGCCTGCACCGCAGAGACCGAACAGTTATGTGCGCGCGCCGCCTCGACAACGCGCGCCGCGCATCGCCCGCCGTTCGGCCGCACGTACAAGTGGTCCCCTACCAGGTGCAGAAAAGAGTCGCTCCCAACAAACTCCCGCGCACAGTACACCGCGTGCGCGTAGCCCAACTGCTCCGCCTGCTGCACGAACTGAAGGCGGCCCGCATGCTCTCCCACCGTCGCAGCATAGGCGGCCTCGTCGCCCGGATAAACAATGACGCAGATCTCGTCGACACCGGCGTCGATTACCTCCTCCACCAGAACGCGCAGGACCGACTTCTCCACGCCGTCGCTGTCGATTATCGTCTGCAGAGGCAAACTTCTCTGCGTACGCCTCGCCGCGGTGATGACCGCTTTCGTTATCTCCATCTTCTGCTCTCCGGCCCGACCAATTCTAACCAATGCGAACCACGCTCAAATTTGCGCAATGACTACTCGCGCCACAGATCCCCGGTGCAACCTTCCGCGAGCGGACGCGAATCTGCCACCCTGGACCACCGGATGCATCCTAATATTGGGCTGAGCTCTCCTACACCTCTGGCAGCAACGAAACCATAGCCATCCCGCGATCAACTCTGAGTCAGAGGAAACGGCAGTTCTCTCTCCTCACTTCTCTTCACTCTCTCCTCGTTCTTTTGGGCGGTCGGGCCTATTCGGCCCTCCCTTGTGCGGGGGCTCCGCCC
Organism: Caldilineaceae bacterium; assembly: GCA_034428435.1. Classification (GTDB taxonomy): domain Bacteria; phylum Chloroflexota; class Anaerolineae; order Caldilineales; family Caldilineaceae; genus Bin5. Next base: position 2,108 of record DAOUHY010000399.1, on the reverse strand, counting down.
CCGCAACGCCCCCTCTCCTACAACATGCCTCGCCGACCTGGTGTCGATATTCGTAACGAGTGCCCAATCGAACGAGTTTCGCCCACCCACGTCCCGCCATTCCCATGAATCCCCCGTAGGGGCAGGCCTCGTGCCTGCCCACTTCCCAAACGCGCCACCCTCTCCATCACCCCCTGCAACCCTCCGGTAGGGGCAGGCCTTGTGCCTGCCCTTTCACGCCTCAAAACTGGACTGCACCCTGAAACGCCCGAAAGTTTGATTTGCCGGTTACACTATGCTAAAATTCTGCCCGTTGTTACCCAATATTCTCAAATCGCCAACCGGTTCACAACCTTGTCGGTTGCTTCCCGATCGCCCATCAGCACATCACAATCAGGAGGAATCTCCATGTCCGTGCGCAACGCCTCTGCCACCTGGAACGGCACACTCAACGAAGGCTCCGGCACAATGAAACTGGGCAGCGGCCTCTACGAAGGCCCTTTCTCCTTCGCCTCCCGCTTCGAATCCGGATCCGGCACCAACCCGGAAGAACTGATTGGCGCAGCCCATGCCGGCTGCTACTCAATGTTTATCTCCGCTTTGATGAGCGGCGATGGCTTCACGCCCACGAGTGTCAACACCACGGCCGCCGTCCACCTGACTGACGGCCCTGCCATCAGCAAGATTGAGCTGACTTGCCGGGCCGAAGTTCCTGGCCTGTCTGCCGAAAAGTTCGCCGAGTACGCTGCCCAGGCCAAGGATGGCTGCCCCGTCTCCAAAGCCCTCGCCTCGGTTGACGAAATCGTCCTCGATGCCGAACTGGTGGGGTAAGCCGTCAAGCGGCCGGACAACGCCTCGGCAATCAATCGCTTCAGAATAGTAGGAAACGAACAGTCCATCGATTTCGATGGACTGTTTTGCCTTCGCAACTCTCTTTACTGGCAGACGACCCCGGACCCATCCTCGATGCGGGACTGGTCACCTCTTAGTAACCATTGCTCTGAACCAACATCCCATCGCGAGCCCCGGCCTCTGTGCTCCTATCAGGCGCAATAAGACGCCGCAACCGTCCTCAACTGCGCCAGATTGTCCCATTCAGTGCTGTTCCCATGCAGCGGAGTATCGAAGATCAGCGACATCGGGCCGTCAAACCCCGCCTCCGACAACATGCCCAGCGAATGGCGAAACTCATCCTCATCCGGCCGGCCCTTGTCGTCGTATATCGCCTTCACATGTGCTGAATCGGCCTTGGGAAAGATAGCTGCCAGCTCCTCGTACCGGTCATCGCCTCTGTAATTTCCAAAATCCGCGCAAAGCCCGACCCGACCTTCGCACAGTTTAAGTATCGCCAGCACCTGGTCCGCTCGGTCAGTCGTCTCACGAAAATTCTCTGTGATCACCTGCACACCGATCGAAGAACCGTAGTCGGCTAGCTCACGTAGACCTTGCGCGCTCCGCTGCAGCACCGGGTGGTCCAGCAGTGGAGCGTGGTTGCGCTCCACCGGCTGACATCCCCCCACAACGCGGGCATGGCTTGCGCCGCAGCCGGCGGTCAAATCCAGCCACGACCGGATCCATTCCATCTCACCGGCCCGCACTGTCCCGTCGGGGTGCGTGATGTCGCCGGAGTCGATCAAAACGCTGAACAACTCAACTCCGGCTTCTTCGACTGCCGCCTTCAGTTCGTCCACGTAGGCACTGTCCATCGTGGGAAAGTGAAAGTGCACGATCTCCAGCGTGTTGATGTTGGCCTGTGCCAGCGCCGATGGCAGTTCCAACAGGCTGATTACACCGTTCGACGTCTGCTGCGGCCCGGCATCGCCCGGCCCAAAAAGCGGCGGAGACCCCAAAGCCCTGTGCAGGCTCCAGGATGAAGTGGATATCCGTGTCATGCGCATCCTCCGGTTAGATATCAGACAATCGGGTCAACACTCAGCATCTCGGCGACTTCGATGATCTGTGACCAGGTCGTATCGTCTAGGGAAATCCCATCCCTTTGACGGCTCGCAGCCGAACGCGCCTCCGGTTCGCCCGGCATCAGGACCTCTTCGAATCCGGGTGCCGGCTTCGTGGCCTTAATCCGACCGGCGATCTGTTCCCCATCGGCAAAGAATTCGTCCAACGGACGG
>DAOUHY010000398.1:0-3321 GCA_034428435.1 Caldilineaceae bacterium | reverse complement strand
ATAGAAGTGGAAATCCTGTCGTTCGTTTCGCTCAACTCGTAGATCGCAACCAGGTAGTCGAGCATCCCATCGGTGATGATGTTGCAGAATGTACGCATGATAGCTATAGTTCAACCGCTGGGAAACGGAATAGCAGCTATGGCATTTGCCAAATTATAGTATGTTGTCCGTACACTGTCAATGCTGAATCGAATTAGTTGACATCATCGAACTGCTGCTGCCGCAGTGCACGGCCCGAAACGCAAATACAGCGGCGCCCGCCGCCACCCCCTCCCCGCTGTCATTCGATCGTGGCTTCTATGGAGAGCCCCAATGCAGCCTGGAACTGTCGATCTGAGCTATTCCCTTGCTCCTTCCACACCCCCCTTTCCCGGTGATTCTCCAGTCGAAATCGAGGTGCGCACCTCTATCCCAGCCGACCTCCCATCCGGCACACCGGGACACATGAATACAAGCAACCTGCGCACTTCCCTCCACACCGGCACCCACATGGATGCCTTCTTCCACTTCTATCGAGACGGTGCAACGATCGATCAGATCCCGCTGGCACAGTGCATCGGCCCGGCCCTGCTGCTTGACCTCTCCACCAAACAGGCCAAAGAAGAGATCACCGCCAGTGATCTGGCCCCCCATCGCCAGGCCATCAGCCGCACTCCTAAAGTGATTCTCAACACCGGCTGGGCGCGGAACTGGGGCAAGGCCCACTACTTTACCCACTATCCCGCGCTGACAGGAGACGCCGCCCGCTTCCTTGTGGACTGCGGCATCGAACTGATCGGCATCGATACTCCGTCGGTCGACTATTCGCCCAACGACGCCCACTTTGTACTCTTGGGCCATGAAGTCTTGATCGTCGAAAACCTGACCAACCTCGATAAGATCGGCCAGCCCCATTTTCAATTCATGGCTCTGCCCCTCAAGATTTCTGGCCGGGACGGATCCCCAGTGCGAGCTATCGCCATCACCGAAGAGACGTAGTACGCCCCAGACCACTCTCCCGCTCCCTGTCGCCGCAACGGACCAGGATACAAATGACCTGAAGAGGTTAAATCATGGCACACAAGATTGCAGAGAAAGCCGCGTCCGTTCTCCACAGTGACAATACACCGACGGCCGTAGACGCCAGCCCCACGCCAGCCGAACGCTTCTTCTTCGACAACAATGGCTACCTGGTCCTCGAAGAACTCCTCGACGTAGACCACGTCAACGCCCTGCTCAAGGCCCTCCACCGCGCGATACAACGGCGGCGCAAACTGCAGGAGCGGGAGTTCCCTCATACCGGCATCACCACGCTCATGGGCGAAAAGAGTACCCGGATCTTCTACATTCTCGACGACGATCCCCTGTTTCTTGAAATGCTCGACTGGCCCGCAATCTGGCCCTACGTAACCGGCCTTCTCAATGCCCTCCCGCATCACCATGCCTCCGACGCTATCGTCGAGCATGGCAGCGATCTCATCGGTCGCGGCTTGGGATGGCATATCGACGGCATTGACGACGGATTCAGAAACCTGGGCCCGCAGATTCCTCTGCTGCAACTCAAAATCGGCTACTATCTCAGCGACATGACCCAACCCGGCCAGGCCAATCTCTGCGTCCTGCCGGGTAGCCATAAGGCCGCCTCTGCGCCAACGCGCGAAGACCTGCAGCGGTGGGGCAAATCTGCCGGGGTTACGGAGATCTGCGCGCCGGCAGGGACCGCCATCCTCTTCCACAATGCCCTCTGGCACTCCGCCGGCACTTTCAGCAGCAAAATTGGTCAACGCGCCATGCTCTACTACGCCTACGAGCACCCCTGGATGATCGCTTCCCAGGAACACTGGGGCTATCCAAGCCCATTTTACAACAGTCTCTCATCGGCTCGGCGCAAGCTGTTCCACGGCTTTCTCTTCGACCCACCCGAGCAGCGCTGGGGATGAGTGTCGCCCGCCGGCCTCAGCCGGAATCGACCCCCATCTTGAGCACCCGCAAAACTGGACTGTCAGGCAACTCTGCTGGTAGGATGATTGCCCTTGTACTTGGCCGCAGCCTTTGCGAATCTGCCGCGATCGCGAACTGAAGGAGCAACGGAATATGAAGATCAAAGCCTTCTGGAGAGTCTGCGCACTGATGGGCGCACTCCTGCTCGCCGCATGTGCCCCAAGCGAACCGCCAAGTACCCAGCAACCGGGTGCGAACGCCGCGGCCGCGCCTACCCCCACAACGGCGCCGGCAAACACGCCTGCCTCGAACCAGGCAACCGCCGCAGAAACCAGCACGCCTGCCCCTGAGCCCGAATCCCAACAATGGCCGACTTGGCCGGCCATCACCCTGGTCGAAACTATGTCTGGCCTGAGAAATCCTGTTGACCTCGCCCACGCCAGGGATGGTTCCGGACGCATCTATGTGGTCGAGCAGATAGGCCTGGTCCAGGCATTTGAAGACGGTGTCATCGGCCAGTCCCCGTTCATGGACATCCGCGACCGCGTCAGCTGCTGCGGCGAGAGAGGACTGCTTGGCCTCGCCTTCCCCTCCGACTTCTCCAGCAGTCGGACCCTGTACGTCAACTACACCACCACCGACCCCGGCAGCCTCCATACCCGCGTCTCCCGCTTCCGCCTCTATCCTGACGTCCACCAGGTCGATCCCGATTCCGAAGAGATCCTACTCCAGTTCCACCAGCCTTGGCGCAACCACAATGGCGGCCAAGTTGCGTTCGGCCCCGACGGATACCTCTGGATCGGGACTGGTGACGGCGGCAGCGCCGCCGATCCCCAGGACAACGGGCAAAAGGGCCAGACCCTGCACGGCAAACTCCTCCGCATAGACGTCTCCGCCGCCGCAGAAGCCCCTTACGCCATCCCTCCCGACAATCCTTTCATCGGCAATGACGACTTTTTCGACGAGATCTGGGCCTACGGTCTGCGCAACCCCTGGCGCTTCTCATTCGACCGCGAAACCGGTGACCTCTACATCGCCGACGTCGGCCAGAACGCCTGGGAAGAGGTGAACTTCCAGCCAGCAGACAGCCCAGGCGGCGAAAACTACGGCTGGCGCATCATGGAAGGTAATCACTGCTTCAATCCCTCTTCCGGCTGTCCCACCGCCGGTCTGACCTTGCCGGTGGTCGAGTACGACCGCATCAGCGGGCTTTCAATTACCGGCGGCTACGTCTACCGCGGACAGGACCATCCCGCCCTGCAAGGCATCTATTTTTATGCGGACTATGTCACCGGCAATATCTGGGGTCTTAAGCAGGTGAACGGCGTATGGGAGTCCGAGCTGCTCCTGGACAGCCCCTACAATGTCAGCAGCTTCGGCGAAGATGAGGCCGGCAATCTC
>DAOUHY010000397.1:0-3962 GCA_034428435.1 Caldilineaceae bacterium | reverse complement strand
GTTCGGATAAGCCAGGATCGAGACAAACGCCCCGCCGCCATTCCAGATCTCCGTCGAGACAACGCGCTCAGGCAGCCCGAAGGCGCCGTCCAGAATGTAGATGTCGTGAATCGACAGACCCAGCATCTTACCGTAGGCGCGCATGACCGCTTCTGGTTGGACGCCGATAGCGCGTTGCATGCTCTCCTGGCGGAGCCGCCCCATCCTCTCCTTCTCGGCCGCATCAACGTCATCGACGCGCACGATGTCATAGTGCTCCAGAAACAGGTCGTTGGGGCCGTTGATATCGTAAAGGCGGATCAAATGGGGGCTTTGCATCTTCTGGATGCGCTCTCGCCCTGCCACATAACCGGGATCGTATATTTTGTGATGGCCGAGCTGGGCCACACAACCGCTCTGCGCCTGTGCGTCCAGGAGTTCATCGGCCTCATCCAGATTGTGGCACATCGGCTTCTCAATGAAGACGTGCTTTCCCGCTCGCAATGCGTCCGTAGCCGGTTGGGCATGGTCCTGCGTCAGCACCATCACCGCATCCAGATCGGCGCGTTCCAGCATCTCACGATAGTCGGAAAATGTGCGCCGGATTCCGTACTTTGCACCCACAGCCTCTACCGTGCCCGGTGAAAGGTCGCACAATGCCGCCACCTCAAAAAGCTCCGGCAACTCGAACAGATGCGGCAAGTGCATCACCTGCGCGACCATGCCGGTACCGATCAACCCGATTCTGACTGGCTTGCTTCCCACGTTAAGGCTCCTTCGCACGGCAATCGGCGCCGCGATCAAACAGCGCCGCGCATACTGCCTTGAATGCGATGCATGAAGGCCCGACCCGGCTCAGAAAGTGGCGAGAAACGCTTCAACACTGAGGTCAGCCGGCACCTCGTCGAAATAGTACCGCGTCCCCTCACCCTGAAAACCGGGCGTCCACTGGTCTTCCTCTGCCTGCAGCAGATCGTCGACAGACTTGAAGCGCGTCCACAGGACGTCCGCCTCCTGATCGCTGAATCGATCAGCCAGCGGCCTGCCCCACTGGAGGGTCATGGGATGTATGCCCGTCGCCCAATTCCGCTCCTGCTCGGGAAGGCTGTCGAAATCCGGGCTCTTAAGTTGATGAATTCGCTTGGCGCTCTTGCTCAGAAAAATAGTGGAGAGCAACCTGCCCTTTTCGCCCCGACCCGGATGGAGACTGTTTAGAGCGGCCGTGTACGCGCCACCGTCACCGTCTACCACCGCCCGCAGCGCCGCCTCGGCCCGTTCGAACGCCCGCCTGCTGCGCTCGTTCCAGCGCTGGAATGATTCCTGCGACGCAGGAGACAGATGTTCAAGGTAGGGCAGCTCCTTGTGTGTCGTGTACTCCGAAAAACCGCCATGAATCGTGCGCCGCATCTTTGCATTATAACGGCTGCCCCAGTGCAGCAGCGGCAGAATATAGGCCGCGCCGTCACCCGCCGCCAGATGAGTCTGGACCGCGCCCGGCACAGGCGTACGTGCATCCGCGTTCATCGCCGCGTTCTCCTCGTCCGTGTTGAGACGGTTGTGGCTGCCGGGCACGACCCAGAGAACGTTGTCGTCGTACAACGGCAGATTCCACTGCACGTAGCGCGGCCCGTTTTCCAGAATATCGTCCGCGTATCCCTGCAGCGGCGCCGTATGCGGCGGATAAAAGTCGCGGTGCCAGCCGCGATGACCCCCCGTCTCGTGGTCGCGTACCGGGTTGCACATCAGCATCATCTCGGTCACAGCCGCGTCTTCCACGCCCAGCAAGCGTCTGCTGACCCCCTGCATGTTCTCGTGCAGCCAGATCTCGACCGCACTGACCGTCTGCGCGTCGATCTCGCCTGCGAGCGCCCCCAGATTCAGGCGCGGCTGGGCGTGCGTCTCCCACACACCGCCCGGCGGGTCATCCGGCCCCCGCTCACGCGCCCAGATCACTTTCTGCCGCTCGACCAGCTCTTCATAGGCCCGCCGCAGCCCATCCAGCTCTTGCGGCGGAATGACGCCCCGCAGAATCACAAACCCATCTTCCAGGAACTGATCGCGGCTGAAATTCATGGCTGCATCCCCTTCTTCCTCTTCACAAGAAGCCGTTACCCGATCGGACCCTCAACATACTCTGTGGCCCAGAGAAAGGTGTTCTTCGTGGCCCTTCGTGGACAAAAAGGTGTTCTCCGCGGCCCTCCGCGGAAGAGCATGTATTGCCCTGGCACATCTCAGTTCATTCAGACATCAGAAAACCCTAGATAACCCGACAGGTAGCATGCAGTCTGCGGCCTCTCTCCGAAAACTTGTCGTACTCCGTCTGCGTCATCTCGATTGGCACACGCTGACCGAACCAGGGCAGCGAGTAGCAGATCACCAGCTCCGGCCGCGCATGGTCCGAGCGGTTGGGCGTGCCTCGATGCAGCGTACGCGGGTCCTGGATCCACAGTGTACCCTTCTTCAGATTGAGGCGCCGCCGGGTGGGGAAATCACCGGCCTCCAGGATCTCATCGTACTGTGTCTCCATCTCCGGGTCGGCAAGATACTGCGTACACGGCAGTATTTCGAAGCTGCCGTTTTCCTCATACGTGTCCACCAGCGGGAACTTGACACCGAAATGCGGGCAGACCTCGAGGCCGACGTGAGGCACCAATTTGGAGATGCCTGCATCGCGGTGCCACCGCTGATACTCGCTGCCCGGGTAGGGGTTGTTCGAATGATAGCAGGTGATGCGGTAGTCCTGTGTCGCCCAGTAACGGTCCAGAAAGTCCAACAAGACCGGGTTCTCGTAGATCTCCGGATCCGCAAACGGCTGCTCCCAGGGGACGTAGAGCGTATAGCGATTCACTACCTGCAGCCTCCCCTCAAAGACAAGCCGGTCATCGCTGCGACCATGCAGCATCACGCCGTTTTCCGGTGCGCCGTGCGTTCGCACCTGCTCCAGATAGGGCAGAAACGCCTCCAGGATCCGGTCGATCTTCCCGACCGGGATCAGGTCTTCAAAAAGCACATAGCCGTTGATACGAAGCTCCGCCAGCTTCAAATCAAGGTCATATTGGGTTGGCGATCCCAAGGTCGGCTCCTCCATCAATGCAAAGTTCAGTCAAAAGGTTGCCTGCAGGATTTTTCCGCCGCGGCCAGCCGGGCCCGCGCTTTGGACAGGTAATAGTTGCCTCAAGTATGTAAGTCCTCAGTCAACCGGCACCCGGTAGGAAGTCTCCTCAATCCGCTCATGGTCGGAAGCCCGTGCATTGATCATCGCCCGCTCCGTGACCGGCAGATAGTAATGGGTCTCGGCATTCAGCGAAATAAACCCCTCCGCATAGGCGACACCGCCGGACATCCCAAACGCGCCGTCGCTGGTCTCGATGCGCTTGCGCGCGTAGACCCCGCCGTAGCCCTGGCTGACCAGACAGTCCAGGCAAGCCAGCTTCTTGTCCACCACGTCGGTGATGTCGATGAAGACGTCGTTGTAATACCCCCCTTCGGACTGCCACACATTGCGCGGGATCGCGGCCGCGCCCGTGCCGAAGAAGAAGACCTGGGCCGCCTTGTGCGGGGGATTGCGGTCGCCGGGGTCGACGCCCGATGCCAGCGCCATCGCATGCAGCACGATCTGCCCGGCGATTGCATGCGCGTTGGTCAGCCCGTCCCCCTCCTTGGGGAAATGCGTCAGGATAATGTCCGGTTTCAACTGGCGAAAGAGCCGCGCCAGTCGCCTGACTGCCTCGTCCGTGACGAGCAGTACCGCGTCGTCGGCGCCGAAAAAGTACACGTCCTCAACGCCCAGCAGATTACACGCTTGGCGCGCCTCTTCAGCCTTCACGTCGGACCGTTCCGCCATAAGGGACTTAAGTTCATCGGCGGGGGGCACTTCGCTGGCGTGGTGCATCTCGTCGCTGATGACCTTGTCATGCACGCGCGCACCGTGCGTCAGCACGACACAGCCGACATAGTCCCCGCGCGCCGCATGATGGGCCATC
>DAOUHY010000396.1:0-7073 GCA_034428435.1 Caldilineaceae bacterium | reverse complement strand
AATCTGCTGCGCCTGATCGATGCCTTCGCACGCCTCATCCAGCGGCAACAAATCGGCTGGGACCTCGTGCTCGTAGGCCGCTGGGGCTGGCTCAGCCAGGAGTACGAACGCCATGCCGCCGCCAAAGGACTGGCCGGCCGCGTCCACTTCCCCGGCTATCTGCCCGACGCCGCCGTCGCCGCGCTCATGCGCAAGGCCCTTTTCTTCGCCTTCCCATCCCTGTTCGAGGGATTCGGACTACCCGTACTCGAAGCTCAAACCACAGGAGTCGCCGTTATGTGCGCCAAAAACTCTGCCCTGCCCGAAATCGCTGGGGATGCCGCCCTGCTCGTCGATCCCGAGGACGTCGACGAAATCGCCAAAGCCATGCTGCGCCTCAGCCAGGACGAGAACCTGCGGCAGGAGCTGATCGCCAAAGGTTATGAAAACGTCAAACGTTTTTCGTGGGAAAAAGCCGCCCGCGAGACGCTGGCCGTGCTCGAAGAGGCCGCCGCCAAAAAATGAGCTCTCCGCGGGAGCAGGGTTGGGCATCAGTTCAGATTCTGGGCGTGCGCGTCGACTGCGTCGACTTCCAGCAAACCCTTGACGCCGTCAGCGGCTGGATCGCGCAAGCGCACGCCGAAGAAAGAGCCAAGAGTAGGGAGAAGACTGAGCACACCGGTCCATTCCCTGACAACCGTTCGGAAGATGAAATCAGGGGCGGGCAAACTCGCGCCCCACCCCTCGCTCCTCACTCCTCGCAGCCCACTCGCCAGGTCTGCACCGTCAACCCCGAATTCATCATGACTGCGCGTCGCCATCCCGCCTTCGCCAAGGTGCTGGCGGCGGCCGATCTCTGTACGCCCGACGGTGTCGGCGTCCTCTGGGCCGCACGCCTTGCCGGTGTACGCCTCAACGAACGCGTAACCGGCTCCGACGGCATTTATCACCTTTGCGAACGGGCCGCAGCCCAAGGGTGGCGCGTCTTCTTCCTCGGCGCCGCCCCCGGCGTAGCCGAGCGCGCCGCTGCCGAACTGGCCCGCCTCTATCCCGGTCTGAGCGTCGCCGGCACCCACGCCGGCTCGCCCGCCGACACCGACTGGCCTCTAATCCGCCAGCGCCTGACCGCGGCGCAGACCGATCTACTCTTCGTCGCCTACGGCCATCCCCGCCAGGACATCTGGATTCACCAACACAGAGAAGAGTTGCGGGTCGCCGTCGCCCTCGGCATCGGCGGCGCCTTCGACTTCGTCGCCGGCACTGCCCCCCGCGCCCCCCTCTGGCTGCGCGGCCTCGGCCTCGAATGGCTATACCGTCTCGCCCGCCAACCATGGCGCTGGCGCCGTATGGCCGCCCTGCCTCTGTTCGCGCTGCTGGTCCTGCTGCAACGGCCCCGCCGGCGGCCGGCAAACGAATAGCGCCACCCCTGGTGAGCGCCCATCACCCGCGGCGAAAAACCCTATCTCCCCAGACCCCTTATTCGAAGTCATCCGGGGGGACCCGGACAAGGCCTTCCATTCCAGGCGGCACGTCACCAGTAAACAGGTTGCCGGTGAGATCAAACTCTGTCAGGTTGGGCAGCTTTTCCAGATCGGGTGGGATCCTACCCGTCAATCGGTTATCGGCCACACACAGACTATCCAGTTTGGTCAGATTGCACAGTTCAGATGGCAACACCCCTTCCAGCCGGTTGCCAGACAGTTCCAGCACTTCCAGGTCGGTAAGTTCACCCAGTTCGGGCGGGACGGATCCCGAAAGCTCGTTGTTATAGAAACTTATGAGGTACAATTTGGACAGTTGGCCGAGAGCCGGCGGTATGGGACCCGTCAGTCTGTTGTTCCCAAGATCCAGTTCGCATAGCTCAGAGAGCCTGCCCAATGTGGGCGGAATCGTCCCTGTCAGGCGGTTGCCGCTGAGACGCAGGACTTCCAGATTCCTGAGTCGACCTAACGCCGGGGGTATGAGTCCAGTAAGTTGGTTGCCGTCAAGCTCCAACCAGTGCAACGCGGACAGTCTGGCCAGTTCAGCGGGAATCCTTCCGGCTAACATCAGCCACGTCAGGTTCAAACCAATTACACGCAGCACTTTCTCCTCTGGGTCGGTGGCGACGCCTGCCCACTCGCTCACCGGCACGCGTCTATCCCAGTTCAACACGCCATTTCTGTCCAGCGTGCCCTTTACCCTCAGGAGGATGTCAAAGTCCCCTGACTGTCGGGGATGCGTTCCTTTACGCTGCCCTTGCCCTCTTCTTTGTTCGCTCATAAACCTGCTTGTTCCTCCTGCAGCTCCTCTGACACGCTCTCGCTCATCCCTGGCCTTACAACCCAACGGTGAATCGAGGTCGGACGATCAGTTGTGGACTGCCGCGTAACCCCGCCTTCCCCGGCCCCGGCAAACTGCCTGCACAGAGGAATTTCCTTTCCGACAGTCGGTTCGCTGCAATGTTCGCAATACTGAGTCCCGCGAGCCCGCGCGAACTGTCCGCAGTCGCTTCCCTTCGGCTGGTCGCCCTGGAGTAGAAATGCACCACTCCTTAGATGGCCCCAATCTCAGCGTCGCTCCTCTTGTCGAACAGTCTGGTCGATTTCAACAGGAGCCCGGCACGCGAAAAAAGCGCGAAATGGCGAACGCAGCTCACATTTTGCGAGAGGATGGCTGTCATCTGCTTTCCACGCGTAAGGCATCGCCGCCTCTCACTCCACCCACGCCGCGACCTGCTCCGCAACTCGCGCCACCGCGCTCGCACCGTCCTGCTCGCCCGTCAGCACCCGGTTCACCTCAACAAAATAAACGAGCGAAATCTCAGTATAATGCCCGCCGGTCATCGCCGCCGGCCGCGCCACCGCGTGCTCGGCCAGGCTCTCCGCGATCTGCGCCGCCGCCGGGATGCGCGCCTGCACGTCCTCGTCCTCATACAACACCGCCATCCCCGGCGGCGTACCGTCCGCCAGCGCCCGCCGACGCTGCGCCCTCGCGTCGGTCAGACAGCGGGCCGCATCCGCCGCCGCATCCTTGTACCGGCTGTAACGGCTGACGCCAATCTGCTGCCCCCCAACTACGCTCGCATGACGAGCGTCCGCGCCGTCCCCCTTGGGCATACGCGTCACGCCGAACCGGTCGCGAATCGGGCTGTCCTCCGCCTGGCCCAGCCCGTACGCATAGGGCCAGTTGCGCATGAAAGCAGCATTGCCGTTCTGGAACTGCCAGCGCGCATCCTCCTCCTGAAAGACCGTAACTGCCTCCGGGCTGATCTCCCCCACCCACGCCGCCGCCCTGTCAAGCGCACCGGCCGCGACGTCGTCCAAAGCCAGCCGCCCCTCCGCATCCACAATCAGACCGCCCCCCATACCCGCCTGCCACTCCAGCGCATTCACCGTCAGACCCTCGTACACATTCCCCTGCCACACGTACCCCCAGAACTCCGCATTGTCGCCCCGCTCCCCTGCCTGTATCGCCGCCGCCATCTCCTCCAGCTCGCTCCACGTGTCCGGCGGCCCCTCGAAACCGTACTTCTCCAGCAGGTCCGTCCGGTAGTAAAGCAGCCCGACGTCGCCCATCTGCGGCAGCCCCACCAGCGCCCCGCCCACGCTGTTGTTCTTCAGGTAGATCGGGAAATACTGGCCGCGCTCCTCCGCCGTCAGATGCGGGTTCAGGTCCAGCAAATGCGGCGCCAGCGTCCCCGACCACACAACGTCGAAATCGATCAGGTCGATGTCGTCCGATTCCGCCGGCAGAAACTGTAGATACAGCCCCAACCGGTCCACCGGATTGGCCGGCGCCGGCAGCAGCTCGATCGCTATCCCGACCTCCTTGCCGCAGCGCGCAACGAGCTCCCTGTCCACCGGCCGCACAAAGGCCGGCCCCATCCAGCGCAATATCGGCCTCGGCGGAGTGACCACCACCGTCTCCTCCGCTATCGCCGCCACGCCGTCATCCCCGCCGCAGCCCGCATACAGGAGCCCCGCGCCAAGCAGCAACAAAAGGAAGAGGGCGCGGCCGGCCGCCCTTCCATGCCCCTTTTCGATCACGCGAATCAAAGTTCAGCTTCCATCGACATTTGCAAGAGCTCTGCCTTTTCGATAGTAAATGCTTCTTTGGCTAGTCGACCCCAACAGGCCCCGCTTGTGCGGGGGGGACTCGCCCCACAACCAGACACATATCTTGTGCGAAGGAAGCCACCAAAAACTAACTACTGAAAACTAAAAACTCAAAAAACTAACCGCCGCCGCCTCGCCCGCCCCCAACTCCACCTCGGCGCTGAGCGCCAACTCTGGACAGTGGACCATGTACGCGCCCGGCGGATATGGCCCGAACTCAGCGCGGTAAGCCGCCTCGGCCTCCCCGGACCCCCTCGCGTCCAGCTCCTCCATGCCGGCGTCAGCGTCCGTCACGATGAACGTTAAATCAGCCCGCCCCGCCCACTGCACCCGGATCATTCCGGATGTAGCCGCAACCGTCTGAATGCGCGTCTGCCGGCTCCACCCTCCCTCCGTCTGCCACAACTGGATGCTGAGCCGGTCACCCGCGTCCAGATGAACCCCCCAGCTGCCGAAACCCTCAGCATAGAGGTCGTAATCGCCGGCTGGCAGGCTGTCAAATGTAAACTCGCCCGACGGTTCCACATGCGTCACGTATCGCTGCCCCTGCGCGTCAACCAGCGCCATCTGTCGTGCAGCCCGCGTCTCTCCCGCCGGCTGGGTCAAACGCGCCGGCGCAGCCGCCGCAACGGGCTGCGTCTGCCCGTGCAGCGACGCCGGGTCCGGCCGCGCCGGCAGCGCATCCTCCGACAGCAGCAGCAAATCGCAGCGGACCTGGTTGCGCCCATCCAGATCAATCGGCAACGGCCAGTTGAGCAGCCGCCTTCCTTTCACATCCACATGATATCTGCCCGCCGCCAGACCGCTGAAGTCATAGCCCCCCGCCTCGTCCGCCTCGGCAAGACGCTCGCCGGGGCCCTCCCCCGGCTCCTCCGCCTGCAGCCGCACCGTGCAGCCCGCTCCGCCTTCCACTGTGCCGCTGATCGCCGACTCCTGCGCCGCGGCTCTCTTGTCATCATAGGAATAGACAAAGAGCACACGCGTCGCCATCCCCTGATCAATCTGGACTTGGCACTGCAGTGGCGCCGGCCCGCTGTTCGGCAGACCCAGTGCCTCCAGCAGGTAGCTGTCGGCCGCCAGCGGCCCCACCACGCAAGAAGCCGTCAGTTCCTGGCTGCGACGCGCCAGCGGCACCACCCGGCTCTTCCCCTCGCTGTCGCTGACGCGCAGGGCCAGCGTGCCGGGATCGTCGTTCGGCAAAAGTTCCACACCGAAAGACAGCATGCGCCCCCGCTCCACAGCCCGCTGATCGATCTCAAAACCCCAGCCGTAAGCCGCCGCGTCGCAGACCGCCTCCTGCGCCGGCCCAATATCGATCGCCTCCACACGGCTGCCCGCAGGGGCGGTCACCTTCAGGCTGTACCGCCCCGCCGGCAGATTCACGAAACGGTAGACGCCGCTTGTCCTGGCGATCGTTTCGTAAGCAAACCCGTCGCTGTGCGTCAGCCGTACCTGCGCGCCGGCCCCGCCCCGTACCTTTCCGCTCAATACACCATCTCCCGTTGGCCGCAACCCGTAGCGCGAATTGGGGGCGGGGGCCTGAGGCCGGCTCTCTTCCCGCCCTGCCCGCGCCCTCGGCCGTTTGGGCTCCGCCTTCAGCAGGGAAACGATCGGCAACGTCGACCAGCCGAACGTCTCCGCCACGGGAACCGGCCCCGTCGGCAGCGACGCCAGTTCTCTCTCCTCCTCCCTCTCTTCCTGCCCTCCCGTAAGGTGCAGCGAGCTATACCATGCGTTCCGCTCTTCTACCGACCCTGAACCCTGCAGCGCCCCGTGCGCCAGCAACCAGAAGGCCGTGCAGAAATAATAGTCCGGCGCCGGCGGCGTGTGGCGGCTCGTCCCCATCATCGCCCGGCAGATCTCCAGCGTCTGCGCCGCATGCAGCGTCGGCGTCGTCGCCGGGTAGCGCGGGTCCGTGCTCTCATTGATCAAATAGCCGCTGGCCGTTGAAAGGATCGGCAGGCTGCGCCCAGTCAAACGCACCACCTCGTCGTTCAAGCGTTCAAACGCCCGCCAGTATACGCCTTGCCTTGACGCCTGATCTTCCCTCGGCACAGCGGCCGCCTCCTCCCTCCAGCTGTCGGGAGCCTCCTCATCAGGCCCATCCGGCTGCTCCCCTCTATCCGCCGGCTGGCGGCCCCCGTCGTTGACTCCGTCCAGCGGCCGGCCCTGCCACGCCTCCGCGGCCAGCGCCGCGTAAAACTCGCGCCCAGTCGGCGCGCCGCCGCTGTGGGCCGCGTCACCCGGATAGTGCGGCGGACGGTTACTCGAATAGTTGTGGATCGCCAGCCAGATCGGCTCATCGAACAGCGCTTCGCCCCCCACGCGCACGATCTCCTCCGCCAACCGCCAATCCCCCTCCGGCGTCAGCGCCGGGACCGCAGGCAGCCCGCCCCGCTCCAGGATCGCCTCCATATTCGCCGCCGTCGCCCGCGCCGTCACCGCCAGCGCATCCTCCGGCAGCCTCTCCCGCTCCCAGAAGGCGGCCCCGTCCGGCTCGCTATCGAGCTCAAAGTAGCGCACCCCGGCCTCGACCAGCCTTTCCACGTCCTCCAATTCCGTGACCGAGAGCCGGCCCGGTCCCGCCCCCTCCCGCACAATCTGAACGATCGGCATGATCTGCGCAGCCAGCAGTGCCCGCGACAATTCCAGCGCACCGCGCTGGTCCGCAATCTTGACCCACTTAACGCCCAGCTCCATCAGCTCCCGCAGCCAGAACGTCTCCACCATCTCCGGCGTCGCCGCGCTCACGCCAGCGCACCAGTGGATGCCGATACCTGTGTCATCTGCAGGGCGGGGATACTCGTGCAACGCCATAAGCGGTTATTATACAGCCGTTCAAAGCCCATGACTAGCGTTCGCCCCCATTCGGGTGCATCCCAGATTGGGGGTGAGCTATACTGAAAGGGAGGTGGTGAGCTAGAGGGGATAGAGAAAGGGAAGAAAGGCAATGGGTCGTAAGCGGAGCCAGGAACGAAGTCAAGGGGAGTTTAGGGA
>DAOUHY010000395.1:0-6318 GCA_034428435.1 Caldilineaceae bacterium | reverse complement strand
GAAGACGCTGCGCAAGCCGCAGTTCTGGTTTGGCTTCACGATGATCGTACCGTTGCTAATCTGGTATTGGATTTTCAGCTTCTGGCCGATCATTCAGGCGTTCCGCATGTCGACGGTGGCGTACAAGCTACTTGATCCGACCAATAGCCCATTTGTGGGTATAGGTAACTTTCTCAAGATTTCTCAGCATCCCCTATTTTTGGTTTCGGTGAAGAATACGATCTTGTGGGCCGTTTATTCATTCATATTCCATCTGCCTTTGGCCATGTTAATCGCCGTCTTCCTGTCCAAGGTGAGGCGGGGGCGAAACGTCTATCAGGCGCTGATCTTCGTTCCGGTTGTTGTCTCGTTGGTAGCAGTTTCCTTGTTATTCAAGATGTTGATGGACCCGGAAGTGGGGCAACTGAACAAGCTGTTAAGCGGCGTAGGGTTGCCCGAACTACAGTGGCTTTCCAGCTCCTCATCGGCACTGCCAACCGCAGTTATTATTGCCACCTGGAAAGGGCTTGGCTTTTACGTTGTCATTCTCACGGCGGGCATGATGAACATTCCGTCGGAACTGTACGACGCTGCCCTGGTTGACGGGACCAATCCGTGGCAGCAGTTCTGGCGCATTACCATGCCCCTGATGGGCCATACGATTTTGCTTATCACCGTGCTACTGGCGATCGGCTCTTTGCAGGAGTTCACGCTTCCCACGGTCTTGTTTGGCTCGGAGGGGGGGCCGGGCAACTCTACTTATCTGTACAATATGCTGATCTACCAGGAGGCCTTCCTGGACATCCGTTTCGGCACAGCTACGGCCGCGTCCCTGCTGCAATTCGCGTTCATCCTGGCAATTAGCATTCTGCAGATAAAGTTGATCCGCCCGTCGTGGTCCTATTAGAGGTCCCAGACTCGTGACACAGGTCCGGAGCGGACAGTGGGGATGGAAATCGGCTACCCAGCATTGAAGGAGAGACGTCTATGGCAGTCATAGGTGGGACAAGGGCTGCGCGGCGCCGTCTGCCCAGGCGCATTCTGATATCACAAAGTCTCATACAGGTTTTCCTGATTGGGATGGTCGTGGTAGCCATCTTCCCCTTCATCTGGATGATCTTTGCTTCACTCAAGCCGTTCAAGGAGCTTGTGGAATCGAGGGCGCTGCTGCCAGAGACGTGGACATTGCGCAACTATGAAGAGATTTTAGGCAGGGTGAATTTTGTAGCCGCTTTCCGCAACAGCATCGTATCGGCAGTGTCGGTAACGGTCGTTTCCGTGTTCACGTCGTCGGTGATGGGGTACATCTTTTCCAAGTATCGTTTTGTGGGCAAAGAGGTACTTTTCACCATCGTCTTGTCGACCATGATGGTGCCCTTTGCGGTGATCATGGTTCCGCTGTACATCACGATTGCGAACAGTTTCGGCCTGGCCGACCATTTGGGCGGCATCATCATAACCGGCTTTTATACGGCATTCGGTATTTTCCTGATGCGCCAGTTCATGGAAAGCATCCCGTTCGAACTGATTGATGCGGCCCGCATTGACGGCGCTTCCGAATGGCGTATCTTTTTCACTCTGGTGCTGCCGATGTCGTTGTCACCGATGTCGGCGCTCGCCGTCTTTGTCTACCTCTTCAACTGGGACAGTTTTCTGTGGCCACTCATTGTACTGAACAGCCAGGATAACCAGACGCTACCGTTGGTACTCGCCGGCCTTCGCAATCTGTGGTGGACGCGCTACGAAATGTGGGCGGCCGGTTCGATGCTAACCGTTGTCCCGGTCATGGCGATCTACGCTTTTGCCTCGCGTTATTTCATTCGCGGCATTGCAATGACGGGCCTGAAGGCTTAACTGCAGTGGTTAGTGATCAGTGGTCAGTGACTGCTATTGGCCACTGTTTGTTTCGATGCTGTCCAACTAATATCATACGCTTGTGTGTACAATCCTCTGTCTAAAATCCAAGGGAGCAGTTGATCGATGCGCATGACTGGCGGTGAGGCCGTCGTACGATCGTTGTCGGCGCATGGTGTCGACACGGTGTTCGGCATTCCGGGGACGCACAATCTGGGCATCTACGACGCGCTGCGGGAGATGGGCGGCATCCGGCATATCCTTGCACGGCACGAGCAGGGGGCGGCGTTTATGGCCGACGGGTACGCGCGGGCAAGCGGCGAGGTTGGCGTTTGCCTGAGTACGACAGGGCCGGCTGCTCTGAATACGCTGGCGTCGTTGGGGACGGCTTACAGCGACTCTTCGCCGGTTCTATGTATTGCCAGCCAGATCCCGGCTGAGGGGATCGGACTGGGCAAGGGTTATCTGCACGAGTGCGAGGACCAGCTTGGGAGCTTTGCGCCGGTGACGAAGTGGCGGGCGCGGGCGGATACGGTGGCGGAGATTCCCGGGGTAATGCGGGAGGCTTTCGAGCAGATGCTGAGTGGGCGGCCGCGACCGGTGGCGGTGGAGATTCCGTGCGATACGCTGGACGAAAGCGACGACGTGACCATCGAGGCGCCGGCTGCGGTGGACCGAATGACGCCGGACCCGGAGCAGGTAGAACGAGCGGCGCGGCTGTTGCGAACGGCGCGGCGGCCAGTGATCTGGGCGGGCGGGGGAGTGATCTGGAGCGGGGCGGGCGCGGCGTTGCAGGAGTTGGCGGAGCGATTGCGGGCGCCGATCTTTACGACTGTGCTAGGCAAGGGTGCGGTAGCCGACGACCACCCTCTTGCTGCGGGCGCGACCATTTTGCATCCGTACGCGCGGGCGTTTCTGGCTGAGTCCGATGTCATGCTGGCGGTGGGCACGCGTTTTACTGAGGAGGAGAGTGATCGCTGGGGGTTGCGCTTGCCGGAGTCTCTTATCCATATCGAGATCGACCCAGAAGAGATCGACCGCAACTACCCGGCCACGGTCGGCGTTTTGGGAGATGCTCGTACGGCACTGCAGTTGATCAACGCGCAGCTTAAGGATGCGAAGCGGGAGGATAGCGGCAGTGCCGCAGGAGTCGCCCAATTGAGGCAGAAGGTATGGGGCTATTGCCAGGAACGGGCGCCCGAAGGCGTAGAGCTTGTGCAGACGCTGCGCAAGGCGCTGCCGCGTGATACGATCATCGTGAGCGACTTGACGGTGGCAGCGTACTGGTGCCGTCGACTGCTGGACATTTACGAGCCGCGCACGAACATATACCCGTGGGGATTCTGCACGCTGGGCTTTGGGCTGCCGGCCGCAATCGGGGCTAAGGTAGCCAGGCCGGACCGGCCGGTTGTTGTGCTCTGCGGCGACGGTGGATTCCTGTTCAACTGCCAAGAGATGGCGGCGGCGGTGCAGCTTGGACTGCCGATTATTACTCTGGTGTTCAATGACTCGGCGTACGGGGTACTGCGGCCGCAGCAGGAGGCCCGCTACGGTGCTGCGCACGAAGTGGACCTGGTGAACCCGGACTTCATGGGGCTGGCGGGGGCGTTCGGCGTGGACGGCTGCCGAGTCGAGTCAGTTGAGCAGCTTGGCCCCGCGGTGACAGAGGCGATCGAAGCGGGCAGGAGTGCTCTGATCGAACTGCCGGGAACGCTGCCGTGGCCGATCATGGAGCCGTCGGCGCGCATGTTTGAGGCGGACCAGTGAGCGACGGCTCGAAAAAGCTGCGCGTAGGCTTCATCGGCGCCGGCGCGATCACCGACCTGCACTACCTCGGTTACAAGGACTACCCCAAAGCCGAACTTCACGCCATCTGCGACGTCGACGAGGCGCTGCTACAGCGGCGCGCGTCTGAGTGGCAGATTGGGAAGACGTACACCGACTACCGGCAACTGCTCGCGGACCCCGAGGTGGACGCGGTAGAGGTGATTACTCCCCATCATCTGCATGCGGAGATGGGCATTGCTGCGTTGGAGGCGGGCAAGCACGTTTCGATACAGAAGCCGATGGCGATCAAGGTGGCCGATTGCGATGCACTGATCGAGGCGGCAAGACGTGCGGGCAAGCTGATGCGCGTTTTTGAGAACTTTCGATTCTACCCACCCCTGGTCAAGGCCAAACAGCTGCTCGACGACGGCGCAGTTGGCGAGCCGCTCTCGATACGCATCAAGTGCGTACAGGGCGTCTCGGGGGAGGACTGGGAGATACCGTACAGGCGCTGGGAGTGGCGCTTCGACCCGGCCCGGGGCGGGGGAGGCCGGGTGATCCTCGACTATGGATACCATCTCTTCTCGATCGCGCAGTGGTTCATGGGGGCACCGGAAAAGGTGTTTGCCTGGATCACGCACCGCCCCATCCAGCATGGCTGGATGCTAGACAGCCCGGCCGTCGTAATCTGGAAGTACAAGGATGCCGAGAAGTACGGCTCCTACGAAGCGGTGACCTCCGACGACATTCTGGTGCCGACCAAGTACGGCCGGCCAGAGGACGAGTGGGTCGAGCTAACCGGCTCGCGGGGCTTCATTTGGGTAAACCGCTGCACGTCAATGCTGCTGGACAGGCCGGCGGTGGAGATGTACCGGGACGGCGAAACGACGTCGTTTCCCGAAGTGGATTCGGACTGGGGAACCAGTTTTGTTGCCGGCGTGCATGACTTTGTTGACGCAATTTCGGAAGGACGGCATTCAGAGCTGAGCGGCAAGGATGGGAAGGCGGTGCTGCAATTCTGTCGGGCGGCGCAGCTGTCGGCGAGAGAGGGGCGCGAGGTCAGGCCGGAGGAAACGGATTAACGGCAGTGGTCAGTGGTCAGTTGGTTGAGAAGGTCTTTACGATGAATCGAAGCAGGAGGGGCTATGCGAAGCGGGGAACGGCACTGCTGGTCTGCTGTTTGCTGCTGCTGGCCGTGTTTTTGGCGGGATGCGAACAGTTGCCGGGCGACGTTTTGGTGACGCCTACGCCTATTCCTACGCCGGTGCCGCTGCCCAAGACAGTCCATCGAATTGAACGCGGGGATATTGTGGACAGCGTGACGCTGTTGGGTATGGTGGATTCACTGCGGCGGGTGAACCTTTCTTTTCGCATTGGCGGGCGATTGAATGTGTTTTATGTTGAACCGGGTGAAGTGGTGGAGGCGGGTCAGGTATTGGCCGAACTGGATGTGGGATTCCTGCCGCACGAGCTTGCCAAAGCGGAAAAGCAGTTGGAGATCGCCCGGCTGCGGGTGGAGGCGGCGCAGGGAGCCAAGGAGCTTGCCCTGGCGGAGGCGCAGGCGGCCCTGGAGATGGACAGGCTGTCGCTGGAGCAGAGTCACGGCGCGGGGGAGTCAGATATTGCGCGCATGGAGCTGGCGGTAACGTCGGCGGAGACGAAACTGGCGCTGCTGGCGGACCAACATGACAAGGAGATTGCGCTCTACCAGGCTGAGGCGGAACTGAAGGCGATCGACGTGGAGATGCTGCGGGACCGTATCGGGCAGGCGCAGTTGCTGGCGCCTTTCGACGGGGTGGTGCGCTACACGGACGGGGAGGCAGGGCAACTGGTGGCAGAATACGCGCCGGTGATGGGGCTGGCGGCCCCCGACGCCCTTGAGATCAGGAGCTCGGGCCCGAGCGAGGAGGCGTTGCCGAAGTTGCGACTTGGGCAGGCTGTCACGATCCGCTTTCGCGACTATCCGCAGAGTGAGGTTACGGGCCGGCTTATTCAGGTCTCCACGCCGGGCGGCGCCGATGAAGGTCTGCCGATTCGAGTTGAGTTCGTTGCGCCCGAATTGGAGTTGGAGATCGGGGCTTTGGCCGATCTGCAGATCGTTGTGGAGCGAAAAGAGGATATTCTGACGATACCCAATGTTGCGATTCACAGCTATTTCAACCGGCGCTACGCGCTGGTCAAGGAGGGTGAAAGTACGATCGAAGTCGACATTACGCTGGGCGTGACCGATGGTGAGCGGACTGAGGTGCTGGCCGGATTGGAAGAGGACGAGGAGGTTTTCGAACGCTAGAGCCCTGTGGTTACCGCGGAACAAGACCTTCGCGGCGGCGCCTCTACTCACAGTTTGACGATACCCCGATTCCGAAATACCAGATTCCCGGAGGGTGCATCCCAGATTTGGGGTGGGGATAGTCTGGCGGGAATTCATAGCTGCGGTGGCTGAATTTGATAATGGTCTTTTGGCGAGTCGCAGTGCAGGCCCCAGGCTAGGCCTCACGGTGGAGTCCGTCAGTTGGGCGTGCGAGGGCAGGCACAAGGCCGGCACCTTCGGGGAATACATTGGACAGGGGGGACGGGGTTTGGCGAAACTCTTTCGACTGGGCACCCGTTACGAATATCGACACCAGGTCGGCGAGGCATGTTGTAGGAGAGGGGGCGTTGCGGGGGCGGAGCCCCCGCACAAGGGAGGGCCGAATAGGCCCGACCGCCCCAAAAAGG
>DAOUHY010000394.1:0-1580 GCA_034428435.1 Caldilineaceae bacterium | reverse complement strand
CAGGTACCAAGTATTCGTTGATGCCGTTGTAGCGGGCGGCAATGACGAAGCCCAGCAGGGAGAGAGGATACGACATGGCCAGCATGGCGATCACGAACCAGAGCCAGTTGAGGGCGGCGCCGTAGACGAGCAGGGTCACGGCGACGCCGACGGCGAAGGCGGCGACGGAGAGGACGACGGCTGTGGCGATCAGGTACTCCCAGGAGCGGAGGGGCGTGACGACCAGCCCTTCCAGAACGCGTTCGTTTTTCTCCAGGAAGTAGAGACCGGGCATGAAGAAGAAGCCGAAGACGCCGAGATCGATAAAGAGAATTGAAACGAGTACCGGTTCTATGCCGGCGTCGGGGATCCAATAGAGCATGAGGACCCAGACGGCGGCGACGAAGGCGGCGGCGTAGAAGATCCCCTGCCGGAACTGGACCGTGGTTTCCCAGCGCAGGAGCATGAGAAGCCGGTTCACGTCAGGCTCCTTCCCGTCGTCTGGATGAAGATGTCCTCGAGGGTGGCCTCCTGGGTATGAATGGTCTCAATGCGGTTGGTGCGCAGGATTTTGAGGAACTCGTCACTGTCGCCGAGGCCGTCGAGGGGGAATTCGGCCTGCTGGGTGGGGGCGGAGGTCCCGTCGTGGTGGTATTCGACTCTGACGCGACGCCGGCCATGTTGGAGGCGCAGGTTGCGGGGGGAGTCGATGAGGGTGATCTCGCCGTCGACGATGAAGGCGACGCGGTCGCAGATCTGGTCGGCGACGGTCATGTCGTGGGTTGTGAGGAAGATGGTGCGGCCTTCTTGCTTCTGCTGGCGGAGGATGTCCTTAATCTTCTGACCGTTGACGGGGTCGAGCCCGGTGGTGGGCTCGTCGAGGAAGAGGAGGTCGGGCTTGTGAATCAGAGAGCGCACGAAGTTGAGGCGCATCTGCATGCCCTTGGAGAACTGGCTGAGGCGTGTATCTGCGTCTTCGGAGAGCCCGACCATTTCGAGCAGTTGCGCTGGTTCGAGGGTGTCACCGCTGTAGAGGGAGCGGAAGAGGGAGAGGTTTTCGCTGGCGGTCAGTTTCTGGTAGTGATTGGGCAGTTCGAAGGCGACGCCGACCTGCTCGTAGTAGCTGTCGTCCCATTGGTTGAGCGGTTTGCCGAGGACGGTAATGCTTCCCTGGAAGCCGCGCAGGAGGCGGATCAGCACCTTTTGGGTGGTGCTTTTGCCGGCGCCGCTGGGCCCGAGGAATCCGAAGATTTCGCCCTCTTGGATGGAGAAGTCGATGCCGCGGACGGCTTCGGCGCCGCCTGGATAGGTGTAGGAGAGATTCTCAACGGAGAGCATCAGTTCGTTCCTTGGCCGGGCCGTTTGGGTGGGGAATGGGCGTTTTGGGGCGCTTCTGGCGTGTTGTTGGGCACGGGATGAATTTGGGCCGATCTGTGCGCCCGCCAGTGGTCCAATACAAGGGGGTACTCCCTTTCCATGAAGGCGTATAGGTCCCGCATTTCCTCCAGACGCTGGCGGCGGGCGGGGGAGGCTCCGTCGAGAAGCAGGAGGCCTTTTTCGGCAAGGCGGCGGAACTCGGTAAACTGCTGGGCTTTCTCTTC
>DAOUHY010000393.1:0-3260 GCA_034428435.1 Caldilineaceae bacterium | reverse complement strand
CCAGCCGTGGATTTTGAAGGCGGGATAGCCGAGGTCGAGGCAGTGTTCGGCGAAGTCGGCGAAGGCTTCGGGCGTAGAGAGGCCGTCGGGCTGGTGGTCGCCGTGGTAGGTGCTGGCGTAGCAGGGGACGCTGTCCTTGTAACCGCCGAGCAGTTTGTAGATGGGCTGGTCGTAGAGTTTGCCGGCGATGTCCCAGAGGGCGATGTCGACGGGTGCGAAGCCGATGCGTGCGACCTGGCGGAGGGCGCGCCGGACTTCGGTGTAGATGAGCTCGCGCTGGAGGGCGCTGCGGCCGATGAGGAAGTGGATAAAGGTGGGGAGGGTGGAGTATTCGGCGCCGCTGCCGCCGGCGTACTCGCCGACGATGCCCTGGTCGGTCTCGATGCGGAGGATGCTGCCCTGGGTCTTGATACGGCTGCCGGGCTCGTAGACGAGGTTGAAGCCGTTGTAGTCTTTGCCGAGGTTTACGCGTTCGGATTCGTAGGTATGGATTTCGATTTTGGTGATGATTGGGTCGGCCATGGTTGGTCCTCGTGTGGGGTGGAGTTGGGATGTGAAGGCGGTGTTATTGGGTGCGTTTATGTGCGTGTCCTGGGGCGCGTGGCCAATTGGCAGGGTGCAGGAGGTTGGCGGGAAGGGATTTGCCCTATTCTACACTGACTTAGGCGGCTTGGCATTTTGTTGGGTGGTTGTTGTCTGAATCAGGATTTGCAGGATTGATAGGGATTTTCGGGATGGTTGGCGATGGATGGGCAGGGCGGGGAGGGGACAGCGGGATGGGGGGGTGCCGGTGGGGTGAGTTGCTGTGCGAGGGCACCCACAAGGGGTGCCCCTACGGGGTGGGGGCAAGGGGGCGCGATGCTAGTTTTGTTTCTTGTTCAGGAGATTCGGACAAATGGCGTTGGGAGGCGGATTCTACTTCTTTTGTGACGAAGAAGGTGCAGGTGGGCCTTCAGAAGGAGGAGTCGGTGTTTGGGTTTGCACTAGTCTGAATCCGCTGCTCAACTGGTCTGGCGTATTGGTAGGGGGACTCTTGGGGGAATCTTTGCTTCCTTTTGGCTGATATCCTCTTCCATTCCAGTGTCTGCGGTCATGCTTTTGCATGTTGGTTCTCCTCGGGGGAATAGTCCCAGAATTCTACTGTGCTGACTTCGTCAGCAGTAATCAGGACACCTTTTTCGCCGGCAAAAGACCATGTTCCTGCTCCATTGGTACCACAGATCTTTTCGATCTGCGAGTCTCCTAACTTTGAGAGTTGAAGTTCAAGATTGAGGAATGTACGAGGGCACCCACAAGGGGTGCCCCTACGGGATGCTGCGGATGGGGAGTTATGCCTGACGTTGTTTTTTCTGGAACCAGAGGTCGAGGCCGAAGGCGGCAAACATGCCGACGAGGAGGGGAAAGAAGTTGTAGGGGGAGTCGGCGGTGAAGAGGGTGAAGGACAGCCATACGGAAAGGCCGATGACGGGGATGAAGATGGTGAGCGAGGCCCGAACTTCGGCAGGGGTCTTACGTTTGTAGATCAGTACGTGGATGAAGTATACGGCGGGGACGGCGATACACATGAAGGCGTAGCGCAGGCGGAAGTCGGATTGGAAATAGGAGCCGCCGATCCAGTCGCCGAGGAGAAGGATTGCGAGGGTCCAGATGAGGCTTGAGTGCAGATAAGGGACTTTTCGCCATCTGGCAAGGATTCTGTCCACAGTCGGATGTGCCTCCAATTCGTCCCGTAATGGCGACAGTGCGTTCGAATTGATGGTTGTGAAGAGTTTGCTCTTTCTGTTTGCGATAAGGATGTCCGCTGTAAGGAAAGTTCCGAAGCGTGGTAAGACCGTTATGCTTTGCGAAACCATTTGCGGTACAGGGCGTAGATTCCATCGCCGACGAATGGCGCAACTATGATGGGAAAGACGCCCGAGAATGAAGTAAGGTCGAAAAAGGTATAGGAGATCCACCACCCCACACCCAAACTCGCTAATCTGAAACCTGTCTCCAATAGGTAGTTGCTAAGACCTTTTCGTTCGCAGATCAGGAAGTGGGCAACCTGCCCTGGGATAACCACTACGATGATGAGAATCGCATACAGGTAAGAGTCCAGATTGTTGTAGGCGGTAATGGCAGCGATCAAGGCGGCTAAGAATATCAAAGACCCAACAGAGACTCCCAATATCTTGGTCTCGCTGAGAAATTCTGAGGTGCTGCAGAAGGCTGTGGCGAGGTTTTCGGCTAGCCCTTTTCGTTTTTGGGGAAAGCTCTGCATGGTTGTGAGGTGCCTTCAAACAGGTGCTGCTATGCGTGCAGCACGACCCAGCCGTCTTCGACGGTAACTTCGAAGCTTTCGACGGAGGGGTCTTCTTCTTGCGACTCGGGTTGCTCGACGGTGACATCGTAGGTGCGGACGCGCAGGCGGTGGGGATTGAAGACGGAGCGGCCGGTGGCGATGTCGAATTCCCAGCCGTGCCAGGGGCAGCGGAGGATCCGGCCGTCGCGTTCCCAGATGATTTCGCCGGGTGCGGTGGAGCGGGCGGTGCCGGTGATGGTGCCGCGGCAGAGGGGCGCCCCTTGGTGGGGGCAGAGGCTGCGCAGGGCGTAGTACTCGCCGTGGACGTTGAAGACGCCGATTGAGCGGCTGCGCACTTCGACGATTTTGCGCTCGCCGGGGGGCAGGTCGCTGGCGCGGCAGATCGGATTGGGTTGGGTGCCGGCGCGGCGGGGCGTATTGCCGGCGGGCGACTGTGGGACTTGCTGCGGACTCTGAGTCGACATTTCTTCTCCGGTGGCGGTCACCTCAGTAGGGCCAGGCGCGGGGCAGCGGTCTTTCTGCGGCCAGCAGTTTGCGGCCCAGTTCGTGACGGGAGGCGGCGAGGTCGGAGGCGTAGGCGGGGTCGGCGGACACGTCGCGGTAGTCGCCCCACTCGGCTGAAAGATCATAGAGGTCGTCGGTGCCGTCGGCGTGGAGAAGGTAGCGAAAGCTCTCGGTGCGGAGTGATTTCCAGCCGGTGTGCTCGGTGAGGGCGGAGGTGCCGCCGGGCGCGTCGCTCTGCAGGCGGGGCAGGAGTGAGCAGCCCTGCAGGTGGGGGGGAACCTGGATACCGGCGAGGTCGAGGATGGTGGGCAGGACGTCGAGCGCTTCGGTGAGGCCTGAATCTCTGCGGGCGGTGAAGGTGTCGCCGGGCGGCCGGATGAGGAGTGGGACGCGGCTGCACTGGTCGTGGGCAGGGTAGCCTTTGCCGTAGCGGAGGTGTTCGCCGAGCCATTCG
>DAOUHY010000392.1:0-15638 GCA_034428435.1 Caldilineaceae bacterium | reverse complement strand
GGCGAGCGGCTTGAAGATCTCCTGGCAGAAAAACTCGTCCAGAGGCTTGCCGGATACCACCTCGACCAGGCGGCCGAGAACGTCGGTGGCGTAGCTGTAGCGCCAGCGGGAACCGGGGTGGTAGAGGAGGGGGAGAGCTGCCAGTTTGCATACAAACTGTTCCAGATTCAGTTCTTCGCGGTTGCCGAAGGTCTGGCGATACAGGTTTTCGACGGGAGAGTCCTGGCCCCATCCATAGCTCAGGCCGGCGGTGTGCATGAAGAGATCTTTGATGGACGGGGGCCGTTCAGGCGGGACGAGGTTCTGGAGGTCGCCGGTACAGACCCGGGCGTCGGTGAATTCGGGCAGATAGGAGGCTACGGGGTCATCGAGGAGGAAGTGGCCGTCCTCGAACAGCATGAGGGCGGCGACGGCGGTGATCGGTTTTGTCATGGAGTAGATGCGAAAGATCGTGTCTTCGGTCATGGGCTGGCCGGTTTCGAGTTCACTATGGCCGAAGACGTTGCAGTAGGCGGTCTCGCCTTTGCGATAGATCAGACCGCTGGCGCCGGCAAGTTGTCCGTTGTCGACGTATCTTTGCAGTAATTTGTCGACGCGGGCGAGGCGCTCGGCGCAGAATCCAGCTCGTTGTGGTTGAGGGGTTGTCATAGATTGTCCTTGTGTCGGTTTTGGGTCCGCATGAGACTCGTGCCGCTTTCTGAGTGCGGTTTGCGCGGTTGGTCAGACGCTGTGTTCAGTCGACGAGGGCCTGGTAGACGGCGAGGCTGAACTCACGTTCGATGGTGTAGTAGTCGGAGGGTATGAACTGAGTCATAAGAAGGCCCGCCAGGTCCTCCACCGGGTCGATCCAGAAGCGAGTCGTGGCCAGGCCGCCCCAGGCGTAGGTGCCGACGCTTCCTGGCTGGCTGTAGGCCGGGGGATCGACAAGAGCGCTCATTCCCAGGCCGAAGCCATGTCCGGCGCGGGGGCCGTCGCCTATTTCGATTGGAACCAGAGCGGGTGGCAGATGATTGGCGCGCATCAACTCAACTGTTTTGCGCCCGAGCAGGCGGTTACCGTCCAGGACACCTTCGTTGAGCAGCATCTGGCAGAAGCGCAGGTAGTCGCCAAGCGTTGAGACAAGGCCGCCGCCTCCGGAGAGATAGGCGGGGGGCCTGGTGTAGCGGCTGGTGCCTGGCGCGTCGTAGAGCTCAAACAGCGGTTGGGTCCGTTCCTTTTGGCCGTCTCGATGGGCCGGTCTGGCGCTTGATCTGCTGGCGAGATCGCTGCCGAATCTGAAGCCTCCGGGGGGGCAGTAGCAGGCGGCGAACCGGTCGAGGGATGCGGCGGGGACGTGGAAGCCGGTGTCTACCATGGACAGCGGTTGGAATATCTCGCGTTGGAAGAATTCGTCGAGCAGCTTGCCTGAGACCACCTCAATCAAACGGCCGAGCACGTCGGTGGCGCGGCTGTAGCGCCAGCGGGTTCCGGGATGGTATAGCAGAGGCAATGCGGCCAGCTTGGTTATGAAGGGTTCAAGAGAATGACGCTCGATGTCACGGAAGCTCTGGAGATAGAGTTTTTCGACCGGGGAATCGTCTCCCCAGCCGTAGCTCAGTCCGGCGGTGTGCATGAGGAGGTCTTTGATTGTGGGGGGCCGTTCGGGAGGGACGAGGTTGTCGAGGTCACCCGTACAGACCTGGACGCCGGCAAACTCCGGCAGTATAGAGGAGACTGGGTCATCGAGGAGAAAGTGGCCGTCTTCATACAGCATCAGGACGGCGACGGAGGTGATCGGTTTTGTCATGGAGTAGATGCGGAAGATCGTATCCTCGGTCATGGGTAGAGCCGACTCGAGATCGCGCTGGCCGAATGCGCGGCAGTAGGCGATCTTGCCCTTACGGTAGATCAGCCCGAGGGCGCCGGCCAGATAGCCGCCTTCGACGTAGCGCTCCAATAGGTTGTCGACTCTGGAGAGGCGCTGTGGTGAGAAGCCAGCTCGTTGCGTTTCAACGGTTGTCATGGGGATTCCCTATTAAACGTGTTGTTTTGGTGGAAGAGTCCAAGTCTCCTGGCATTGACTCAAGCGGCATCAGTTTGCAAAAGGTCAATCTGCCGCGGCAGCGACGCTTGACAGCTCAGTGCGTTCAGGAATTGGCAGGTGGACGAGAGCCGCGAACAGGCCCAGTGCGATTCCTGCGATCCAGATGGGCGTGTAAGAGCCGGTGGTGTCATAGAAGCGTCCTCCCAGCCACACGCCGATAAATGCGCCGATCTGGTGGCTGAAGAAGGCGATGCCATAAAGTGTTGAAAGGTAACGCGCTCCAAAGAAGTAGGCGACCGTACCGCTGGTGAGTGGGACGGTTGCCAGCCAGAGGAAGCCCATCGCCCCTCCGAAAACCAGAGCAGAGGTAGTGGTGAGGGGCGTCAGCAGAAAGATCAGGATGACGATGGCCCGACCCAGGTAGATGAGGCTCAACATATATTTGCGGGAATAGCGGTCGCCCAGCCAGCCGAAGAGCATCGATCCAAGGATGTTGAAAGCTCCCACCAGTGCAAGCGCGCCGGCAGCCACGAATTCCGGCAGCCCCTTGTCGCCCAGATAGGCGGGGAGATGGGCGCCGATGAAGGCTACATGGAAGCCGCACACGAAGAAACCGGTCGTCAGGAGAAGGTAGCCGCGGTGGCGCGCGGCCTTTCTCAGTACAGTTCGAAACGGTTCTTCCACTTGAGGCTCTTGCGCCCCGAGCAGCTGTGTGCCGGGACGGCGGGGGAGACCGAAGGCCAGGAGCGCTACGATTGCCGGTACTGCTGCCAGGGTGTACAGGGCGCCCTGCCAGCCGAGATTTGAAAGGAGGAGCTGGGCCAGAGGCGGGACGACGAACATACCCGCGGAACCCATTGCGGTGATCAGGCCGAAGACGCGGCTGCGCTGGTCCTCTCCGATCAGCTGTGCCACTGCGCCCAGTACAACGACGTAGGAGGTGGCGCCGAGGCCGATGCCCACCAGCAGGCCGAAGGAGACAACCAGCCCCATCGTTGTGGTGAGGAGTGTAACCATCACGAGGCCGCCAGCGTACAGGACCGAGCCGGCGATGACGACCTGCCGCGGCCCGAAACGGTCCGAGAGTAGGCCAACCAGGGGTAGGCCGAAGACGAGGTTGTTGACGGCGAAGGCGATGCTGAGGTTTTCGCGACCTGTCCCGAGCGTTTCAGTTATCGGCGTGAGGAAGAGGCCGAAGCTGGACCGGATTCCGGAACTGATCATCACAGCCAGCGATGCGGATATTATGGCGGCGACTACAAGCTTGCGGTTATTGCTCACGCGACACTTTCGACCTGGAGTGGGACAGTGAGAAGGGAATCAGTTGGAACCCACACACGGCCCACGAGAGATTGCTCGGTTTCACAATACATGTTGAGAGTATCAGGCACTTGAGAGGCAGCTTTCAAACGCTCACGTTTTGCCGAATTCTGCCCGCCGTGCAACGGAAATGTAGACGACAGCGGCGGTGATGGCAAAACCGAACCATTGAAGCGCGTAGCTAAGGTGGTTGCCTTCGGAAAAGGAAATGTCCGGCTCGATGCGATGGGGTAAGGTTGCCGAATAGCCCGCGGCACGCGGGCGGTCTACGTCAAGAGGTCTGCCGTTGCCAGGCGTCAACTGCAGGACGACCGGTAGCAGGGGATATGGCAGAGTTTGTCCGATTGCCTCGATGTCGAGCCGGTACCATCCTGTAACGGTGTCCTGCGGAATCGCCGATACGGTTCCGTCAGGCCGGCGGCGGGTGGGTTGAAGGATCCCGTAGTGCGGGCCGGTATGTTGTTCGTCGAGCCCGCGCCAATTTGCGGGGTCGGCCTCGCCGACTGGAATCCAGCCGCGATTGACCAGAACGGCTTTGTCGGAGCCGGCGATGAGGAGAGGGGTAACAAGGTGGTAACCGGGCTGGCCGGCGTAGCTCTGATTGCGGATTGCCACCTGGCGGGCGTAATCGAATTCTCCCTGGGCGGCAGCCTGGCGGTCGCGCATCTCGTCCTGGGGTAATGGTGTGACTGAAAGGTCGATTGGCGGTGCGGCCAGCGCGGCCTGACGCTGCTGGTTGTACGCCCGCCGCTGGTCCAGGCGGTCCAACTGCCAGAAACCAAGGGAGGTCATTACACCCATGGCGAGAATGACGAGCAGAGTCTTCCACCACCAGCGGCGGCCGAAGAGGAGTGCCAGAGTTTCCCGGATCTTGCGGGCCGATGGGGCAGTTTTTCTCACCTGGGACAGCCGCTGTCGAAGATCCCAAATTGGGCGACGGCGTCCTGCCCGAGTTTCGGGCAGCCCGACCATTATGAGGACCCTCCGGCAGGCGCCGGGTCCCGCTGCTTGACTGGGGCAGGGTCTTCGAGCTCGGTTGAGGGCTTTGTCGCCCAATAGAGGACGACCCCACCAGATAGCAACAGTATGGAGAGAATACCTCCAAGCAGGGCCCGCCACGGGAAGGCTCTGGGGAGTATCTCATCCTGGTAGCTAACGACCTGCTCAACGTCGCAGGGTAATGGGGAGTCTCGGACCAGTTGATCCTCGTTATTCTGTTCTCCTGCACAGCCGGGTGGAATAATGGTGACCTGCACGGACCAATTTCCGCGGCGGGCCGGTTCAAAGGAAGCTACATAGAACAGCTTATTGAGGGCGTCTTCATGGGTTGCCATGGCGCTGAGGATCTCGCGGCTGTCCAAGTGCATAAGCTCGACGGTCACAAAGGCATCGAGAATGGGGCCGCCAGCCAGCCCGGTTGAGTCCCCTTCAATGTTCTCTGTCAAGGCGATGGTAACGTGGTACTCGCCAACCTCGGGCGGCTCCGGGTCTGACCAGAGATAGACCCGGAAGGGGCCGGCAGGCACATTGTTCAGGTGCTGAATGCCGATGCCGCCGTGAGCGAGTAGAGGCACTGGCAGGATGGTCACGGTCAACAGTATCAGTAAGATTGGAGCCAAGAGGGTGTACTTAGGTAAACACATGGATGTGTCCGGTAAGCTCAGGCAGAGGACCGCGGAAAGTTGCTGCGTCGTGCGGCGGGCGCAATGCCGGGGTCCGATCGCGGCTAGCCACGGGCCAGAGCGGTGGGGCCGTCTCGGGTGGGGCGATGCGCCAAACCCATCACCGGCGGATGCGGCCTGCGAACACGTGCCTTCTGTTCGGCGTTTGCGAGCAGGCGGGCAAGCAGAACGAGCGCGGCAATCACGTACATCATGCTGCCGGGTATCCACATGATCAGCCCTCCCCAGACCTGATCATCCATGACGCTAAGGCCGTAGAGACGGGGCACGGACTCGTAGTAGGGGTAGATGGGCGTTGCGGCAAAGGAGAGGGCTACGCCCAGCAGCATGTTTGGCGGGATCATGGCCAGCACGTAGGCGACGCGGAGCCACTGGGCGGGCTTGGTGTGGATGCGGGGCGCGGCACCGGTGACGTGCCACCAGAAGAGGAGCGCTGCCCCCAGGAAAGTAAAGTGCTCCAACCCGTGTACAGAGCCAAATCGCAGGGCCAGACTGTAGGCATTGCCATCGTGCCAGGCGAAAAAGATAAGAACGTACAGCGCCCAAGCGGTGGCGGGCGAGAAGGCCTTCAGTGCGACGCGGCTCAAAGTCGTGTCCTCGGCCAGCCAGACGGCAAGGCGACGGAAGGCGTTTGCGAAGGCGGTGCGGGGTCGAGCGGGCAAGGCCCACAGGAATGTAGGGAACGGGTTTGCCAGAAGCAGAAGCGGCGGCGCGACCATTATCAACAGGAGGTGCTGCACCATGTGGATGGAGAAGAGGTCGCCGCTGAGAACAGCGAGCGGCGAGAGGAGCGCGAGCGCGAGGACGAGGATCCCTGCGGTGTAGGAGGCGAGGCGCCAGCGGTTTGCAAATCGTCCGTCGCTGCGGCGGCGCAGTCTCAGCCAGCCGGCAAAGTGAAGCGCTCCCAACACGGCCAGTGTCACCAGGATCTCGGGGCGGAGGTCCCAGGAAAGCAGGAGCGCTCGAGTTAGTGGATTCATCTGCGACAGTGCTGGGCTATCCTATGCAAGCGTCGCGACGGCGAGGTAGCTGTCAGTGAGGCACCTCGATGGTTGATCCGATCAGGTAGATGGCCGGATAGAAGAAGATCCACACAAGGTCCACATAATGCCAGTAGATGGCGCAGGCCTCGACGCCCCAGTGCCGTTCGCTGGAGAAATGGCCCTTGCGCCCCAGCCACCAGACGTTGAGTATGAGCACAACGCCGGAGAGGACGTGCAGTGCGTGCATGCCGGTCATGCCGAAGACGACGGCGCCGAATACACCGTCGGTAGGCTTGAGAT
Source organism: Caldilineaceae bacterium (assembly GCA_034428435.1). Lineage (GTDB taxonomy): Bacteria > Chloroflexota > Anaerolineae > Caldilineales > Caldilineaceae > Bin5. Next base: position 9,330 of record DAOUHY010000392.1, on the reverse strand, counting down.
GGCCTTTGACGATGCTGGGGAACATGCCCCATTCCCAGACGACTACGCCGATGAGAAATGCAGTGCCGAGCCCGGCAGTGATGAGAAGGCTGACGAGGAAATCGGTGCGCTTGTCGTTGGCGATCGAAACCTCGGCGCGGTTCATGAAGTAGCTGCTCAGGAGGAGCACGGCGGTGACAACGAGGCCGGCGAACTGGTCCAATTCGGGCCGAACGACCTCGCCGTGGGGGCCACGCCAGAGGTAGAAACGGGTGACCAGCAGAGCGAGGAAGAGGAAAGCTTCGGAGGCGAAGAACAGCCACATTCCGAGGCGGTTGCGGCGCGTGTACTCCTGGTAGGTTGGCAGGTCTACTTCGCGGGTGTGGTGATGATCATCGGCGGCGTGGCCGTGTTCGTGACCATGCTCGATAGCGGTAGCGGTCATCAGTGTTCATCCTCCGACCAGACGCTGCGAATGTGCATAAAGTAGTTGACGACAAGAATACCTTTCAACAGCGCCAGAATCATCAGGATGGCGAAGGAGTCAAAAGGCGGAGTAATCGCAGCGTAATACTCTACAAGCGTCAGAATAGCCAGAGTAATCGCTACAATAATTCCTTCGCGATAGATGGCAGTCTTTCGTTTAGTGCGGCTCTGTTCGCTCATTTGGGCTCTTTTCTCGGTGCTGAACCTCCGGCGCAACCACTGTTGTGGAGAATGTTTCCGTAGCTAATCGTCACCTGGAGATGCCGTCGTCACATAGCCGGAGTCGGCTAAGCCGTAGTCGTAGGGCTCACCAACGACCCGCAAAGGGGCGGGGAAGCTGTGTTCCGGAATCGGGGAGGGGATCTGCCACTCAGGTGAGCGGGAACGCCAGGGGTTGTCGCCGGCGGCGACGCCGACTTCGGCGTTCTGGAAGAAGTTCCACAGCATCAGCAGGACGCCGAAGGCGATTGCGAAACCGGCAATCGTTACCGCCAGCTGCCAGTTTTCGATTTGACCGGCGCCCAGGGTTGGGTCGTAGTCGGCGATGCGGCGGCGCATTCCCATCACGCCGACACCCATCTGTCCCAGGGTCTGCACCCAGAAGGCAGGAGTCATGATGAAGAAGTGGATCTTGCCGAGCGTTTCGTTGTACATGCGACCGGTTACTTTGGGGAACCAGTAGTAGAGGGCGGCGAAGAAGGGGAAGACAAAGCCGCCGAACATGGTGGCGTGAAAATGGCCGACCACGAAGTAGGAGTCGTGCAACGGGAAGTCGGTGGGCACGGTGGCCAGAATCGGTCCGGTCAGTCCGCCTATCAGGAATACACTGATGGCGCCGAGGACGAACAGCATCGGTGTATCGAAGTGGATCTTGCCGCCCCAGATAGTTCCGAGCCAACTGAAGAACTTGACACCGGTAGGGATAGCGACGAGCAGTGTCGCGTACATGAAGGGGATACGCAGGATGTCGTTGTAGCCGGAAACGAACATATGGTGGCCCCAGACAATGAAGCCGACGATGCCGATGGCGAGACTGGAGAGCGCGATCCACTTGTATCCGAACAATGGTTTGCGGGAGAAGACAGGCAGCAGCTCGCTGACGATGCCCAGGCCGGGCAGCACGAAGATATAGACGGCCGGGTGGCTGTAGAACCAGAACAGATGCTGGAAGAGGACCGGGTCGCCACCACCGACCATGGGGCTGACCTCACCAAGAATCCCGCGCGGGTCGAAGAAGCCCATTCCAATTGCCCGCTGCACGGAGACCATGAGGAAGCTTGTACCGATAAGCTGGGTGGCGGTGAGCTGGAGGAGACTGGTGGCGAATACGGCCCAGCAGAAGATCGGCATGCGGAAGAGACTCATTCCCGCAGGTCTCATGCGCAGAATTGTAACCAGGAGGTTTAAGGAGCCGACGATGGAGGACAGGCCGATAGCAAAGACGCCCAGGAAGAAGAGCTGATAGCCGATTGGCCCGCGGGCGCTAAGGGGAGGATAGGCAGTCCAGCCGGCGTCCCAACCGCCGACGAAGAGGCTGAGCAGCAACAGAATGCTGCCGGGCACGTTGAACCAGAAGCCGAGTGCGTTGAGGCGAGGGAAGGCCATGTCCTCGGCGCCGATCATGAGAGGCACGAGGTAGTTACCCATGCCGCCAACGCCAAGGAGGATGGCAAAGATCATGATCATCCCGTGCATACCGATAAAGCTGTTGTACAGGTCGAGGCCGAGGAACTGCAGGCCGCTGCGCGCCAGCTCGGTGCGGAAGATCATGGCGACAGTGCCGCCCACCATTAGGAGAAGGATTCCCCAGACGGTGTACTGCACGCCGATGACTTTGTGGTTGTAGTCGACGCTGAAGTAGCGGGTCCAGGCCGGCTTGTCGACGGGAGGGCCGTGGTGTAATGGCGTGGGAATACCTTTGGTCCATTTCAGCCAGTCATCGAGCGAGCCGACGCCAAGGAGGAAGCCGATGATACTGCAGACGGCGCCGACGGTCCAGGCGGGTTCGGCGGCCCAGGCTTCCCAGCCGAGCAGTATGCGCACGGCGCAGGTCAGCAGCATACCGATGACCATGCCAAGCACCTGGCCAACGAGGCCGCGTGCGATACCTAGAGTGAATAGCGACATTGAGAATCTCCTGCCAGGCGTTTCAGGACAAGACTGCAAAAACCTGCGAGTACGGCAATATCAGGCCTCTACTTTGTCGAGAGGCGCCTCATTCCTGCAGTTGGGCGACTTGCTCGGACTGCCAGAGCTTGAACTCTTCCTGGCTGACAACGCGTACGGTGGCCAGCATACCGCTGTGGTTGGTGCCGCACAGCTCCGCACAGCGCAACACATATTCGCCGATCAGATTGGGTGTGAAGCGTACGTGCGTGACCATGCCAGGAACGTTGTCCTGCTTGACACGAAATTCCGGCACCCAGAAGCTATGCAGGACATCGTCTGAGGTCAGATCCATGCGGATAGGCGTGTCTACAGGCAAGACCAGTTCGGGTGTGACGGCGCCGGATTCCGGATAGGTGAAGAGCCAACTCCACTGCCTGCCTTCGGCAATGACTACATATTCGTCGGGATTGGGCCTGGTCAGGTCGATCAACATCGTGGTGGCGATCCAGGAGAAGTAGACCACAATGAAACAGGGAACGACCGTCCAGATTATTTCGAGGAGACCGTTACCGTGAATGTGCTCGCCGTCGCCCTCATCGCCGCGAGAGCGGAATACGATCAGAGCGTAACACATGAATACGGCTACAAGGGCGAAGAGAAAGGCGATCAGCCAGATGTGCAGGTCAAAGAGGTAGTCGATAGGACCGGCTTCGACGACTGCGGCCGCCGCTTTGAGGAGCACGCTGTCCAGGATCCAGTACACGAGAAAGGTACAGATCACAATCAACACGGATGCGATGATAAAGTGTCGACGGTTATTCGCCATAGTACTGCTTTCCTCAATGGGCCCAGACTAGATCGTCTTGTTTATGAACCTGCAGGGGCGCCACCCAAGAGCGGTGTTCAGACATATGTGGTGCGACTGCGGCACCCGAACGACATTGTACAAAAAGGCACAAAAGATGTCAAAGAAATGGCGGGAATAGTTGCATAGGGGAGTTGCCATGGTCATTGGCCAAAACAGGGCAATCGCATTTTATTGGGAGTGTACTCTCCAGAAATAGTCAGTTTTGCAACCGGTTCGGTAACGTTTGGCAGAGACGCCGGATTGAGCGCTTATTTGTCTGCGTAAGAGGTTGAGAGCCATGCGGCGCAAAATGGTCAAGTATGCTGCGCTTGAGAGCCTTGGGTGCTGATGCGCGCCTTTCATTCATCGTGGACCGTTTGTCCTGTCGTGTGGCACAGGCTTTCTCGTGTGTGTGATGGACGAGAGTTTACGAGAGTTCACAAGAGTTTACGAGAGTTTGGGTGATGTCTTAACTGCAGTACATGAAAACTGTTCGATGGGCTGTTATGAAGGATTGACTGGTGCGCGTGGGCGCGTACGAGATCAGACGAAAAGTGTACAAGAGTTGTACGTCCGGTGATATGGTGGGACGCAGTTGGCGTCAAGTGTCGGGTCATGTCGGGTAAAGTCGGGTCAAGTAGGCCAAAGTCGGGTAAAGTCGGGCGAAAATTTTTTCTCCGGTTTTTGTTGTCGTTACGCTTTTGCATCAGTTTTTGCGAGTCTGGAGCCTGTTCCCGGTTCTGGCAAGTTTTCTGCGATAGCTCTTGCACCTCTCCAACAGACGACAGACTCATGCCGGTTAGCCGGGGTTGGGGGGCGGGGGGGCGGGTCCGGAAGGTCAGGGTCGGGTAAAGTCGGGTCAGGTCGAATTATGTCGGGTCAGAGCGGGCAGTTTAGCTTAAGTCTCAGGTAGCAGGTCTTGCGGGAGCGATTTCAGTGTAGTTCATTCGGCCTTCCGATTTACTTGGCTGCTTCATGACTTTTCCTATCGTGCCAGGCCATTGAATTTGACCTAGGTGATTTCCCGCTTCACGTGCCCACTATGTGAGCAAGATATTGTGCCGTTAGGCGACGCACGTACGGGGATATTATATCACTGTTTTGGAGGCAATTGCCCTGGAAATTCGGGAGGGTCCAGTTTTGGGGTGGTAAGAGTTTGGCAGGGGGGATTAATGGCAGCAGAGGCGGGTATAGTTTGCGGGCTTTGAGGCGTAGGGCAGGCACTAGGCCTGCCCCTACCGGAGGGTTGAGGGGGTGATGGAGAGGGTGGCGCGTATGGGGGGTGGGCACCCACAAGGGATGCCCCTACAGGCGGGGGAAGGTGAGGGTGGCGCGTTTGGGGAGTGGGCAGGCACAAGGGGTGCCCCTACGGGGATCTGCATGCAGTCCAACTTGGGTGCGAGTACGAGGGCACCCACAAGGGGTGCCCCTACAGGAGGGGGAAGGTGAGGGTGGCGCGTATGGGGGGTGGGCACGTACGAGGCCTGGCCCAGCCGGGGGTATGGCTGGTTGGCGCACTTGAGGGCGACGCGGGCCTGGGTACCCACAAGGGGTGCCCCTACGGGGATATGATGGGACTGGCGGGACGTGGTCTGGCTGGACACTTTCGATTAGGCACCTGTTACAAGTATCGACACCCGGTCGACCAGGGATGTTGTAGGAGAGGGGGCGTTGCGGGGGCGGAGCCCCCGCACAAGGGAGGGCCGAATAGGCCCGACCGCCCAGAACTGCAGTAGTCAGTGGTCAGCAGTCAGTGGTTAGTGGTTAGTGGCTGGGTGACAGTGGAGGATGGAGGCGAGGACTGGACGCGGCTCAGGGGTTCCGAAGGGTTTGTGAATGCTTGGCAACGTTTTGGGATGTTTCCAAGTGAAATGGGTATGTTGCCTTTTCGGTTGGTGGGAGATATATTTGAAGTTGGCTATACGCAGGTTGAACCGTGACACGCGCCTTTTCTCAGGTATCAGACCCAGAGGTTACCCAATGAGCGAGTTTTCGACGCAAGAAGCGACAGGTGTAGAGGTTGATCCAGACGGAAGTACTGCGCCTACGTTGAGGGCGACCAGCCCGCTTGTGGACGCAATCGTCGAATATGAAGGACAGATGGTTCGCAAAGGATTCAGCGAAAACACGATCAAAGCATTTGCCAACGATCTCAAGATACTGCGAACCTTCATGGACGGGTCGGCTGTCCTGCGTGAGATTCAGACGCGGCATCTCGAAGATTTTCTCGAATGGATGCAAAGCGAACGAGGCAGGCCGTGCAGCGCCAAGACGCTGTCGCGGCGAATAACGACGCTAAAGGTCTTCTTCGCGTGGCTGCACAGCGTGGGGGCGATCGGTACCGATCCTGCGGAACCGCTCATCCAGCAGTCGGTGCGTACGCCTCTGCCTGTGATTCTGAACAACAACGAGGCCGGCAAGCTAATGCGGGCATGTCAGGACTGGCTGTGGGACCGGATGAAGTCGGATGCGCGCCCCTATGTCCTTGTAAGTCTTCTCTTGCAGACGGGAATCAAGAAGAGCGAGGCGGTGAAAATACTGTTGGACGACATCGAGCGCCCTGAATCGCACGAACCTTCTGTGTTGATTCGCTATGAGGAGGAGCGCTACGCTCACAAGAACCGGCGGATTTCGCTGAACACCAGCTTTTTGGGGCCGCTCGACCAATACCTGGAGCAGTACAAACCGGAGAATTTTCTTTTTGAATGTACGCCGCGCAACCTGGAGTACGTCCTGGAAGAGGCGGGCATTCGAGCGGGCATTCGACGCATCCAGGTGGGCTTTGAAACGCTGCGATGGACGTGTGCGGTGCGGGACTTCAGGCAGGGGATGAAGGATGAGTCACTGCGGCTCAAGATGGGGTTGAGCAAGGTTTCCTGGCGGGAAACGAGTTTCAAGATCCAGCGGCTGGCCGGGCAGCCGTAGACGGAAACGCGCCCAAGAATGAAAGGGACGGGTGCCGAGCTTACAATTCAGTTCTCATGCCGGCTAGCGCGGCGGCAGCCAGTTGCCGGTAGCGCTTCTGCAGTATCAGGCGCTCTTCATACCAGGATTGCGGGCGTGCCGCGAGGCGTTTGTCTGCGCCTGATCGCGCTTCGGGAAGCAGACGGCCCAGGCGCACCGTCCACCAGATCAGCATAATCGTTTCATACACGGCGATCCGGGAACGGATCGCCGTGTCTTTGCTGCGGGCGCAGTAGAGGTCAACGAGCTGGCGAGCTTGCCGGTGCGGCCACTCAATATGGGCAGCGTGGACGAGAAAGTCGGCTATCTCGAAGGCAGGATCTCCCCAGCCGCTGTACTCCCAGTCGACGGAGGCCCAAGAGAGGGGGCGGCGGATGAAGTTGCGGATGTTGGGATCGCCGCGGCAGAGGTGCAGGGGCGGACGCGGCCAGCGCGGCCATGGAATCGACAGGGCCTGGTCAACGAGATCGTTCACGGCCTGTGGCCACCCGGTTGGCGGCAGGCAGCTGTGTTGGTAGCTGATGGCCCGCAAGGCGTCGGAAGCCGAGGTTACGTAAAGGACAACGGGACGAATGCCGGGACGGCCCGGACCTTTGGGGAGGGAATGGATTTCCAGGAGGTGTTGGCAAAGTGACTCCCAGGCAGCGACATCTGCCGGCGGTGAGTCCGACGAGTCTCCTTCAAGCCAGGATTGCACGATGGCCTGTTGGGAGTAACGGTCTCGATCAAGGAGGAGGGGTCTGGGAACAAGGGTATCGGAGTATTCGGCCAGCAGAGTCAGGGCGGCCCACTCGCGCCCGGCGCGGTCACGACTGTCGCGGACGGTGAATTTTACGGCAACATCGCCTTCCGTCCCGGATGCGCGGAAGACACGGCCGTTCAGCCCGCCGCAAATGGGGTGGATTTCCCAGTCTTGCCACTGCCACGCGCCTCGGGTTTGCAGGGACGAATTGCGAGCGGACGGCACTGATCGTTGCGATGCGGAATGGCCGGGCGCGGCCGGCCTTCCGGAGCCGCCGACGCCGCGTTGGACATTTTCTTCATGCAGTAGTTGCGACAGATGATTTACCAGGTCGCGCAGTCCTGCGTTGTCTTTCTTCATACTGTCCCGTAAACAGTTTTGGTCAGCATGCCCCACTCCTGCAGGGAGAGGGTTTCGGCGCGGCGGCGGGGTTCGATTCCGGAGGCGGTCAGCCAGAGATCCGCTTGCCTCTTCGAGCTGGATAGACCGGCGCTGAGGCTGTTGCGAAGCTGCTTGCGCCGCTGTCCGAACCCGGCGCGCACGGTGCGGAAGAAGCGGTCCGGGTCGACATCGGGTACGGCCGGCTGGGGGCGCACGTCGAGGCGCACGACACGGCTGTCGACTTTGGGGCGAGGGAGGAAGGCGCCGGCGGGGATTCTATGGAGGGCGCGCGGGCTGGCGTAGAATTGCACGCTCACAGCGAGGATCGACATTGCGCCGGGTTGGGCAACCATGCGCTGAGCCACTTCGTGCTGAACGAGCAGAACTGCCAGTGTGGGCGGGGGGAGGCTCTCCAGAACGTGTTTCAGGACGGCACTGGTGATGTAGAAGGGGAGGTTGGCGACTACTTTATAGGGAACGGCTGCGGAGTCAGGGCCAGGCCGGTCTGGCTGGTGTGCAGGAAGGAGGTCTGCGGGATTGAGTTCCAGTATGTCACCGTGGACGAAGGAGACGTGGGGTCTGTCGGCGAACTCTGCTCGCAGAATTGGGATCAGCCTCTGATCCAGTTCGACGGCAACGACGCGGCCGGCCTGTTCGGCAAGGTGATGGGTCAGCGCGCCGAGGCCGGGACCGATCTCCAGTACGGTGTCGGTTTTCTCGAGGTCAGCGGCGGCGGCGATACGGGACAGATGAGAGGGGTCGACGAGTAGGTTCTGGCCCAGGGATTTCTTCAGTTGGAGATTGTGGCGGCGGAGCAGGTCGAGTGGGGAAGGGGGGCTGTTACTCATCCTCCAGGCTCAGCACAGTCATAAAGGCTTCCTGCGGAATCTCCACGGCGCCGACCATTTTCATGCGTTTCTTGCCGGCTTTCTGGTTTTCGAGCAGTTTGCGTTTCCTGGTCACGTCGCCGCCGTAGCACTTTGAGAGCACGTCCTTGCGCACGGCTTTTACATTGGCACGGCTGATTACTTTGTTGCCGACGGCGGCCTGGATGGGTACGACGAACTGCTGGCGGGGGATGATATCCTTCATCTTGCTGACCATGCGCTGGCCCTTGTTATAGGCGTTTTCGCGATGGATGATGATGCTGAGGGCGTCAACGGGTTGGCCGTTGACCAGGACATCGAGCTTGACCATGTCGGAGGCCTGATAGTTCTCGAGGACGTAGTCCATGGAGGCATAGCCGCGGGTGCGGGCCTTGAGCTCGTTGTAGAAGTCGACGATGATTTCGGACAGCGGAATCTGAAAACTGAGCTCCACGCGCTTTGTATCGAGCCACAGCTGGTTCTTTACGCGACCGCGACGCTTGGTCACCATTTCGAGGATTGGTCCGATGTATTCGGACGGGGCGTAGATCTGCAGGCCGCACCAAGGCTCCTCGATATGTTCAATCTCGCTGGGATCGGGCAGATCGGCTGGGCTTTCGAGGAGAAACTCCTCGCCACCGGTTGTCACCACACGGTAGGCCACGGAGGGAGCGGTAAATATGATGTCCAGGTCGTACTCCCTTTCAAGCCGTTCCTGAACGATCTCCATGTGGAAGAGGCCGAGAAAGCCGAGGCGAAAGCCGAATCCGAGGGCCTGGCTGGTCTCCGGTTCATAGGTGAGGGCGCCATCGTTTAGGTGCAGTTTTTCGAGGGCGTCGCGGAGATCATGGTAGTCATCGGAGTCGGTCGGGTAGAGGCCGGCGAAGACCATGGGTTTCATGGGCTCGTAGCCGGGCAGCGGTTCTGCGGCGGGGTCGGCGGCGAGGGTGATGGTG
>DAOUHY010000391.1:0-27297 GCA_034428435.1 Caldilineaceae bacterium | reverse complement strand
CAGGAGGGAAAGAAACCAGTTGTAGAGGTCCAATTGGGGGCGATTGGGCAAGGGTTTGGCCTCCAGGATGCCGTTATTCCATTCGTAGCTAACGTCGATATCGGGGTAGGGGTTTTCGTACCACCTTTCGAAGTACTCTTCTTTGGTGACGCGACGGCCTTCATCGGGGGCAGGGTCGCCGTTGCGATAGGGTTTTCCTTTCCGGGAGCCGTTACGGATCTGGCCCGGCCCGACATTCGGTATATCTTGAGGGTGTGGCTGCAGAATCTCTCTTGACCGCATATTCTCTCCTCATGCGACAGAACCATCACCGGCGCCGCCCGCAGAGTTCTTGTGTTGGTTGGCGTTGGAAGACCATTCCGAGCCAGAGAGGCTTCACCAAGCGTATTTTAACACGAAGGGAGTCGCTGATGCCAGCGGTTTGGCCGGGCTGGGGGGACTGGTATTGGCCATTTTTTGCTCGTTTTTGTGGGTTACCTGTTCTGATGAAGGCAGTGGTGTTTGGGCGCCCACATGGGGGCCATTACAGGATGTATGAGGGTTACCCTGTTGTCGGCGCGGGAGGGGGGAAGGGGCACCCACAAGGGGTGCCCCTACAGGACATCCTTGGGTTTCCCTGTTGGCGGCGTGGGAGGGGGGAACGGTCACCCACAAGGGGTGCCCCTACAGGATGTGGGGGTCGATTTGGCTGGCTTTACTCATTGTGGATTTCGTAGTAGGTTTCGGGCACGAGGGTTGACTCCTGGGTTAAAGGCAGAAATGTAGATACTGAAGGAGAGTTTCGATGAAAGCTGCGATCATGTATGAGGCGCATGCGCCGGTGGCGGTGAAGGAGGTCGAACTGGAGGAGCCGGCGTTTGGGGAGGTGTTGTTGGATATTGTGGGGGCCGGTGTGTGTCACAGCGATTACCATTACGTAACGGACCACCGGACGCCGCGGCGGTTGCCGTGGCTGTTGGGCCATGAGGGGGCCGGCGTGGTGCGGGCGGTGGGCGAAGGCGTGCGCGACTTTGCGCCGGGGGATAAGATTATCCTGTCACTGGATGCGATGTGCGGGAGCTGCCGGAACTGCACGAATGGGCGGCCGGCGCTGTGTGAGACGCACCGGATGGAGGCGATGAGCCGGTATAAGCAGGATGGAGAGCCGATCTATCATGTTCGCCCGACTTTTGTGGAGCAGACGCTGGCGCTGGCGGACGCGTGTGTGAAGGTGCCGGATGATACGCATCTGGAGCAGGCGTGTTTGATCAGCTGTGGCGTGATCACGGGGATCGGCGCGGTGGTGAACCGGGCGCAGGTTGAGACGGGGGCGTCGATGGCGGTGTTTGGCTGCGGGGGCGTGGGGCTGAACGTGATCCAGGGCGGTGTGCTGGCCGCGGCGGGGAAGATCATCGCAGTGGATACGGTGGACTACAAGCTGGAGCTTGCGGAGCAGATGGGGGCGACGCATTTTGTGAACAGCGCCAAGGAGGACCCGGTAAAGCGGATCATCGAGATCACGGGCGGGGGCGCGGACTATGCGTTTGAGGTGGTCGGTTTTCCGGCGATTGTAAGGCAGGCTATCGATTCGGTGCGGATGACGGGTACAGCGGTTGTAGTTGGCGTGCAGCCGACTGGGCAGGATGTCTCCGTGGATGGCTGGCATCTGCTGGAGGACAGGACGTTGATGGGGGCATTTCACGGCGCGGCGCGTCCGCGGGTTGATTTCTTGTGGATTCTGGATCTGTATAAGCAGGGCAAGATCAAGCTGGACGAACTGATTTCGCGTTACAGGCCGCTGGATGAGATAAATGAAGCTTTTGCCGATATGAAGGCGGGCAAGGTGGCGAGGTCGGTGCTTGTGTTTGATTGAGTTGGCGCCTGCCGCGTCGTTAGAGAGAGTGAAGGCTGTTTGAACCGTTTACGAGCTCTTGCGCGGATGATTCAATTGTCCGTGCATGAGCGTTTTCCCCGCTTAAGCAAGCCTAAGAGAGTCCGTTAATTGTCAGCGGCTCGATTTTTAAAGGTTTTCTCCCTCGATTCAACATTCCTTGCCCGACCTGAAGTGCGTTCAGTTTGAAAAGCGCGCTAAATGCGTGTTGCGCAGTTCGTATTGCGTATGGCGTATTGCGTATAGCGTAAAGCCAGACATGGAAGGTGAGATACCGGCGCTTTTTCCGCAAGAAAGGTCTATGTGTCACAGGAGAAGGGCATTCCGAGTCGTTGACGGTTGTCTGACCCGGAATTGGCCAGCCAGTAGTAATGTCATTCCATGAGGGGCACAGAGTTTTGCGGAGAGTCCACAAGTAACATCGAGGGCACCGACAAAGGGTGACCATACGGGGAATATTGGTAGATTAGCGATTTTGAGGGATGCGGGCGTGGGCACCCACAAGGGGCGCCCCTACGGGGGATATTGGTAGGACGGCGTTTTTTGGGGGCACGGGCACCCACAAGGGGTGCCCCTACAGGGGATTAATGAAAGAGGTGCCCCCTTGCTGACTGAATGGAGTGTAGGTGCCATAGTTACACGCATCACAGGGCAAGGGGGCATGATGCTCCATCCAGTTCGTCCTTTGAACGCGTAACTATGGCATGGCTATTATGACACATTTGTCGAGATAAAGAAAACGTGTGTTTCGCCGAAATGAATTCTAAGCAGTTGGCAGACCGCATAGTGACAGGTGTGGCTTTTGACATGGGTCAGCACGGTCGCTGTCAGTTCGAAAATCGCCGGGGATCGTGACTTAAGGTAGGCGTAGGAAGAATGGTCTGCGGTGGTGAGGCACGTGGGAGAAAAAGGCTCAGATAGGGAGGTCGAGACGGAGGCTGGATGGCAGGCTGGGTCTCAGATTGATCCAGGGTGGCAAAAGGAGCCCCCTTGCAGTCCTGTTGGAGAGCAGCTGCCATAGGTGCGCATCAAGCAGGGCAAGGGGGCCAGAAGCTACATTCAGTAGTTTGGGGTGATGGGAAACTATGGCATATCGATTGTAGCACAACGGTTGGGGATTGCAAACACTTTGAGACTCCAGTCATTTTGGGTGACGGAATCATTTGCACTGGCGAGAAGTGTTGTCCGTGCTGAGAAGGAATCAAGAACCATGCTGGCCGGTCGCTAACGGTCGATGCTTCTGGCCATGCGGTAGCCGACGCGTGGTTCGGTAAAGATGTAGGTGGGATTAGATGCGTCGTCGCCCAGTTTACGGCGGAGGGTTTTGACTGCGGTGCGAAGGGGCCGCAGGTCGAGGGCACCGGCCAGGCCCCAGACATGCTGCATGAGATGGTCGTAAGTCAGGGTTCTGCCGGCGCTGGCGGAGAGATGGGCGAGCAGTCGGTATTCCATGGGTTTCAAGCGAAGGGGACGGCCGGCGAGGGAAACGGCGTGTTCGGTGTAGTCGACGGCGAGACCTTTGAACACATAGGGTGTTGAAGGAGGGAAAACGTCCTGATTGCGCAGGGCGGCACGGATCCTGGCCAGCAGTTCAGTTTGAGAGAAGGGCTTGACCACGTAATCGGCGGCGCCCATGTCAAATGCCCTGGCGACGATATCTTCCTGACTGTAGGCAGACAGGAAGACAATTGGTACGCTGGCGACGTTGAAGATGTCGTTCATCAGATCGATGCCGCTGCTTCCGGGCAGCATGAGGTCGAGCAGGATCAGGTGGGGTTTTCTTTCCTTGACGAAGCGCAGGGCTTCTCTGGGGTCGGCGGTCACGACGGGATCAAAGCCGGCTTTAGACAGTATATCGCGGACGTATCTGAGGGAAACGGGGTCGTCATCTACAACAAGGATACGGGTGCGGTCGCGTCTCAAGTTGGGCTGTGAAACAGGTACGCGGGCATCTGTGGATGGGTAGTTATAGGCGCGTTCTTCGACAGCAGCTGGGAGGGTGAACGTAAACAGTGCTCCCATTCCCGGCCCGTCGCTTTCGGCCCAGATGCGACCTCCGTGGGCTTCAACAATTCCTTTGCAGATGGCAAGCCCGAGGCCCGGCCCGCGTTCGCCAGGAGGGCCTTTTTTGAAGAGGCGGGGCAGCAGGTCGGCGGCCAGGCCTGCGCCCTCATCGGCAACGGCTACGGCGACGTGGACACCGTTGCGGACTGCGCTGATGCGGATGGCTGAGGTTTCGGGCGAGTTTTCGGACGCGTTTGCAAGCAGGTTATCAAGGACCTGGGCGATACGGCGGCGGTCGGCCATGACCCGCGGGAGGTCCGGATCCAATTCGATGTGGAGTCGATGCCTGCTGCCACCGCTAAGAAAGGTACTTCTGGCGATTTCGACCAACTCGGTAAGCGTGACCGGTTCAGGGGATAGGGAAAGCGTTCCTGCGTCAATATGGGCTACGTCGAGGAGGTCGTTGATGAGGCCGCTCATGTGGTCGGCCTGTCGGTCGATAATGCGGAAGAACTGAAGCATTTCTGTGGAGCCGAAGGACGTGGGCGCGGTCAGTACGGTAGCTGCTGAGCCTTTGATGGAGGACAGGGGGACGCGTAGTTCGTGGCTCATCATGGCCGAGAACTCAGATTTGAGCTGATCTATTTCCTCAAGCGCGGCCAGGTCCTGGACGGTCACGACCAAGGAGTCAGGCTCCTCATTCTGCTCCAGGTGGATGGGTGTGGCGTTGACGAGGATTCTGATTGCGTTGCCTTTTGGGCCACTGATTTCGATTTCCTCGGCGCGGACGGTCTCGCTGGTTTTCAGGGCCTGGGCGACGGGAAACTTCGGAAAAGGGATCTCATGCCCGTCGGCGCGCCTGATGGTCACCAGGCCGAGAAGCGTTTCAAAACTCGTATCGGGCGGCTGCAGGGGCTTAACGATTCTTGCGGCTTCGCGGTTGTAAGAGACCAGTTCGCCCGTCTGGGCATCGAGTACAACAACGCCAAAGGGCGAAGTGTCGATCAAGGTTTCCAGCCGGGCCCTGGCCATCTGTTCGTTCTGGAAACGTTTGGCGTTGGCGATGGCCAGTGCCGCCTGGGAGGCGAACATAACCAGCGTTTCTTCGTCATCAGAGGTGAAGTACTCGGTTCCTTTATCCTTGTCTGTGAGGAAAAAGTGACCCACGATTTCGCCCAGGTTGTGTATCGGTGCGGCAAGAAAGGGCATAGGCATGTTCAGAGGCATTGCCGGCCGGTATTCTGGGAGACCGAGCGATTCCATATGCCCGAGAAAGTCCTTCAGGCGCAGCGGTTCCGGAATGCCGCGGAGATATTGGTAGATCCCCATACCTTCGTGCCAGTCCCACAGCTTCTGTGTCGCGTCCGGAGTCAGGCCGGAGGTAAGAAAGGTTGGTCGTTCTCCCAGGTCGTTGTGGAGAGTAAAGACGCCGTACCTGGCGTTGGTCAGAATACGGGCACTGTCGAGGACTTCCTGCAGAACGCTTTCGAAGTCCAGGCTGTCGTTTATGCGGCGGCTGGCTTCGCTTAAGCGAGCAAGGCGGTCGCGTAGTGTTTCGACTTCAAGCTGCAGCTTTTCGACTTGAGTCATTTTTTCAGTCCGTGGTCGTAGAGGACCTGGGTAACCGAACGGTTCCCCTTTTGTGCGGGAGAATGTGTCAAACGTCGAGCCCGGCTCATGGGGCACCACTTCAGGTCCAAGACCTGATTCTCACAAGAATTCACCAAAAACGTGTTGCTTGTTCACCGATTTCTCACTCACTTGGTGTATTTTAGTTATAATCACGTTTTTGTAAAGGGATGGTAGAGCGGAATTGCGTTGCAGGGTGTGAAATCAGTAGGAGAGAGGGTTGTTCGGTTCAAAGCGGCGGCCTTGGAGGCAAGCGTGTGCCTGGATGGGGAATCAGAGCCATAGTTACACGCATCACAGGGGCATGAGGGCTGAACCCGTTCCCGACCGGGCTGCAGTCCTCGGGCAAGTACACGCACCGCCAAGGCCGCCGCGTTGGACCGAGCAGTTCGATGAGACCAGAATGTGAAAGGTTGAAGGCCCGGGTATGGGGGTATTGTCATCAGCTGGGCTGGCATTTGGCCTGGTGAGTGGACTCGCGAAAGGGTTTTCACTGTCGAACTGTCGACCCCAGATCGAAGACTGGTACAACCTTGCGTCTTTTGGAAAGAGCCGTGAAGGAGATATGTCTTTGCGGGAGGTCGCCATATTCTGTTTCCCTGCCAAACTATATGGTGGAGAAGTTCGAAATGGAAGTGCGCGATTGGATTTGAAGCGATGGCCAGGTTGAACCGGTTTCGGGCAATTTCGCATGCAACGTGACTGAAGTGGTTCTCACTACTCACGAATCACCCGCGTCCCCGTCGTTGAGCCGCCATCCTCTGGCAGGCCAAGACGACAGTTCCAACACGATCAGTTAGCAACATAGAACAAGCCTCGTTGTGGAAGGCAGCGCCCGAGTGCGATTGTCTCGCGGCGTTTTGGCGCCGGTTTGGCGGCAGCGCTGACTCCTACGTAAGGCCCGCCAGTTCTCGCCTGACGTAAGCCGGGGCGTGGGAATGCGGGCCATGGCGAACCTCCTCAGACGTATTTTGAGTCTCCTCGTCAAACTGAACATTCTCTGCAAGGGAGCGGCGCGTATTTTGGCGTGGAATTGGTCCGGCGAGAGAAACTCGCCGGCTATTTCCGTGCCTGATTGCCGGGGAGCGGGGAGACACCGGGCACCCACAAGGGGTGCCCCTACTGGGCGCGCGTCTGTCATCGCGGAGTCGGCAGGGGTTCGCGGGGAGGGCTCACACAAGGGGTGCCCCTACTGGGCGTGGGAGAGTGAATGTGGAGCTGGAGCGGGGGTTCTGGGAACGCACAGGAGATGCAATTTGAAGATGGCGTTATCTGAGGCAGTCGAAAGGTACTGTCATTTGGGATACAACCTGACTCTTAAGGGCGGGTTGCATTATTGTAGAGAGATGGGTTATATTCTGGGCGGACGGCGTTCGCGCTTGCGTCCCCGCCGTCCCTCCTCTGGATCCTCGAAAACCGAATCGCCAGAAACATCGGGAGGAACCTCATATGCCTGCGCATGAACCGATCTACTTGACCGACTTGGGTTTGAGCCAGCCTCAGCTTGCGTTATCCACCGACAGACGGAAGTATCACTGGCAGGTCGTACCCTACGAGACCGAAGAGTTCAGCGGTCAGATGCTGATCGCCGGACCGGAAACGGAAGCGCCGCCGGTTACGGTCCCGCTTGGTGTATCGGGCTGGCACCGGATTTATCTGGGACTGTGGAGCAACTGGACAGAGGAACTGGTGCGCGTCAGGTTGTCGGGTGACAGCGCGTTCGCAAAAGTGAACCGTGAGAGAGAGCAGGGAAGTTTTGCAGATAACTATTCCGTAGACGAACGGTATTGGAAGACGGCTGACCTAACTGGCCAGGACCTGGTCTTAGGCCAGCAGTCGGCCGGCATGTCACAGCCTGCCTATATCGCCTATGTAAAGCTGGAGCCATTGGACGAGGGTGAAGTTGCCGAGCTTCTTGCAGACAGGGACGAGGTCAGCAACAGGCGTCTAATTTGCATGAACGACGGCTTCAGCGACTTTGGCCGCTTCCGACCCACGAGCCGGGAGGAGATCTGGGAGTATCTCGAGCCGTTCAGAGATACGGATTTTCAGAAGATGTTCTGGTGCCCGGGGGCGGGCGGGGACGTTCTGACCTATCCTTCGGACATTGGCAGCCTGACCGGAAGTAAGACCAGAGACTACCCGAGGGTGGTTGACCGCCATATCGGTGAATCGATGCAGATACTGGCAGGGGCAGGGATCGACACGGTCGAGACGGTGGTGGAGTACGGGCACAGTGTGGGGCTGGAGGTCCATATCAGCCAGAGGATGGAGGCATTTCAGTGCTGTCCGCCGTTTGAGGACTACTTCACGGGTGATTTCTACCGTGATCACCCGGAGTGGCGCTGCGTAGACATTGACGGGCGCGAGATTGCGAGGATGAGTTATGCATTCCCGGAGGTGCGGGAGCTGCTGCTAGCGGTATTTCGTGAACTGGCGACGCGGTACGACATTGACGGCGTGAACCCGATCTACAATCGGGGGGCCCCCTTTGTGCTATACGAGGCGCCGCTCGTGGAGGGGTTCCGGCAGGAGACGGGCCTGGACGCAAGGGAGTTGGCGGAGGACGACGAGCGGTATTTGCGCTACCGGGCGGGGGCCATGACGGAGTTCATGGTGGATTTGCGGCGGGAGATGGAGGAGATTGGCCGGTCGCGGGGGCGCCCTCTTGAGATTTCGGCGCACGTGCTGAACAGTGCGGGAACCAACCTATTCTATGGATTGGACGTTCCGGCGTGGGTGGAAGGGGGCTTGATCGACAATCTGATTTCGTATCCGTGGCGGGATGAAGAGATCGACGTCGACTACTTTGGGCAACTGACGGCCGGTTCGCCGGTCCAGTATTATCCTGAGATCATGCCGCGAACGATGCCTCCTGAGGATTTCCGCGTGCGCGCGCTGCAGTACTACGCGGCGGGGGCCGACGGCCTGTGTTTCTGGGATACGAACGGGCGTCATCAGAGGCTCAAGGAATGGAGCATGGTACGGCGCCTGGGGCACAAGGACCGGTTGGCGAGTTGGGATGACGGCGATGGAACCCTGTACCGGACTGTTGCGCTGCGCAGCGTTGGCGGATATGTTCTGGACAAGTATCCGCCGCATTGGGCTTATTGATGGCAACGTATATTGCAAACAGGCTGCTACTGGCTATTCCACTGATTCTGGGCATCACGCTGATCACGTTCAGCTTTATCAACGTGGCGCCGGGCGACCCGGTGATGGCGATGATCAATCCGGAAGAGGACATGTCGGCGGTCAACCTTGAGCGGCTCAAGGAGGAGCTGGGATTGAACAGGCCAGTCCCGGTGCGATACGCGATCTGGCTGGGGCAGCTGGTGCAGGGCAACTTTGGGTATTCGTATCATACGGGGGAACCGGTACTGCGCCGCATTGCGGTCCGTCTGCCGGCCACACTGGAGTTGATGGGCTTCGCGCTGGTCATGTCTTCTGTTCTTGGGATCAGTCTGGGGGTACTGGCGGCACTGAAGCAGTATACGATCTGGGACTATGTGCTGACCCTCTTTGCGTTGCTCTCGATCTCGATCCCATCATTCTTTCTGGCTCTTCTGGCCCTGTATGTCTTTGCGCTCAAACTGGAGTGGTTTCCAACGTTTGGCATGCGTTCGGTGGCGTTTGACGCGCCGCCGGCGCTGCTGGACAATCTGCATCATCTGGTACTGCCGGGTGTGATTCTTTCGCTGGATTTGACGGCAGGGCTGACGCGGTATATGCGGTCGGGTATGCTGGAGGTATTGGGGCAGGAGTATGTGACGACGGCGCGGGCGAAGGGTCTGAAGGAGACGCGGGTCGTTGTCGGGCATGCGCTGCGAAACGCGCTGCTGCCGGTCATCACGATCATCACGTTGCGGCTGCCTATTCTTTTTGGGGGCACGGTTATCATTGAGACTATGTTCCAGTGGCCGGGCATGGGGCGCATGGCGATCCAGGCGATTTCGCAGCGCGACTATCCTGTGCTGATGGGGCTGACGTTTATCGCGGCGGTGCTTGTCCTTTTCAGCAATCTGACCGCGGATATTCTGTATGCGGTGGCCGATCCGCGCATACGCCACGAGTAGGGTCAGTTACATGCGTTCTTCGCAGGAGTTGCGTTCGTTGTTGACCGGGCCGGTGACGTCGCTGCACACGCCGTTCTTTGGGGACGGCGAGATTGACTTTGACAGTCTGCGGGGGCTGGTGGACCGGGGAATCGAAGCCGGCAGCACGACGATGATGCTGACTTACGGGGACAGTCTCTTCTCGCTGCTCACGGACATTGAGGTGGCTGAGGTGACGAGGGTGGTGGCTGAACATACGGCGGGGCGGGCGGCGGTTATTGCGGCCGACCGCATCTGGTGGACGGGCAAGACGGTTGCCTTCGCGCGCTTTGCGCGGGAGGTGGGCGCGGACCTGCTGATGGTCCTGCCGCCCGATTGGGCAGGTTCGTGTACGGCTGACACGTTTGTTGCGCACTATGCGGCGGCGGCGGCGGAGATTCCGGTCATGGTGGTGACGAATGTGTTCAGCCGTTCGTATGCGCTGGGGCTGGAGGTGCTGCGGCGGCTGCGGGACGAGGCGCCCGGTGTGGTTGCCATCAAGGACGATCTGGTTGGCGTGTTCGCGCGGAAGATGGCGCTGTTGCTGCACGGCCACTGGGCGATCATTTCGGGCGGGCAGAAGCAGAACCATTTTGACCTGGTTCAGTACGGGTGCGACGGTTATCTGTCGACTTTGTTGACGTTCGCGCCCCAGATTACGCAGGCCTACTGGCAGGCCGTGCAGGCGGAAGAGTGGGGCGAGGCGGCGGGCATTATTCGCGAATACGACATGCCTTACTTTGACTATGTGCTCGGCGTGGAGGGAAGCTTCGACGCGGCGTTGCACGGGACGTACGAACTGTTTGGTCTGGCAGAGCGCTGGCGGCGGCCGCCATATCATTCGCTGACTGATGAACAGATGGAGCAGCTTTCGCAGAAGTTAGTGGACATGAAATTGCACCAGGTGTAGATAGTTTGACAAGATGTAACTACTGAGCCTTGTTCTGTGTGTGTACTGTGCCCGGTCTGTCTGGGTGGAATGAACCGTCAGTATTTCTGTAACGGGCTCGCGGTGGTCATAGCGGCGAACCTTGGGTATGTATGGGAGTTACCTCGCCTGGCTTGCCTGCGCTGGCACATACTCTGAATGTGCCAAGACGCGGGGTTGGGTGGGAAGCCCGGCCGCAGCGGGTCGTCAAGGTCATATTGCCACACACTCGATGCGGCGGGGGTTGTAGGCGAGGGGGCGTTGCGGGGGCGGAGCCCCCGCACAAGGGAGGGCCGAATAGGCCCGACCGCCCAAAAGCGAGGAGAGAGTGGAGAGGAGTGAGGAGAGAAGAGACTTTACTCGCCCCGTGCGGCGTTGCGCACTAAAAGAGGTTTGGTGGTTGCGACAAGTGGATAAACTGTCGTTGCGGGACGTAATATGTCTTGGCTTTGACAGTTTTTCTTGGCTGCTTTAACGGTATCGGTAACGTTTTATTTCAGTTTTCAGGAGGAGATTCATGCGAAGTGTCAGAGATCGAGGTGTTAACCGACGTGAGTTTCTGAAGGCGAGCGCGCTGGCAGCGGGCGCGACGGCGCTGGCGGCGTGTGCACCGGTGGCGTCGGATGCAGGCGCCGACGCAGCGGCCGACGAGGCGGCTGCAGAGGAGATGCAGAGGGGCAACCTGATTGGCCTCTACGGCGGACCGATCAACAGCTTCAATCCCCTTACGGCCGTGCAGGGCTTCCAGTCGCACTTCTTCCAGTGCGTGCTGCCGCCGCTGATTCAACAGAACGTGCCCAAGACCGGCTTCGTGCCAATCATGGCGGAGAGCTGGGAAGTGTCGGACGACGCGACGCAGTACACGTTCCACATACATCCGGACGCCAAGTGGCACGACGGGACGGATTTTACTGCCGAGGACGTGGTCTATACTTACGAACTGTATCTGAACCCGGCGACCAAGTCGCGGCAGGTGAGCAACCTGGCCATGATCGAGGGGGCGGAGGCGTATTCCAACGAAGAGGCGGACAGCGTGGCCGGCATCACGGTCGTGGATGACAAGACGGTCCAGTTCACGACGGCGTATCCGACGGGGCTGTTCCTGTTCCAGGCGACCAATTCGATTCTGCCGAAGCACGTTTTGGGCGACGTGGCGCCGGACACACTGGAGAACCAGTCGTTCTTCTTCGAGGACCCGCTGGGCTCGGGGCCGTTCCGGTTCATAGAGTACCAGACGGACCAGTTCATCCGGCTGGAGGCGAACGACGACTGGCACTGGGGTGCGCCGAAGCTGGGCAGCTACATCATGCAGATCGTGGCTTCACCGGACGTGGGCCAGATCGCGCTGGAACGGGGCGAGGCGCATTTCAATGCCTGGGGCGGGCTCAACACGGGCTCGACGGAGGTCGTGCAGTCTTTCATCGACAACGCCGATTTCAAGGTGGTTGCGACGACGGGCGTGGTGTTCACGGCCTATTCGTTCAATCTGAGGCGGGGGTTCTTTGCGGACAAGCGGGTGCGGCAGGCATGGCTGCATGCGCTGGACAGGAAGAAGATCATTGAGGTATTCCAGGGTGGGAACGGCACGATCTATAATTCGCCGCTGATTCACGGCTGGTCGATCCCGGATGATCTCAACCCGTACGACTACGACGCCGACCTGGCGCGGAGCCTGCTGGAGGAGGCCGGTTGGGACTTTGACCAGGAGGTCACTGTCAACCTGATCACGCTGCGGAGTGAGGAGGCCCGGGCCCAGGTGGCCGCCGAAAAGCAGATGCTGGAGGAGGTAGGTTTCAAGATCAAGATCGAGGAGATGGACAGTTCGGTCTGGGTGGAGCGATTCTACGACACGCACGATTTTGACGCGGTGCGAGTGGGCTTCGGTTCGTTCCCGGACCCGGATGGATTCCTCAAGTTCCACCTGACGACGCAGGGCCGCAACGCGAACGGCTATTCCGAGGCGATTGGCGGCGACTTCGAAGAGAAGGTGATCGAGGCGGGTCAGCTGACCGACCAGGCCGCCCGTCAGGAGATCTACTTCGAGCTGCAGAGGACGCTTAACGACAACCCGTCGCACGCGCCACTGTACGTGGGCAACAATGTCTGGGTATTCAACGGTGGCGTGAACATACCGGAGATTACGGACCAGGGCGTTGTCGGAAGCCTGGCCGACCTGTCCAACCCGCTGCCTGCGAAGCGGGACTGGTGGACGAACCTGGAAGGCTGGTCTTTCGACGGATAGGAATTGAAGAGAAGGAAGGGAGAGGGTGACGGCATCCTCTCCCTTCACGACCAGTCCGGCGTTCGCGCATCGGACTTTCCAGAGTGCTCCCCGCCACATGGCCAAGACCCCTTCACCTGAAAACAGCCCAGAGCTGATGGAGCTGACAGACCGGAAGAGCCCGAACACGGTGGCGGCGCGCTTCCGGCGGCACAAGGTGGCTGTGGCCAGTCTGGTGATTATTGCGGTCCTGGGATTTGCGGCAATCTTTGCGCCATTCATCGCGATACAGGACCCTTACACTGTTGACCTGGACAGCATCCGGCAGCCGCCGAGCGCGGAGCACATTCTGGGGACGGACTCGGCCGGGCGGGACATGTGGGCGCGCATGGTGTACGGGGCGCGCATTTCGATGTCGGTAGGATTCGTGGCCAATGTCATCTCGATCACGATTGGCGTATTGATCGGCACGGTGTCGGGTTACGTTGGGGGGCGGATCGACAATGTACTGATGCGTTTTACCGAGCTGGTGATGAACTTCCCGACGTTTTTTGCGATCCTGATGCTGGTGGCGCTGCTGGGTCCCAACATCATCAACGTGATGGTGGTGATTGGCGTTCTGGGATGGGAGGGGTTAGCACGGCTGCTGCGGGCGCAGGTGCTGTCGCTGCGGGAACAGGCGTTTGTGGAGGCGGCGCGATGTATTGGGACGCCGCATTCGCGGATTGTTTTCCGTCATATTTTGCCGAATCTGCAGCCGTATATCCTGGTGGCGGCGACGCTGGGCGTTGCGGGCACGATACTGACCGAGTCGGCGCTTTCGTTTTTGGGGTTGGGGGTGCAGATCCCGCAGGCGAGCTGGGGGAGCATGCTGAATTCGGCGCAGTCGCTGACGGTTCTGACGAACTCGCCGTGGTTGTGGCTGCCTCCGGGCATTGCGATATCGGTGGCGGTGCTGGCGATGAATTTTGTGGGAGATGGGTTGAGAGATGCGTTCGATCCGCGAATGGAGGTGTGAGTGATGGCCGACCAAGATGGCGCGGTATACATAAGGGACCTGGCTGGCTGTCAGCCTGAGAGTGCGCTTTCAGAGAAGCCAAAACGCGGCGCGTGGCACGTGCAGCCGTACGAGACGGCTGAGTTCAGGGGAACGTTGTTGAGTGCAGGAGAGGAGACGGCTGCCCCGGAGGTTTCGGTCGGCCTCGAACTGAGCGGGTGGCACAGGATCTTTGTCGGGGTCTACCCGGACCACCGGGGGCGCGGCTCGATTGAGCTGAAGCTGAGCGGGGACCCGTGCTTTACCCATTTGAACATGGGCCCTGAATGGGCAGATACGAATCCGCATGGACACAACATCTATGAACTGCTGTGGAAGGATGCGGACCTGACGGGCCAGGAACTGTCGATTCGCCAGGTGTGCACGCCAACCGGTTCATCTGAAGAACCGGCGGCGGTGTCGTGCGAACGGACGAAACTTGCGTACATCAAGCTGGCCCCTATGCCGGAGGGCATGGTCAGGGAGATGGAGAGTGAGCGGCAGCGGACGGATACGCGGCGGCTATTTGCTCACAATGACGCGCACGGGTATCTGTATCTTTATGGTACGGCGACTGAGGAGGCGGTGCGGAACGAGATCGAGCCTTACCGGCATACCGACTTTTCGCGGCTCTACTGGGAGTGCGGTGCGGGGGACACGATGTTCTACCTGGGGCAGGTGGGCCGGTTGCCCACATGCGACGGGGTTGAAGACTTTGACCGGCAGGGCGATCGACTGCATGCGGAGACCTGGCGCACGTTTCGAGATCAGCAGCTTGATCCGTTTGTTGTTGCGCTGGAGTCAGCGCACGAGATGGGGCTCAGCTTTCATGCAAGTTACCGGCCGGCCGGCTTTTTCTATCCACCGCCTCTGGAACAGTGGAATCCGGGCAGCCTTTATTTTTCGCGGCCGGATCTGCGCATGGTGGGTAAGGAGGGCGGGACGGCGCCGCGCATTTCGTACGCATTTGCCGACACGCGGCGCTTTGTCATCAGCCTGCTGCTGGAGGTGGCGCAACATCCCGTAGACGGTATATGCCTTTTGTACAACCGGCGACCGCCGCTGGTGGACTATGACCCGCCGCTGGTGGAAGGGTTCATGGAGGCGTATGGTGAGGAACCGAGGCATCTGGCGGACGATGATGCGCGCTGGCTGGGCTACCGGAGCAGCGCGCTGACGGCGTTTCACCGGGAGTTGCGGGAAGCGCTTGACGGGCTGGCGCGGGAGCAGGGACGAGACCGGATCGCTGTTTCGGCGTGTGTGCTGAACCGGGAGGAGAACTTTCGGAACGGGCTCGACCTGGCGGGGTGGGTCGCGGAAGGGCTGGTCGACACGTTGATCCCGTACACGGATTTGCCGGGCGTGGACAGCATGGGGTTGGCCTGGGAGGACGAGGAGGCGGTCAGGTACTTTGTCGACCTGGTGGAGGGGACAGATTGTGAACTTGCGCTGAACATCATGCCGCGCCACATGTCGGCGGAGGCGTTTGGGCGGAAGGCGGCTGCGTTGTACGCGCAGGGCGTTGAGAACCTGTTCTTCTGGGATTCTGCGGGGCCAAGCGGGCGCGCCCACTTCGGGGCGAGCTGGAACGGGCTGCGCAACCTTGGTCACAGGAAAGAGATTGAAGCGTGGCTTCAGGACGGGGCACCAGACGTCCGGCAGGTTGCGACACGGTTGCGCAAATTAGGAGAGTATGACCTCACATACCAAACGCCCGGTTGACGAAATGGATGGTCAAAAGGGCGTTACCTGCGGCGGGCCGGGGTCGACGGAGAAGGCAAGGGCGTCAAAGTTGCGACGCATCAGGTCGAAGCGCAGGGCGGCATGGTCGGGGTCATTCCAGAGGTTTTCGAATTCGCCAGGGTCATTCTCCAGATCGTAAAGCTCTCCCTGTTCGTGGCCGTGATAGACGACGATTTTGTGGCGGGCGTCCCTGTACATGGTGGCGTAGCTGCCTTCGTATTGGGCGCGGCCGGGAACATCTGGATTCAGGGCGCGGTAGAACTCGCAACGGACGAAGTCGCGGTGGTGGTCGGGCGGGGCATCGCCGCATAGAATTGGCAGCAGTGACTTGCCCTGCATGCGCAGGGGGACGGGCAGGCCGGCCAGTTCGAGCAGGGTGGGGGCGATGTCGACTAGCTCGACCAAGGCATCGCTGACGAACCCGGTCGGGGCGGGCGAAACGTCTTCAGGCGCGGCGTCTTCGGATTCCTCGGCGGCGCTTTCATCCTCTTCGCCTGATCCGTCTTCCTCTTGACTATCTTCAGACTCCGGTTCTTCCTGCAAGGGGAACTGGCCGGGCCAGCTGATGATTAGCGGAACGCGCACCAACCCCTCGTAGAAGCGACAGCCTTTGAGAAGCAGGCCGTGATCTCCTAGCATTTCGCCGTGATCGCTGGTGAAGATGATGACGGTGTTTTCGCGCTGCCCGGTTTCTTCGAGCGCGTCCAGGAGACGTCCGATATTGTCGTCGATCAGCTCGATCATGGCGTAGTAGGCGGCGATCACGTCGCGGGCGTTGAATTCCTCGGGTGGACGGGACTCGTTCTGGAAGTCTCCGGGAATCAGTGCCTGGGTCGCAATATCGCTCTGCCGGAACGGCGGGGAGGGGATCCTGGAGGCGTCGTAGCGATCGCGATACTCCTGAGGGGGATCGAAAGGCGCGTGGGGGTCGAAGACGTTGACGCTCATCAGCCAGGGGCCTCGGCGCCTCTTCTCCGAAAGAAATTCGATGGCGCGGTCGGTGCACCAGGTGGTCTGGTGCAGGTCGGGCGGGATTGAGGCGGGATCCTCGCGGAGATCGCGCAGGGCGTAACCTTGTGCGGCCAGCCAGTCGGCGTAGGCGTGACCGGAGGGGTAGCGGTCTTCGGGATCATGGCTCCAGTTGAAAACTCTGTAGCCGTCATTTTCAGGGCGCGGTTCTTCGCGGCCGTGGGCGCCGGCGAGGTGGAATTTGCCGCTGAGGCCGCAGTCGTAGCCGCTCTCGGCAAGGAGAGCCGTAACGAGAGGCGCGCCATCGCCCCACTCTTCGTTGCCGTTCATGCAGCCGCGCACGTTGCCGGGATAGCGGCCGGTGAGGAAGCTGGCGCGGCTTGGCGTGCAGCTGGGGCTCTGGCAGAAGGCGTGGGTGAAGGCGACGCCTTCTGCAACGAGGCGGTCGAGGTTGGGCGTGTTGATGTGGGCGTTGCCAAGGGCGTGAATAGTGTCGAACCGCTGTTGGTCTGAGCAGAACCAGAGTATGTTGGGCCGCTTTTCCTGGGTCATATGGATTCCTCCGTTCGTCGTTCCGGTCGTTTCCAATGGCAAGGATGCGTTGGCGGGAGAATGGCACGATTAGGGCCAGTCCGGGCCTGATCTAGGTACATTGTTGGCTGACAGCACCGGGGCACTGACATCAGTCCAGGAGTGAGATTCTGCGAAACGCGGCTTTAGTGGTACTCAAAAGCGACGAGTAAATCGAGACATAGAGTCTCCAGTCAGATCATTCGCGGGTGATTTTGAAGATAGCGCCAGGTTGGTAGGCGACAAAGTACAGGCTACCGTCTTCGTCCGTTCCGATACTGCTGACAATATTGGCGGCTTTCAGGACCAGTTCTGCACGCCAACCTTCGTGGTTGACTCCTTCCGGACTATGGTTTCCAGACGGGGCGGGCCTGTGCAGGCTCCAGATGTCTCCGCGGCAGAAATCGGAAAAGAGGAAGCGGCCATTCAGGTGGGGGAGCTCGTCGCCGCGATATACAGCGCCGCCTACTACGGCGCACCCGCGGGCGCGTTCATACTCGGCAACGGGCAGCGTGAAGATGGCGGCCTCCTGGCAAGGAACGGGCATGCCGGAGATTTTCAGGCATCGCGTGCCTTCGATTGTGGGCCATCCGTAGTTGTCGCCACCCGGGCTGGATACAGGCATGAAGCTCACTTCCTCACGTCTACTGTGACCTGTATCAGGGATGTAGAGGTCGCCGGTTTCGGGGTCGAATGCGAATCCCCACGGATTGCGCAGCCCCAACGCCCAGATTTCGGGTCGATAGCCTTCTACATTGACGAACGGGTTGCTCGCAGGGACAGCATACGGGCGCTCGGATGATTCCACGTCGATTCTCAGGATTTTGCCGAGCAGTTGGTCCGGGTACTGACTCTCATGGGGAGGGAGATCTTCACTGCCACCGTCGCCGACACCGACGTACAGGTATCCGTCGAGTGGGCCAAAGGTCATGCGGCCGCCATTGTGAGCATGGTGTGGCTGGCCAATGCTCAGGAGCAGTTCCTCGCTGGCGGGGTCTGCAGTTTCGAGGTCGGGCGCGGCGGTAAAGCGGCTGACGACCAGGTCGCCATCGAGGCTTGTATAGCTCAGATAGAGTTGTCGGTTGGATGGGAAGCTGGGCGAGAAGGCAACATTCAAGAGCCCTCTTTCACCGCAGCAGGTGACTTGGCTCGAAATGTCGATGAAGAGCCGATCGTTTTCGACGCCATCTTTGAAGATACGTATCCGGCCCCGCTGCTCCACTATGAAGAGGCGTCCGCTGCCATCGTCAGCATGGGTGACCTGGACAGGCAGTTCGAGATTATCGACGATCAGTACCCGGTTCAACTGATGATTCTCATAGGCCACTTCAGTTTCTGATAGGGGCGTGCCAAACACTCTCACCTCGCGCCAGGCGACCCAACTGGGACTCTCGAGTGTTTGGACGAGGAGATCGTCAACCGGGCGGGGCGGACTGATCTCTATTGTCAGGGTTTGCCCATCCTCCGTGTGAATGTCGGTCAATCTCTTGTACAGGGTACGCACGCCGGAACCACTGCCGAGCCAGATGACGTGGGACGTGGGGCCGGCCGGGGCCTGGGCCACAACCAGTTCAATTCTATCGACAAGGTAAAGACTGTCGAGCGTGACGGCAATCCATTGGGCGGCAAAGTTCTGCGCGTTCCAGAGGGTGTCCAGGACACCGTCGAAGGCCATGCGGGCCGTTTCTTCGCCTTCGGAGGAGCGCCACTCACCGGTGAGGGCAACATTTCGACTCAGGGGGGGAGGCGCTACTGTTGGCACGGGGTGCGGCTCGACTTGGGGGGTGAGGGTTGAGATGGCGAGGGCACCTGCCGATTGTGTATCCTGGGCTGCAGGTGAGGATAGCTCGGGTACGGGCTGCAAGTCACAGGCGGTGAGGAAAATGAGGCTCAGGAGAAGGGCGGAGAGCAGGCTGGCGTGTCTCATTGGTCGCGCTTCCTGAGGTCGGGTTTGGGAAATCCGGGGCAGATCGTTTCTACGATTGCACTTCCAGGGTAACAGCGAGAACTCGGCCAATCGAAGGGAAACCGGGATTTCATCTGACTATTCTGCGGTGATCTTGTAGACAACGCCATTTTGGTAGCCAGTCACGTATAGGTTGCCCACTTCATCCTCACCGACGCTGCTAATCGGGACGGAGGCTCTAAGGAGCAACTCACTTTGCCAGGCAACATGGTTCGTCTGAATCGGGCCAGGATTTCCCGTTGCGTCCGGCTTTGTAAGGCTCCAGATGTCGCCACGGCAGAAGTCGGCGAAGAGAAAACGGCCTCTCAGGTGGGGAAATTCACTGCCACGGTAGACGACTCCGCCCACGACGGCGCAGCCGCGCGTGTGATCGTATTCGGCTACGGGCGGGGTGAAGATTCCGGCCTGGCGACAGGGCACAGGGAGATTTTCGAACCTGGGACAGCGTGTACCTTCAATTGTCGGCCACCCATAGTTTTCGCCTCCGGTGCTGGACGCGGGCTGGAAGTTTAGCTCTTCGCGATCGTTGTGACCTGTATCGGGGATGTAGAGTTCTCCTGATTGTTCGTCAAATGCAAAGCCCCAAGGGTTTCTAAATCCGAGTGCCCAGATTTCGGGGCGGAAGCCTTCGTCGGTGACGAAGGGATTGCTGACTGGGACCGAATAGGGTTGGACGCCTGATTCCACATCGATGCGAAGAATCTTTCCGAGCAGAAGAGCCGGGTCTTGGGGGAAGTGGGACGGGCGACCTTCACTACCCCCGTCGCCCATACCGACGTAAAGGTAACCGTCATTGGGACCGAAAACAAGCCGGCCACCGTTATGGATAAGGTGCGGTTGGGGGACGGTGAGCAGGATTTCTTCACTGGCGGGATCGGCGACGTTGGGGTCATCGGTGGTGGAGAAGCGGCTGATCACCGTGTCGTCATCGCTGTTCGAATAGCTCAGATAGAACGAGTTGCCGGCGGGAAAGGAGGGAGGAAAGGCGACGTTGAAAAGACCGCGCTCCTCGCAACAGTTTACCCGATCTGTTATGTCAAGGAATAGCGTCTCATTTGCCACCCCTTGCCTGGCGATGGTGATTCGACCCTGCTGCTCCACCACGAAGATGCGGCCGCTCCCGTCTCCGGCATGGGTGACCTGTACGGGCAGAACGAGCTGGTCCAGGACTTGCTCTACGCGCAACTGCGTAGTGGTCCCGCTTCCGTGGTTGGGAACATAGGGCATCCCTCGGACCCTCACTTCCCGCCATGCGACCCAACTGGGACTTTCCAGGGTTTGGACGAGGAGCTCCCTGACGGGTTGCGGCGGGTTGATTTCGAGGGTAAGTGTCTGGCCATCTTCTGTGTGTATGCCAGTGAGTTGCGTATAACGCGTGCGTACGCCGGAACCGTTGTCCAGCCAGAGGGTGTGCGTGGTCGGTCCGGCGGGGGCTTGGGCGATCACCAGTTCAATTCGGTCGGCAAGATAGAGGCCGTCGAGGGTGATGGCAATCCACTGTGCAGGGTGTTCGTGGGCACTCCAGACCGTCTCGGGATCGCCGTCGATCGCGAAGCGCACCGAATCTTCATGCGACGAGGCTCGCGCCGTACCCTGCACGGCGACGTTTGGACTCAGAGATGCTGGCACAGCGGTATGTGTCGGAGACGGCGCGGGTGTGGGCGTATCCGTGGGGATTACGGTGGGGGTCGTTGTTGCAGCGGGCTGCTGGATAGCCGTCACCGCTGCGGTCGGACTTTCAGGCTCCGATCGTGCTGCGCATGAGGTAGAGAGTAGCAGGATAAGCAGCAGACCTGTCAACTCGACTGCGTTTCTCATTGGGGGCTCATTGGATGGGTCAGGACGGTAGATGCGTTGGCGGAAAGTCTTGGCTGAACAGTGTTCAGGAATTGGAAGCGGATTGGACCACAGGAACCGGCCGAGCAGGACGATGGTTCATCTCGAGGTGATCATGTAGATTGTACCATCCTGGTACCCAGCGGCGTATACGTTGCCTTCTTCGTCAGTGCCGAGGCTGCTTATGGGGAAACCGGCGTTTGCGAGGCGCCCGCTTTGCCACCCAAATTCAGTTTGCCCGGTCTGTGCGTGCGTAGTTCGTTTGGGTCCCCAAATGTCACCGCGGCAGAAATCGGCGAAGAGGAAGAGGCCGTTCATGGCGGGAAGCGCGACGCCGTTGTAGACGGCCCCGCCTACGACTGCACAGCCCTGCGTGTGGTTGTACTCGGCGACGGGGGAGGTGAGACCATCGGCGTTGCAAAGGAGGTAGTCATGCTCGAAGCAGACGTTTCCCTCCATGACCGCCCAGCCGAAGTTACTTCCGGCCGGACCATCGGCAGGCTGATAGTTCACCTCTTCGCGCTGGCTGCCTCCCACGTCAGGAATGAAGAGATCTCCGGTTTCCGGATCGAAGACAAAACCCCAAGGATTGCGCAGACCCAAGGCCCAAATTTCGTCGCGATAGCCTTCGGCCCGGGTGAAGGGATTGTCGACAGGAACAGCGTAGGGTTTTGCCCCGGATTCGACATCGATACGCAGGATCTTTCCGAGTAGTGTGTCCGGTCTCTGCGCCATGTTGTCGGGGTCGCGGAAGGTGCCGCCGTCACCGCTGCCGATGTACAGGTAACCGTCGCGGGGACCGAACGCCAGGTGGCCGCCGTTGTGGACCTTGTAAGGCTGGGGGAGAATCAAGAGGATTTCCTCAGTGTCACGATCCGCTTGGTCCGGGTCTTCTGATGTTTTGAAGCGACTGACGATGGTATCGCCGTCGAGGTCTGAATAGCTGACGTAGAAGTGCCGATTTCTGGCATAGGATGGAGGGAAGGCGAGGCCGAAGAGCCCCTGTTCTCCGCAGCAGGCGACTTGATGGGAGATGTCAAGAAAGGGCGTATCAAGCAGGCGACCTCGATTCACGATCCGGATCCGCCCCTTCTGCTCGGCAACGAACATGCGGCCGCTACCGTCGCCCGCATGCGAAATCAGGACTGGGAGTTCCAGGCCCGATACGGCCGCGGAGAGACGCACCTGGGGCATGGCGCTTTCGGCGCGCATGGAGGCAGCAGGTGAGCCGAAGACTCTGACTTCATGCCAGGAGACGTCATCCTGGCCCTGCAGAGAGAGCAGCATGAGTTCATTGGCGAGCTGCGGGGGATCGAAAGGGATGGCCAGAACGCGCTGGCTGTTGGGGCGGACATCGCCGAGCCGCTTGTAGCGAGTGCGTACCCCGGATCCGTTGCCCAACCAGAGTTCGAGTGTTGCCGGCGCGAGTGCGTCCTGGGGGAAGACCAGTTCGATGTGCTCGATCAGGTAGAGGTCATCGAGGAGGACTGAGAACCACTGCGGCGGGGGCAGATCAGAGTTCCATGCTGTGGCCGGATCACCATCAGTTGCCAGTGAGGCTGATTCGTTGCGGGTGGATGCTCTACCTGAACCGCGAAGTGCGATGTTTTCGCGGGCGGATTCGGCGTTGGCTGAGACGTCAGCCCCTTCTGCCAGCCGATAGAGTACGCCGTCGTCGAAGCTGGTGGCGTAGAGGTTGCCGGCTTCGTCCTGACCGATGCTGCTAATGGAGAGCGGCGTGCTGGTGAGGAGCGTGCTCTGCCATCCCGTCTCATCCGGCGGGTCAGATCGTTTCAGGCCCCAGATGCGGCCGCTGCAGAAGTCGGAGTAGAGAAAGAGGCCCTGCAAGGCGGGGTACTGGGGCCCGCGGTAGACGGCGCCGCCAGAGACGGCACAGCCTTGCGAGTGATCATATTCGGCAACCGGCAGGGTCAGAGATTCGGCGTTGCAGGGTACAACGAAGTTGTCGAAGCAGAGATTCGCCTCCATTCTGAACCAGCCGTAGTCCTGGCCGCCGGCGCTGGAGGCGGGCTGGTAGTTAATCTCCTCGCGACGGCGGTGCCCTGAGTCGGGGATGAAGAGATCGCCGGTTGCGCGGTCAAAGGCGAAATTGCCGGGGTCGCGCAGGCCCAGGGCCCAGATTTCGCCGCGGTAGCCACTCTCATTGGCGAAGGGATTGGTGTCCGGGATGCGATACGGCTGTGCACCGGATTCGACATCGATGCGCAGGAGCTTGCTGAGCAGCGTGTCGCGTTCGAGTGCCGGGTTGTCGGGATAGCTGAACGAGCCGCCGTCCCCGCTGGAAATGTAGAGGTAGCCATCCTTGGGACCAAAGGCCAAGTGGCCGCCGTTGTGATGTTCGGCCGGCTGCTGGATGGTGAGCACAACCTCTTCACTTTCGGGGTCGGCTCGATCTGGGTCCGAGGACAGATGGAAACGACTGATGATGGTATGGCCGTCGACGTTGGTATAGCTCACGTAAAAGTG
The DNA here is from genome assembly GCA_034428435.1 of Caldilineaceae bacterium. Classification (GTDB taxonomy): domain Bacteria; phylum Chloroflexota; class Anaerolineae; order Caldilineales; family Caldilineaceae; genus Bin5. The sequence continues at coordinate 3,944 of DAOUHY010000391.1, read as the reverse complement.
TTCGGGGGCGGCGGACGAGGGCGGGAAGGCGAGGTCAATCAGGCCACGGTGCACGCAGCAGAGGACGCGATCGGAGATGTCCAGGAAGGGAGTGTCAAGGGTGGCGCCATCTTTAATGGCGCGTATGCGTCCTTCTTTTTCGGCTACGAACAGGCGGCCGCTCTGATCGCTGGCATGGGTGACCTGGACCGGCATATTCAGGCCTGATGCGATGGGTTGGAGAGTCAGTCGAGGCGTGTTGCGGGAGGAGGGCGGACCAGGAACGGGAAGTCCGAACACGCTGATTTCGCGCCAAGCCACCCAACTGGGGCTGGCGAGCGTGAGGATGAAGACTTCGTCGACGACCTGGGGTGGATTGAGTTCGATGTCAAGCAACTGCCCATCGTCGGTGTGGACATTGTGGAGCCTAGTGAAAAGGGCCCGACTGCCTGAGCCGTTTCCCAGCCAGATTTCGTGTGTGGTGGGGCCCGGCGGCGCCTGGGTAACGTGCAGCTGAATTCGATTGACCAGATAGAGGTCGTCCAGGGCGACGGAGAACCATTGCGGGGCCGGCTGCTGCGAGCTCCATACTGAGGTGGGGTCGCCATCAGTCGCCAAGTGGGCGGTCACGGCGTCGACGGTGAGAAGGCCAGCGGCGTCTCGCGCCGAGGCGGTTGCGTTACCCTGCAGGGCTACGTTTTCTCCGAGGGGCGGGGACGCGAAGGGTGAGGCCGACCAGGCCGACGCGGGAGAAGCTGAGAGAGTGAGGTTTGCGATCGAGGCTGGTGCTTCGACGTCTTGACCGTTCCGCGAGGCTGGTTCACATGCCGATGCAACAAGGGCCGAGAGCGCCATAAAAAGGAGACCTACAGATCTCTTCATGGCGTCAAGGCAGTTTTCGCTGGTCGAAATGGTGTTGGATTATACATTACGTCTCGTGCAGTTTTGCGCTGGCTGACGGTGTTACGGCGTTAGCGATGTTTTTCAACAAGGGTGTAGATGGCACCGATTTTTTCAGCATGAATCGTGAAGTATACATTGCCCTCTTCGTCAGCTCCCACACTACTGACCGGCAGGCCAGCCGAAGCTAACCGTTGACTTCGCCAGAATGTTGTTTTTCCTCGTGTTGCATCCTCTCTTGAACGCTTTATGCCCCAGATGTTACTCGTACAGAAATCTGCGACGATGAAGGTGCCGTGGAGGCCGGGGAGGCTGTCTCCGGCGTAGACGGCGCCGCCGACGATTGCGCAGCCGCGGGTGTGGTCATAGTCGGCAACAGGCAGGACGAGGCCGGCGGCGCTGCAGGTGAGGAGGTCGTGTTCGAAACAGATGCTGCCCTCCATGACGGGCCAGCCATAGTTCCGACCGCCGCCCGCAGTGGCCGGTTGAAAGTTCACTTCCTCGCGTTTGAAGTTGCCGGTGTCGGGCAGATAGAGGTCACCGCTCTGCTTTTCGAAGGCGAAACCCCATGGATTGCGGAGGCCCAGCGCCCAGATTTCCGGGCGGTAGCCATCGACTTGAACAAAGGGGTTGTCGGCGGGCACGCCGTAGGGAGATTCGCCTGACTCGACGTTGATGCGGAGGAGCTTGCCCAGCAAAGAGTCGGTCGTCTGCCCTCGGTTCTCGGGATCGCGGGGGAGGCCGCCATCGCCGCTTCCGATGTAGAGGTAACCGTCCTGGGGACCGAATTCCAGGTGGCCGCCGTTGTGGTTTTCGTGGGGCTGGCCGATGGTAAGGAGAATCTCTTCGCTGTTTTCGTCGGCGCGATTGGGGTCGCCGGAAGTGGCAAAACGGCTGATGGTGGTGGCACCGTAGCTATTGGTGTAGCTGACGTAGAACTGGCCGGATTCGGGATAGGAGGGCGGGAAGGCGAGTCCGAACATGCCGCGCTCGCCTTCGCAGCAGTTTACGCGCTCCGAGATGTCCAAGAAGGGCGTTTCGCTGGCTTCGCCTTCGGTGACTATACGAATGCGGCCTGGAAGTTCAACTACGAAGATGCGCCCGCTGCCGTCACCGGCGTGGGTAACGCGGACAGGGTAGTCCAGCCCTGCGACCACTTCTTCGACCGCAAAAGGTGGGGCCTCATCTTTTGCGACGGGGTCGTCCGGTTGGGTGCCGTATACGCGGAAATCGCGCCAGGCGACCCAGCTTGGACTGTGGAGGGTCAGAATCAGGACTTCTTTGACCGACTGCGGGGGGTCGATGGGGACAGCCAGGACCTGGCCATCCTCTGTATGGATGTCCTCAAGACGCGTGTAGAAAGTGCGCAGGCCAGAGCCGTGTCCCAGCCAGATCTCATGGGTGGTGGGGCCGGGCGGGGCTTGCGTGACGACCAGATCGACTCTGTCAACCAGATAGGGTTGGTCCAAGACTATCGAATACCACTGGGGTGCAGGTTGTTTGGAGCTCCAGATGGTTTCGGTATCGCCGTCGATTGCCAGGAAAGCCTGGTCGTCGACAACGAGGTGGCCCTCATCGCCTCTGATGTAGGCGAGCCCTGATGCGAGGGGGGCAACATTTTCGCCCAGGGGAAGGCCGAGTCTCGCCAGGGAGAATGGCGGTTCGGCAGGAGACAGGGAGATGGTCAGCCGTGCGCCGTCCGCGGAGGCGGTGGAGGACGCGGAGTCGATGCGTCCAGCCTCCTCCCCTGATGAGCAAGCGATGGCAAGCAGCGTAAACAGGGCAAGTGACAGCACTCGGACAGCCACAGTCGAATTTATGGTGCTGTCTGTCTGAACGCCGACGGCTTGCTCACTGTTCTTCTTTGAAACGTCTGGACGCCAGGTAATCGAGGTTGGGATCATTCAGAGGGAGTAGGGGTCGACCGCGTCGCGGAGGCCATCGCCGACAAAGTTAAAGGTGAGTACGGCCGCGATGACGAAGAAGGCTGGGATAAGGAGCCAGGGTTGCTGGAGGAGGACGCTCACCAGTTGGGCTTGCTTGAGGAGGGCGCCCCAACTGGTCTGCGGGGGCTGGATGCCGAGGCCGAGGAAGCTGAGGGCGGTTTCGGCGAGAATCATGCCCGGGATGGCGAGGGTGGCGACGACGATGATGTGGCTGAAGGCGTTGGGGAGCATGTGGCGGAAGATGATGCGGGCGTCGGAGGCGCCGGCGGCCCTGGCGGCGAGTGTGTATTCCATTTCGCGGTATGACAGCACCTTTGCGCGTACCTGTCTTGCCAGGCCGGTCCACTCGACAAGGGATAGGATCACCGAGATTGCGAAAAAGCGCTGCAGCGGGGACCAATTGGGCGGCATCGCCGCGGCCAGAGCGGCCCACAGGGGGATGGCGGGGAAGGACATCAGGAATTCGATGACGCGTTGGATCAAGGTGTCGAGGCCACCGCCGTAGAAGCCGGAGATCGTACCGAGGGTGGCGCCGAAGATGATTGTCAGAATCACGCCGACCAGCCCGATTGTCAGAGATATCCTTGCTCCCATGAAGACGCGGGCCACCATATCATGTCCCAGGTCGTCACTGCCCAGGAGATAGAAGACGCCGGGGGCGTCCACACCGTAGAGGTGTCGGTTGAACGGGATGAGACCAAGGAGTTTGTATTCATATCCCTCGACAAAGAACTTAATCGGATATTTTGCTTCATGGATTTCGCTATAGACAAAGCGGAAGGTGTCCATGTCGAGTTCGCTTTCCAGTCCGTAGACAAAGGGCCGCAGGTGGAAGTTCCCTTGATCGTCAAGAAAGCGGGGAAGTTGTGGAGGCACGAATACGTAGTCCTCATGGACGTCGGTGTAGGGGATCGGGGCGATGAAGTCTGCAAAGAGGGCCGACATATAGAGGAGGAAGAGGACAACACCGCCGGCGATGGCCAGCTTGTTGCGCAAGAAGCGGCGGCCGATGAGGCGAGCCGGTGAGATGGCCGTTGTTTCGCGGGCCTCTTCGCCGGTCTGAAGTTCGATGGTTGCAGCGTTGGTCGCCATAGTCAAGTGTAGCGGATGCGGGGGTCG
>DAOUHY010000390.1:0-9427 GCA_034428435.1 Caldilineaceae bacterium | reverse complement strand
CAACCCGCCCCGCCTCCCCCACCCCCCAAACGCCCCCGTAGGGGCAGGCCTTGTGCCTGCCCTTTTGCCACAACCCGCCATGCCTCCCCATCCCCCAAAGCCGTCCCGTAGGGGCAGGCCTTGTGCCTGCCCTCGCGCCACAACCCGCCACGCCTCCCCCATTCCCCCAATACGCCCCCGTAGGGGCAGGCCTTGTGCCTGCCCTCTTGCCACAACCCGCCACGCCTCCCCATCCCCCAAACGCCCCTGTAGGTGCCGGCCTTGTGCCTGCCGCCACCCACCCCACAAATCATCTTCGTCTTCCCCCCACCAATCAGTTTTCCCGTTTGCCAATAGAACAAATGATCTGTTATGATACTGGAGAACGTCTGGGACGCTGTCAGACCACCGCAGATCAAATAACCAAGACACGCTTCCGTGAATCAGCCTCCCATTCTGTTCACCGTCCGGCGGGTCCAGGCACGATTCCCGGCAAGTGCGCCGTATTCCCTCGAGGGGCGCACAGGCTGCTTCGAATTCGCTGCCTGGGCCCGCCCTTCCGCAGTGCGGCCCCTTCCGACCGCGGGTCCGGCAAACACCAGCCCCGACCATCCCCTCCCATAAAAGCCGCCAGTTCTTAACACAGGCCCATTCTGGTACAATAGGCCCTGCTCTGCCTGGCGCGAAAAGCGCCGTTACCAAAACTATTTCAGCCAGTTCACCCACCCACCTCCACAGTTCTGACGTTGCATCCCTGTCTTGCCCCCAAACCCGTTCGCAACACAGACGCCGTCTCAAACCACAAAAGGATTCACACCATGCGACTTCTCCTCTTCGATGACTACAAACTGGGCGTGTGGAATGGCGACCAGGTACTCGACGTCTCAGCCGCCGTCGCCGACTGCGGCCATCACTCCCCGCAGGAAATGATGGAAATGCTCATCTGCGACTGGGAAAACGTCGAGCCCCGCCTCCGCGACGCCGCTTCCTCCGCCACCGGCCTCTCCCTCGATGACGTCACCTGCCGGCCACCCATCCCCAGGCCGGGCCAGCTCGTCTGCCTCGCCGGCAACTACCTCGAGCCTGCCAAGCCCGAACGCGGCCTCTTTAACGCCTTCCTCAAGTCGCCCAACGCCGCCCTCGGCCACGGCGGCACCGTCGTCCTCCCCGGCGCCGAAGCCAGCGTCTTCCATTTCGAACCAGAGCTGGCCATCGTCATCGGCAAACCGGCCAGCTATCTCGCCGCCGAGGACGCAATGGACCACGTATTCGGGTACACCCAGTTTATCGACGTCTCCGCCAGGGGTCTGCCCGGCGGCTTCTTCCTCGGAAAATCCTGGCATACCTTTGCCCCTCTGGGTCCTGTGCTTGTAACGCGCGACGAGATCACGAACGCCAACGATCTCAACGTCCGCCTGTGGGTCAATGACGAAAAGAAGCACGACATCACAACCGCCGACATGGACCGCCACATCCCCGAACTGCTCGCCGAGGTAACCAACGTATTACCCCTGCGGCCCGGCGACGTCGTCGCCACAGGCACCCACCATTTCGGTCTGGAACCAGTGCAGGACGGCGACACCATTAAACTGCAAATCGAGCAGCTGGGACCCGCACTCGTCGTGAACTGCTCCGATCCCTCCGGCCGCAGTTGGGACAGATAGAATCTGCCATAGGGCGTTTTTTTGACGGTTGTAACACCCGCCGGCTTATGATAGGATCAGCGGTGAGGGATTGGGATCCATCCGGTTGGTGGACGCGCCCTCAGGCGCGGATCGTTCAACCTGACGGATGACAATTTGGCTGCCGTCAATCTTCCAACCTTGGGAGATTGCGGTGGCCAGATTTGCCGCCTTCCACACTACTGCACACTATGTTCCAAGGACGCTGGCATTACGCTCGCGAACTCGGCATACTCCCTGGAAAGTAGAATAGAGAGTCCTTCACACTGCTTTAGGAGGCAAGTCATGCAGAGAAGAGCACGCAAGACGATTTCGCGGCGGGAGTTTATGCGCGTCTCCGCGTTTACCGCTGTCGGTGTAGTCGTCGTGGCCTGCGGCGCCGACGGCGGACCGCCCGCGGAGGAAGCAGCCCCCGCCGACGAGGCACCAGCCGCGGAGACCGCGGCTGAACCTGCCGCAGCGCCTTCCAAGTACAACGAGGCGCCGATGCTCGCCGAAATGGTGGCAAACGGCCAGTTGCCGCCGGTCGATGAGCGGCTGCCGGACGAACCCTTGGTCATCACACCCGAAGAAGAGATCGGTGACTACGGCGGAATCTGGAACCGGCTGGCGACCTCTGCCAGTGACAACCAGTTGGGCGGCAAAGTCGGCGGTGAGCACCTCGTTCGCTACAACAAGGACGGCACCCAGATCAACCCCAACGTATTTGAAAGTTGGGAAGTGTCGGACGACGGCTCCACCTTCACTTTCAACCTGCGCCCGGGAATGAAATGGTCTGACGGCGAGCCGTACACGGCCAATGACCTCCTCTTCTACTATGAGGACGTGCTCCTCAACGAAGATCTGACCCCCTCCTTCCCCAACTGGCTCATCGTCGCCGGCGAGCCGGTGGTGATCTCCAAACTGGATGATTACAAAGTCGAATTCAAGTTTGCGGCCCCCTATGCACTGTTCATCAATGTGCTTGGCTCCCTGTGGGGGGACAGATTCGCCAGATACTGCGCCCACTACCTGAAACAGTTCCACGTCGACTATGCCGACAAGGACGAGCTGGAAGCGATGATGAAGGATGCCGGCGTCGAGCACTGGTACCAGCTCTTCGGCACGAAGCCTGATACCCGCCGTAATCCCGACACGCCCAGTTACCTTCCATGGAACCTCAGCACGCCTTCGCACAGCGACCCGCTGGTCGCCGATCGCAATGCCTTCTATTGGAAGGTCGACCCCGAGGGCAACCAGCTGCCCTACATCGACGCCATCCACTGGAGTCTGGTCGACGGCAAAGACCAACTCAACCTGCGCGCCATCCAGGGTGAAGTGGACATGCAGTTGCGCCATATCACCTTCGACAACGTGCCTCTTTTCATGGACAACCGCGAGAGAGGCAACTACCGCGTCATGCTGTGGAATAGAGGGCAGGTAACCGATACCGTCCTGCATCTCAATCACACCAACAAAGATCCCGTGCTGCGCGAAATCGTCCAGGACAAGCGCTTCCGCTACGCGCTCTCATTGGGCATGAATCGCGCAGACATCAACGAAGCCGTCTATCTGGGCCAGACCGAACCCACACAGGTATCCCCAACCAGGAACTCGCCCGTCTACTGGGAGCCTCAGGCCATAAGCATGACCGAGCACGACCCCGATCGAGCCAACGCCTACCTGGATGAAATGGGCCTCACCGAGCGCGACGACGAGGGCTACCGGTTGCGACCTGACGGAGAGCGGCTCAGCCTGGTCTTTGAGTATGTGGCCATCTTCGCCGCCTGGGGCGACATTGCCGAACTGCTGACCTCCCAATGGAAGGAGATCGGGCTGGAACTGATCAGTACCGAGATCGACCGCAGTCTCTTCGGGCAGCGCCTCAGCGCTAACGAGCTCGACCTCGGCGTATGGCATAGCAGTGGCGAGTGGAACCCCTTCATTGAACCTCGCTCCTTCGTACCAATTGTGAACAACTATGCTTTGCGGCAGTACGCCTTCTACTACAATAGCGGCGGTAAAGAGGGGTTTGAGCCCACCGGCGACATTCTGAAGGCAATCGAGATCTGGGAAGAAATCAAGACGACTGTGGATGTGGAGACGCAGCACGCACTGTTCCGCCAGATCCTTGAGCTCAACATGGAGAACCTCTGGCAGATCGGCGTCACCACCGCGCCGCCGCAGCCTGTGATCGTCAAGAACTACTTCCGCAACGTGCCCGAAGACGGCATGTTCGACGACCAGCCGCGTTCGCCCTCGAATACCGGAATGGAGCAGTACTTTATCCGCGCCGGTGAGGACACATAGAAAGTAACTGTTGCAGTACGACTCGCCGCCGACTGTTTCGATTCTCTCTGAATTGACCGCAAAAGGTGGGTAAGCGGCGTGCAGAGCATCAAGGTAATTTCGCGCAAGTAGTGGCCGCGGGCCTGCCGGAGACGGCTGCGCCCGCGGCCACGCGTTTGTACGGCTCCGCCCACCTGATCTTCGAGCCCGGACGCCTCCCCTGCGCACGGCGGCGCCAGAGGGAGACGAGAGGACATCGGCGACTCAACGATGTCGCAGCGTTGAGTCCGCAGAATGCCCATCTGACGGATGCCAGGTGAAATCATGAGCCAAACTCAAGAAAACTTCGTCGCCAGACCGATCACCCGGGGGCCAAAGCACCACTTCTTCGGCTACTACGGCATCTGTCCCTGGAACGCTACCGGCCAGTACCACCTCTGCCTGCAGTCCGACTTCCACGACCGCCCGCCCGCCGCCGGTGATACCGCTGTCGTCGGTCTCGTCGACATGGAGACCGGCAAGTTCGAAGGCGTGGCCGAAACGCAGGCCTGGAACCTGCAACAGGGCTCCATGCTGCACTGGCTGCCGACGGCCCCCGACCGGCAGATCACCTACAACGCCCGTGAGGACGACCGCTTCGTCGGCGTCGTGCAGGACATTCACAGCGGAAACAAGCGCATCCTCCCCTACCCGATCAGCGCCATGACGCGCCACGGCCGCCAGGCCTTGGGCCTCAACTATGCCCGTCTCAAGTCGCTGCGCCCCGTGGTCGGCTACGCCGGCCTCCCCGACCCCTTCGCCGATCAAAACCATCCCGCCGAGGACGGCGTCTACACCATGGACACGCAAACAGGCGAGGCCCGCGTGCTGGTCTCCTACGAAGAAGCTCGCGACTTTCTCAGCGCTTACGAAGAGGTCCAGGCGCGCAAGATCTGGTTCAACCACACCATCGTCAACCGTGACGACACACGCGTCGCCTTCGTCGTCCGCTACCGCGACGAGACCAGAGAAATCAGGCACACCATTCTGCTTTCTGCCAGCATGGAAGGCGGAGATTTGCGCATCGTGACAGACCTCGGCGCGTCTCACTTTGACTGGTTGACAGACGAGCTGATATTCGGCTGGGTGACGATGAAGGAAGGGCAGAAATATTACCTGATCAACGACAGGACCTCAGAATACAAGGAAGTGCGCCCCGATATCCTCACCAAGAACGGCCACTGCAGCTTCACCCGCGACGGCAACTGGCTGCTGACCGACGAGTACCCCGACGAAGACAGCCACCAGGCCCTCCTGCTCTGGCACATGGCCGAAGAGCGGCTGGTCGTTCTCGGGCGCTTCCATTCGCCACTGCCCTTCCGAGGCGAGATCCGTTGCGACTTGCACCCCCGCTGGAGCCGCGACGAACGCCATGTCAGCTTTGACTCCATCCACGACGGCAGCCGGCAGATCTACGTTGTCGACGTGGCGGAGGTCGTGGGACGATAAGGCGCCGTCGCCTTGCCTGAAACTCAAGACTGACGGAGCGGAAACCAGGGCCGTTCAACACTGTCCAACTATCTGGGAGAGAACATGAGCAAGACAGAAGGCAATTTTGTCGCCAGAGCGATTACACAAGGACCGAAGCACCATTTCTTCGGCTACTATGCCATCTACCCCTGGGATTCCACCGGTCGCTACCACCTCAGCCTGCAGTCGGACTTCCATGATCGTCCACCCGCCGACGGCGACACCGCAGTCATCGGACTGGTGGATATGGAGACGAGCAAATTCGAAGGCGTGGCCGAAACACAGGCCTGGAATCTGCAGCAGGGAAGCATGATGCACTGGCTACCCACCGCGCCCGACCGCCTGATCACATACAACGCTCGCGACGACGACCGCTTCGTCAGCGTCATCCAGGACATCCACACCGGGCACAAGCGCCTCCTGCCCTACCCACTTGCAGCCATCACCCGCGACGGACGTAAGGCATTAGGGTTGAACTACGCACGACTCTGGGATATGCGGCCCGTCGTGGGCTACCCCGGGCTCACCGACCCCAATGCAGATCAGAAACATCCCGCTGACGACGGACTCTACATCATGGATACCGACTCGGGCGAGGGCAAACTGCTCTTCTCATACGAAGACGCCCGCGAGTACCTCTGCGACTATCCGGAGATTCAGAAATTCAAGCTTTGGTTCAACCACCCCTTCATCAATCGCGACGACTCCCGCGTCGCCTTCGTCGTAGTCTACTGGGATGACGTAGGGGCCAGGAGAACCGTTTGCTTGTCGATGAATCTGGAAGCCGGAGACATTCGCATAATGAACGATCTCGGCACATCACACTGCGACTGGCGCACCAAAGACGTCATCTTCGGCTGGTTCACGACGAAAGAGGGGGTTAACTTTTATCTGGTCAATGACGTCACCGGCGAATACGAGTCCGTCCGCCCCGACATTCTCTCCCGGGACGGCCACTGCAGCTTTACCCGCGACGGCTCCTGGTTGTTGAACGACGAATACCCGGACGAGAACAACCTCCGCGCCCTGTTCCTGTGGAACATGGCCGAAGAGCGCCTGGTCGTACTGGGGCGCTTCCTCTCTCCCCCGTTCTTCCGCGACCAGACCCGCTGCGACCTCCACCCCCGCTTGAGCCGCGACGAGCGGCTCGTCAGCTTCGACTCGATCCACGAGGGCAGCCGCCAGATCTACGTTGTTGACGTGGCAGAGGTCTTGGGACGTTGAGCCGCACCCGCATTGCAAAGTGCTCATGATGTGGAAGGCAGAAATCTGGGCTGTGCAGCGCTGCCCAACCTTGCAGGAGGGAACATGAGCAATACAAAAGGCAGCTTGGCCGCAAGAGCGATTACGCATGGACCCAAGCACCACTTCTTCGGCTACTATGCCATCTATCCCTGGGATGTAACCGGCCGCTACCATCTCTGCCTGCAGTCCGACTTCCACGATCGCCCCCCTGCCGCCGGCGACACCGCCGTCGTCGGCCTCGTGGACATGGAAACGGGCAACTTCGAAGGCGTCGCCGAAACCCAGGCCTGGAACCTGCAGCAAGGCTCCATGCTGCACTGGCTCGCGACCGCCCCCGACCGGCTGATCACCTATAACGCACGTGACGACGACCGCTTCGTCGCAATCGTGCAGGACATCCACACAGGCCGAAAGCGGACCCTGCCCCACCCAATCGCCGCCATCACCCGCGACGGCCGCAAGGCACTCGGTCTCAACTACGCCCGCCTCAAAGCGATGCGGCCCGTTGTCGGTTACGCCGGCCTGCCCGATCCCTACGCCGACCAGTACCATCCCTCCGAGGACGGCCTCTACACTATGGACACGGAGACGGGGGATTCTCGCGTACTGGTCTCCTATGCCGAGGTACGTGACTTCCTCAGCCACAACGCGGAGCTGCAAGCAGGCAAGATCTGGTTCAACCACCCCTTCATCAACCGCAATGACACCCGCGTCTCCTTCGTCGTACGTGTCTTCGATGAGAACAAAGAGATCGGCCAGACCACAATGCTCTCCGCCAGCATGCAGGGCGGAGAGCTGCGCGCCATGACCGACCTCGGCGCATCCCACTGCGACTGGCTGACCGACGAACTGATTTTCGGCTGGGTGACGATGAAGGAAGGACCGGCCTACTACCTGATGAACGACACCACCTGCGAATACGAGGTAGTGCGCCCCGACGTCCTGACCAGGAACGGCCACTGCAGCTTTACGCAAGATGGGACCTGGCTGCTGACCGACGAGTACCCCGACGAAAACAGCAACCAGCCTCTCCTTCTCTGGCACATGACCGAAGAACGCCTCGTGCACCTCGGCAGTTACCATGCCCCGCTCCCTTTCCGCGGTGAGATCCGCTGCGACCTGCATCCCCGCTGGAGCCGCGACGAGCGCATGGTCAGCTTCGACTCCATCCATGAAGGCAGCCGGCAGGTCTACGTCATCGACGTTTCAGAAGTCGTCGACCCCTAGGAGGAGCCGCTGGAGTCTCGTCCGCAACCTAGTCTGTCCACGTGTGACCAAATGTTCATTTCGCCCCCAGCCCCAAACCAGAAGAGAAACAAATGATTCCATCCCGCGTCATCACCTCAGGACCCAAGCACCACTGGTTCGGCTACTACGACAAACTGCAGTTCGACCCATCCGCCCGCTTCGCCCTGGGCATGCGGGTGGACTTCGAACACCGCGCCCCAACGCCGGAGGACGTAATCCGAGTCGGAATGGTCGATTTGGAGGACCGCGACCGCTGGATCGAACTGGGAGAAAGCCGCGCCTGGGGCTGGCAGGCCGGCTGCATGCTCCAGTGGCTTCCCCGATCGGCACAGGAAATAATCTGGAATGACAGGATAGACGGCCGCTTCGTCAGCCACATACTCAACATCGACACCGGCCGGGCGCACACACTCCCCCACCCCGTCTTCACCCTCAGCCCCGACGGCCGTACCGCCCTCTCCATCGACTTCCACCGCCTCGAAGACATGCGCCCCGGCTACGGCTACATGGGCATCCCCGATCCCTGGCACGACGTGATGGCGCCCGAGGAGACCGGCATCCACAAAGTCGACCTTCGCACCGGCCAAAGCAATCTGATCGTCACCCTGGCTGAAGTCGCGTCGATTCCCTACCCCCACGGCGACATTCTGTCCGCAAAACACTATTTTAATGTCCTCATCTTCAACCCCGGCGGCACCCACTTCCTCTTCCTCCACCGCTGGCGCTTCGGCGACGGACCCTTCCACACCCGCATGCTCACCGCCGCCGCCGACGGCTCCAACCTGACAGTCGTTGACCACTCCGGCCACACCTCCCACCTCATCTGGCGCGACGACAACCATATCCTTGCCTGGTCCCACCGCCCCTCACACGGCGGCGCCTACTACATCTTCCCCAACGCTGAAGACGGTTCTCGCGGCCCCGACCAGATCGTGGGCAAAACCAGGATGCCCCTCAACGGCCACTGCACATATCTCTCAGACAACAACTGGATCCTCAACGACACCTATCCACAGGGAGAAGAACGCCTTCAGGACCTCTACCTCTACCACGTCCCCACCGACCGCCGCGTCGACCTGGGCCGGTTCCACTCGCCGCCGCCTTACACCAATACCTTGCGCTGCGACCTCCACCCCCGTTCCAGCCCCGACGGCGCCAAAATCGTCATCGACTCCGCCCACGGCGGCAACGGTCGCCAAATGTATCTCTTCGAGCTGGGCGACCTGGTCAGCTCCTAAACCTGTGCCCAGTGCATGTGGCAACCTCATCCAATCGTGCCCAATCCCGCAATGCTGCCCGGATCAAATGAGTCCTTCCCCAATGCACTGTCCCGCCACTGACTACTGACTACTGACTACTGCAGTTCTGGGCGGTCGGGCCTATTCGGCCCTCCCTTGTGCGGGGGCGGAGCCCCCGCAACGCCCCCTCTCCTACAACATGCCTCGCCGACCTGGTGTCGATATTCGTAACAGGTGCCCAGTCTAAAGATCTCCCCC
>DAOUHY010000389.1:0-2211 GCA_034428435.1 Caldilineaceae bacterium | reverse complement strand
TGCAGGCGTATTGGAGACGACGTTTGCCGAGGAGACGGAGACCGACCTGTTTGGCGAGCAGACGGTCCTTTGCGGCGGTGTCAGCGAACTGATCAAGGCCGGCTTCGAGATTCTTGTCGATGCCGGTTACCAACCTGAGATTGCTTACTTTGAGTGCTTGCATGAACTCAAACTGATCGTGGACCTTATGTATCAGGGCGGGTTGAACTACATGCGATACAGCGTCAGTGATACTGCGGAGTGGGGCGACTATAAGAGCGGCCAACGCGTCATAACCGAAGAGACCAAAGAGTCGATGCGGAAGATTCTGGCGGACGTCCAGTCGGGTGCATTTGCCGAAGAGTGGATGGACGAATACCACGGCGGCGGCAAGGTCTACTACGAGAGGCGCCGCAACGAGCAGAATCAGCAGTTGGAGAACGTGGGCAAGGAATTGCGAAGGATGATGACTTTCCTGGACGCAAAGGAAATCTAGGCGTTTGGCGACAGGTCTCATTTGAGAGGAAAGGGGGTGATGAACATGGATGACGGCCTTAGTGACCTTAATTTGCGCGCTGAGTCGAACTCCGCGCTCTCTACGTCCCCCGCCGCTCTGAGCGAGGGAGGACGAAACTGTCATCTGTTGAACAGATTCACCTCCGGAGGCATCTTGCCATGACCAACACAATTGAAACACAGCAGCTGGACGAGGCTCCCGAAGAGGACATTTCGCCGATAGACGTTGAACAGTTCCGTTTGGGCGAAGTCGACCGGTGGGCGAAGGAGGTTGCGCACGGGAACACGGTACTCGTCTTTGACACGACGTTGCGCGATGGGGAGCAGTCACCCGGCGCCACGTTGAATGAGCAGGAGAAGCTCGAAATTGCCCGCCAGCTGGCTCGCCTGGGAATCGACATCATGGAGGCCGGTTTTCCTGCAGCTTCGCCCGGCGACCTGGCCGCTGTGAAGCGCATTGCAGAAACTGTAGGTCGGTCTCCCCGCAGGGACGACGACGGCAATGTAGGTGCGCCGCCCATCATTGCCGGCCTGGCCAGGGCAAATAAGGACGATATCGACAAAGCCTGGGAAGCGGTACAGGGGGCAGTTCGACCCCGAATTCATACGTTTCTCGCCACCAGCGACATTCACATGCAGCACAAGCTGCGCATGTCGCCCAACGAAGTGCTGGAAACCGTGGGGGACATGGTGCAGTATGCCCGTAGCCTATGCGAAAACGTCGAGTTCAGTCCTGAGGACGCCGGCCGGAGCGACCCTGAGTTTCTGGTAAAAGTGTGTAGCGTTGCGGTACAGGCGGGCGCCACCACACTGAACATCCCAGATACGGTTGGCTACACAACGCCGGAGGAGTTTGGCGATCTGATCGAGTATCTGCGCGAGAACGTCGAGGGCGGCAAGGACGTTATTTTCAGCGTTCATTGCCACAATGACCTGGGGCTGGCGACGGCAAATACGCTGGCCGGTGTGCAGAACGGCGCCCGCCAGATCGAGGTAACTATTAACGGTATCGGCGAACGGGCCGGAAATACGAGCCTGGAGGAGACGGTGATGGCGTTGTACACGCGCCAAACCGTATTCGACCTGCGCACCAATATTCGCAGCCAGGAGATTCACCGCAGCAGCGACATGGTCAGCCGGTATACCGGGATGGTGATCCAGCCCAACAAGGCGATCGTAGGTACCAACGCGTTCGCGCACGAGGCGGGCATCCACCAGGACGGTATGCTGAAGAACAAGCGCACTTATGAGATCATGGACGCCGACACGATCGGTTTGCACCAGAGCCGCCTGGTGCTCGGCAAGCATTCAGGCCGCCATGCTCTGGGCGTGCGTCTGCAGGAGATGGGCTACCACCTGGAACGGGAAGAGTTGAACGAGGTGTTTTCGCGTTTCAAGGACCTGGCCGATAAGAAGAAGACGGTCACCGACGCAGACATTGAGGCGCTGGTGGCGGATGAGCTGTATCAACCGATTGAAATTTGGGAGCTAAAGGGGATACAGGTGCAGTGCGGGACAAATATGACGCCGACTGCTGTGGTTACTCTGCGCAATAACGAGACAGAAGAGGAGATCACTGAGGCGAGTTTTGGCGCGGGTCCGGTGGATGCAGTTTACTCTTGTATCGACAAACTTGTGCAACAGCCAAACGAACTGACCGAGTTTCTTGTGCAGGCGGTGACTGAGGGGATTGACGCCAATGGCGACGTGACGGTT
>DAOUHY010000388.1:0-11923 GCA_034428435.1 Caldilineaceae bacterium | reverse complement strand
AATCGTCTTGCCGGAGCCGGGATCGTCCGCCAGGAGAAACCGCAACGGCTGCCGGCCACGCGGATCAGGCCGGCCGTGCCGGCGGTGCCGACGACCAGCGCCGGCAGCCACAGGTGCTTCAAGAGATCGATGAACTTGGCGAAACTCCAGGGCGCAATCAGGTATTCATCCGAAAACAGTCCGACCGCTACGTTGCCGGTTGCGACGAAGTAATACCAGAGGATGAGGAGGGCGAGCAGAAAGTTGGGCGTCGCCAGCCCAATGAAACCGATCAAAGTGAAGAAATAGTCCCCAAGGGAATACTGACGAGTGGCGGAATAGAGGCCGATCGGGATCGCGATTGCGTAGGCGAGGAAAAAGGAGGCGACAGAGATGGCAAGGCTCCACGGCAGACGGTCAAAGATCAGTTTGCTGACGGGCTGGTTCCACTCGAGCGAGCGGCCCAGGTTTCCCTGCAGGATATTGCCGAGCCAGCGGAGATAGCGCACGTAGGTGGGCGCATCCAGTCCGTAGCGCTTGCGCAGCGATTCGATTTCCGCGGGGTCGACCGCCTCCTGTTCCTGCAAGAGCGCATTCACGTAGGAGTCCATGAAATCACCCGGCGGCGCCTCAATGATGGCAAAAGAGATGACAGAGACAACAAGCAGGGTAGGCACCATCAGCAGGATGCGGCGAAGGATAAAGGACCACATTTTCAGAATAGACCAGTTGTCAGCGTTTTTCCAGTGTAGCCAGATAGATAGCTGAGGGCGCCAGGCCGGTGCCGCTGCCCTCGTGGCTTGAATAGTAAGAAAGCAGGGCCCGGTCAGGTCCCAGTTCGACGAAGCCGGGATAGGAGTTGTCACCTCCGCTGGGCAGGACGGCGATCTCCTGCAGTTCTGTGCCGACCAACTCGTACAGGGCGGTGACAGGACCGTCCCCAGTGTGCTTGCGCCCACCGATCAGGATCTGCTTTCCCCAGCGGGCCAGAAGCGGGCCGCCGATGTGCCTGTCCAGATCAGTGCATGCCCAGTCGGTGAAGGGATGGCGGGAGCGGCAAAGTTGAGCCGGCCGGCCGCCGGCGCGAGCGACCGCTAAGAGGTCGCCGTCGTTTTCGAAAAGCAGAGCGGTTTCGTCGCCGTGGGCCGGTTGAATCAGGCTGAGCGGCGTCCAGGCGAATCCGTCTGCACTGTGCAGCAGCCAGGACTCCATCCATTCCGGCGGCTCGTCGCGGCGGGGCAGCACGTCGAAGTTGCGGATGCGGCGGCCGTTGAGGTAGGCCGTTCCGTCAAGTGCGGCTGCGCGCCAGATGTAATGGCCGTGGGTGCCGTCCAACATACGCGGGCCTTGCCAGACTTCGCCGTCTTCGGTCCAGGCGCAAAATCCGAGATGATCGTTGACGTCTCTGTCCTCGGCGTTACCGGGCGTCACCCACCAGGCGCCCGTGTAGACGAACAGTTTGTCTTTGAAGACCAGAAAGTGCGGATCGCGGACATCGCGGTTAGCGACGCTGAAGGCATGGACCTGATTCCAGTCCGTTCCGTCGTCGCTGGCCAGGACGACGATGCGCGACGTGTTGAAGAGCATGTGGCCGTCGGGGCAGCTGCGGAATGTCAGATAGAGGCGATCACCGAACCGACACATGTCGGTGAAAGCATTGTGATTGCCGTCATTGAACAGTTGACGTACGGAACTGACTCGGATGGAGGGCACGTATGCGGCTCTTGTGAGAAAACACAAGTACGGGTCTGAGGACTGCGACCAGCGCATTGGGCTGACAGTGTCAGCATTATAGGGAAGATTGGACAGTTGTCAAACGCGCGGGGGCGGGTGGGGAATCGCGTCAGCCGGCGTGGGGGGACAGGGGGAGACTTCGCACTTCGAGCCCCGGAGGTTATTTCGTGGAGCTAACGGGCTTTGTCGCGTGGCCGGAGTTGAAGACGGGCAAATCAGGTGAGTGTTATATGACGGATGGGGCGTCTTCTGTTCTCGTCAGTACGTCAGTCCCGGCAGATCGACGCCGATGGCAGTGTTCGTAATCAGATCGTGCGCCCTGCCCGTGCAGTTACAGTGCACATAGACGCAGCCGTCGATGACGATCTTCGGGTTTTTCGGGTACTTGATCGCCCAGTCGATGTTCCCTGGACCCATTTGCCGGCCCCGGTACTGGCGATAGAATACGAGGCGTCCACTTTCTTCAATGAATGCCTCGGCCAACTCCGCATGCTCGCTGGGTGTTGAGCCAAGTGTGTCCCATACCCTCAGGCAGTGGAAAGTCCGGCCTCCGATCGTAACGTCGAAAGATCCGGCTCCTATGCCTTTCCGGCCAGTCGTGCAGTAGGAGGCATCCGGCTGGGGCTGGTAGCGGCCATCGTCACAGATCTTGCGTTCGGCGCCACGGCCCCAGTCAGCCTCGAACCCCTCGTCGTTGAAGGTACGCAGCACCTTTCTCTCGTCCATCTGCTGGACAACGCCGAGCCATCTCGTCTCCCTCTCATCGAGGCTTGCATAGAAGAGATGGGGACTGCCGGGCACATCCCAGTCTTCCCGAATCGCACGTTCCCGCACCGTGATCTCGACGCAGTCCAGGTTATGAATCCTGGCGAGGCTGGCTGCCCGCATCTCCGTCACCGCGCTCAATTCCCGCGTATCGGCCTCGTAGGTGGCCTGCATCGCATGGTGGCCGAGGGAGGGAACGATGGGCCACCATTGCAGTTCGGGGAGGTCGAGCTGCGTTATCATTTTGGCGCTTTCCGTAATCGAAATGGACGGTCTGGTGGCTGGGAAAGGGTGATTGAATGACATTTCGGTGTC
The DNA here is from genome assembly GCA_034428435.1 of Caldilineaceae bacterium. Taxonomy (GTDB): domain Bacteria; phylum Chloroflexota; class Anaerolineae; order Caldilineales; family Caldilineaceae; genus Bin5. The sequence goes on along the minus strand of DAOUHY010000388.1, from coordinate 9,130 downwards.
CTCAGTACGGTGTCTCATGTATCTCCTGCGGCCACAGCCCGGCCCGAAGCTGAATTGCAACTTCGAGAAGTTGGCCGCGTTAGCGGCCAAGCGCAGCAGGCGTATAGCTTTGCATACGTGGACTCTTCGAGGCAAACTTTTCGGGCCGTGTTTTCAGACAGTTTGTTCAGGAAAAAAGGATATGGGAAAATAGCGTTGCTTGTCCCGGTGGCTCTTGCCAAGTAGGGAGGGCGCCTCACCCATGCAGGAATCCAACTCTTCGTGCCGGAGAACCCTGGCGCTATGGTTCTGCGGTTAAAACGCCCTAGGTACGACCCAGAGGTCTATGTGCAGGCCTTTTTGGCGCGTCTTGAGCCGGTCGGAACTGGCGACCTGGCTTCGATCGCGTGCCGGAACCTCGATGGGAGTCGTGTAAGCCGCTCTGATGGTGTAAGCTCACCAGGAAGGAGAGTTTGAAGCCATGGACGAAAGCCGCCGCAAGGAGATCCTGGCCCGAGGACGACCGGGACCGTACTGGCCTGCAGAGCCGATGCTGGGGGGATGGTATACCGAAGAGGAGATTGAGGCTGCGACGAAGGCGATCCGCGACTCAATGGATCCTACCACAGTGGGATTCGGTTTTATCTGCCCGGAGATCCTGGATTTTGAGGCCGCCTTTGCCGAATATTGCGGGGCGGCTGAAGCGATTTCCATTAATGGCGCCGGTACCGGTCTGGACATGGCGATAATGTGCCTGGATTTGGAGCCGGGCGACGAGGTGATCGTCCCGGCGATCAACTTCCGTGCGGCGGCGCAAGCGGTGATCGGGCAGCGGGGCCAGGTGGTGTGGTGCGAAGTCCACCCTCGCACTTTCAACATGGACCCGGCAGACGTGGAGAAGCGGATTACCCCGCGCACACGCGCCATTTTCCCGGCTCATATGAACGGGTTGTCGGCGCCGATGTATGAGCTTCTCGAGATCGCCGAGCGTTATCCTCACCGGCGGCACGGTCCTCTCAAAGTTATCGGCGACGCGGCGCGCGCCGGCGCCGGCGGGTACAAGGGTACGAAGATAGGCGCAAAGGGCTGGATGACCGTGTTCAGTTTCCACACGATGAAGCCGATGACCACGCTTGGGGAGGGTGGAGCGATCACCACGAATGACCCGGAGGCGGCGCTGCGGCTGCGCGGCATAAGGCAGTTTGGGGGAGCGCACGACGGGTGGGGCACGAACTACAAAATGACCAAAGTGCAGGCGGCCGTTGGGCTGGTGCAGCTGCGGCGTCTTGACGACATGACCGCGCAGCGGGTGAAGGTGGCCAAACGGCGGGACGAACTGTTGCTTGGCATTCCCGAACTAACGCTGCCGTATGAGCCGCCCGGATATGAGCATACCTATTATCTGTATACGATGCTGGTGCCGCGCGCATGGGCCGGGGAGAAGCGAGACAGAGTAATGCGCATCGTGGAGGAGGAGCACGGAATAGGTTGCGGGGTCTACAATCGAGCTGTCTACGCCGATTCCCCGTTTATACGCGAGCAGACGGCCGGCCAGGAACTGCCCCTTTCCGACGAGCTCAGCGCGCGCTTATTCTGCATGGCCTTGCATCCGCTCATGACGGAGGCCGAGAACGAGTACATGGCGGCGGCCTTGTGGGACGCGGTGGAACGGGTGCGATGCGAGGCTTGAGGGGGGGCGGCGACCGCTACGTCAGACTTGGGATGCTGATGGCTATGACGTTTGTGTCGAACGTCCCGTTTCTGGCCGCCTGCTTTGTCGCCCAGCGCCACTTCATCCAGGGTTTCGTCATCACAGGAAACAAGGGATAGGTCGTTGCGGCTTTCACCTCAACCCGCCCCGGCAGTCAGTGGTTCGGCGGGTATCCGAAGCTCAGGCATCCCTGGCCTGCCGGGACGACCCGTTTGCTTTTCCCTCTCCAGAACGTATATAATGCCAACCGCCCCGCGCACTGCAAGCTCGTCGGTCCGACACTCAGAGCCAGCAGCACAATGATCGCGTTCATCGTACGCAGAATCCTGCTTCTGATACCGACGCTCTTTTTCATCACCATCGTCACATTCCTGGTGATCGAGTTGCCGCCGGGCGACTACCTGGACGCCTACGCGGCCAACCTGGCGGCCGGGGGTGACCCTGTTGACCAGGAACGGCTCGAAGCGTTACGCAAGCAGTTCGGCCTCGACAAGCCCGCCCCCCTGCGATACCTGCAGTGGCTGACCAATATTCTGCGCGGCAATTTTGGCTTCTCCTTCGAATGGAATGTGCCGGTCGAAAACCTGATCTGGGAGCGGCTGGCCCTCACCTTCTTTATCAGCCTCTCTACAATCCTTTTCACGTGGATCGTCGGATTCCTGATCGGCGTTTATTCGGCGGTCAACCAGTATTCGATTGGCGACTACATCTTCACCACGCTGGGTTTTGTCGGCCTGGGGCTTCCCAATTTCCTGATTGCGCTGGTAATCATGTGGTACGCGTTCGACCAGTTTGGCCTGCGGCTAAGCGGGCTCTTTTCGCAGGAATACAGGGCGGCGCCGTGGAGCCTGGCCAAGTTCCTTGACATGATCACGCACCTCTGGCTACCACTGATCATTCTGGGAACTGCGGGCACTGCCGAGATGATCCGCACAATGCGGGCTAACCTGCTGGACGAGCTGAACAAACCATATGTAGAAACCGCGCGCGCAAAGGGTCTGCGGGAGAGGGTGCTGGTCCGAAAATATCCGGTGCGGGTCGCGCTCAACCCTTTCGTCAGCACGGTCGGCTGGACGCTCCCGAATCTGATTTCGGGCGCCACAATCGTTTCGGTCGTGTTGAGCCTGCCCACCACCGGGCCGATGCTGCTGGGTGCGCTGATGACGCAGGATATGTATCTGGCGGCCAGTTTTCTGTTGATGTTGAGTGTGCTGACCGTGATTGGCACATTGATTTCCGATCTGCTGCTGGCGGTTCTCGACCCGCGAATCCGTATGGAAACGCAGTGAGCCGGCGTCTGGGAACAGGATTTGACCGCCAGAACTCCAACCTGCGCAGGGAGAATCGATGACGCAGGAACTCGTTGAAGGGACGGGCACTTCTCTTCCGGACGATCCGGAGCTAGAGGAGGTCCCAAGCGAGCGGGAAAAGATATTTGTCGCGTCGCCGCGGCAGTTGATGTGGTGGCGTTTCCGCCGGCACAAGATGGCGCTGTTGAGTAGTGTCGTGCTGATTCTGCTCTATCTGGCGGCTCTGACCTGGGAGTTTCTGGCACCCTATGATCCGCTTCGCCACGACGTGCAGTCGGCTTACGCCCCGCCGCAAAGGCTGCGGTTTTTCGATGAGGAAGGGTTCCAATTTCCGCCCTTCGTGTACGGCTTGAAAGGTGGACGCGATCCTGAAACGTTTCGCAAAATATTCGAAGTGGATGAATCGGTCAAGCATCCACTCAAGTTCATGGTGCATGGCGACCCATACAAGTTCTGGGGCTTGATGGAGACCGATCTGCATTTGTTCGGGCTGGAGAGCAACGAGGGTACCGTCTTCCTTTTGGGCGCGGACCGGTTGGGGCGGGACGTGCTGTCGCGCTTGCTGGCGGCGACGCGGATCTCTGTCTCGATTGGGCTGGTGGGCGTAATTCTCAGCTTCGTACTGGGCGTCCTGATCGGTGGAATCTCGGGATACTACGGCGGCACGGCCGACATACTGATACAGCGAATCATCGAGTTCATTCGTGCGATGCCCAGCATACCGCTGTGGCTGGCGCTGAGTGCGGCGATTCCCAAGGACTGGCCGGTGACGAGAGTCTATTTCGCCATTACGATCATTCTCTCCTTGATCGGCTGGACCGGGCTGGCGCGGGTCGTGCGCGGGCGATTTCTGTCGTTGCGGGAAGAGGACTTTGTGCAGGCGGCCCGCTTCGCCGGCGCTTCGGAGGGACGGATTATCGTACGCCACATGACGCCTTCGTTCCTCAGCCATATTATTGCCTCACTGACTCTGGCTGTGCCAGCGATGATTTTGAGCGAGACCAGTCTCAGTTTTCTGGGTCTGGGCATGCGGCCGCCGGCTCTCAGTTGGGGCGTGCTGCTGCGCGAGGCGCAAAATCTGCAGGCAGTGGTGCTGGCGCCGTGGCTGCTTACCCCAGGGCTGCTGGTGGTGATCGCGGTGCTGGCCTTCAATTTTGTGGGCGACGGCCTGCGCGATGCGGCCGATCCTTATGCCCGGTAAGAGACGAGGACAGGGAAACGGCTCAGGTGAAAGAGATTCCCAACAGGAGATAAACCAGTGAAACAGGACACAGAAGTATGACGGAGATTGTGGTTGACCCTGCCGAGATTGAGTTCTTTCAGAACAATGGTTACATTCAGTATCACGATTTCTTTTCGTCGGAGGAGATGGCGTCGTTGAGGCAGGCGCTGGACAATGCGGTCGCCAGCGAACGCGAGCGAATTCGCGGCGCCGAGATGGGGGGCCGCTTTTCCGAAGACTATGAACGCGTCTTCAATCAGATGGTCAATTTATGGACCGACTATCCGCAGGCGAAAGAGATCGCCTTTGACTCGCGTTTGGGCGAGTACGCGCGCCAGCTGAGCCGATGCAAGCACGTGCGCATCTACCACGACCACGCGATGATCAAGCCGCCGGGCCAGGAGAGTAAGCAGACGAACTGGCACCAGGACGCCCCCTACTGGCCGATGGACCCGGTCGGCGCGCTGTCGGCCTGGATCGCGGTGGACGACGTGAGCGTCGAGAACGGCTGCCTGCATTTTGTGCCCGGCACGCACAAGCACGGCAGGTTGGACCCAATCAGCCTGACTGACGAGGACGATAGCGTCGTAGACCGGTTCAAGGAGCAGGGCTATGAGGCGCCGGAGCCGGTGGCGATGCCGATGCGCGCCGGCGGTGTCACCTTTCACCATGGCTGTACGTTTCACTACGCCGGGCCCAACCGTACGGGCAGGCCACGGCGGGCCTTCGCCATCATTTACATTCCGGACTATACGCGTTTTACGGGAAGCCATGACGCGGCGGGGGCCGCGGAGGAGATGGAGGTGGGCGGCCCCTGGGAGCACGCGATTCATCCGATAGTCGCTGGGCGGTGACGAACAGGATGGAAAGAGTGACCGTGCTCAGAACAGGTGGACCGGGAGATTTCTGCCAGGGAAGGCTTCTTAACCCACAGATTGCGCGGACCGATGCCTATCCACATTCATAGAAGAAGAGTGTCGGATGCATCTACTTGAAGTCATAGTCGAATAGCAAGAAGTCGGCTATGTCGCCTAGCCAGTTTGCTTGAAGGGCACTGTCGTTGGCGAGGGGGATTCTTTCGAAGAGGCAGTGGCCGACATTGCATCTGCCATTCGGTTTCACATTGAGACCTTCGAAGTTGAAGAACGCTGGTCGGATGAATGGTTCTGGAGGCATACATGCGGGCGTGGCCGATGATCAGGCGACCTATCATTAATGGCTCGCGGTAAAGGAATGAGAGTGGCCATCTGAAGAAGAAAAGCTCGCGCACTGATTCAGCCATTCCAGTCGAATGCGTTACTCCGGCTCTCATACATCATTCAACAGAGGTAACTGCTGATCCATGTTCAATGTGTGCACTGTGTGCGGTCAGTCTGGGCGGAATGTACCGTCAGTATTTGTGTAGCGGGCTCTCGATTGTCATGGCGGTGAACGTTGGGCATAAATGGGAGTGGCCTCGCCTGTCTTGCTCGCGCTGGCACATTTTCGGAATGTACCAGTTGGCGGGGGGTAGCGCGGGCCGACACGGGACGGCAACGTCGTATTGCCCACACACTGGCTACGACGCGAGGTTGTAGGAGAGGGGGCGTTGCGGGGGGGGAGCCCCCCCACAAGGGAGGGCCGAATAGGCCCGACCGCCCAACTGCAGTAGTCAGTGGTCAGTGGTCAGTGGTCAGTGGTCAGTGAAAGCAACCATTGAAGGGCGATAGGTTTGATAGGGAAAGAGAAACGTCTTTCGCCATTCTGAATCATGCGCTCCATTGGGCAAGGACTCAGCAGTTTCCAACAGAGATTCATTACAACGAGGGAGAAACAATGCAAGAGAAGGGTCTCGTAAACAAGACACGTTCCACGGGGCGCGGTCCAACAATCTGGCTGGCCGGGCCGCCGGCGGACCTGGAGGAGTTCATGCCGCTGGGCATTGCCGGCATCGTTACGAATACGGTGGTGCTCAATCAATACGCCAAGCCTTATGGAAGCGTCATCGCGCTGATTGAGGCTTACCTGGAGATGACCGACAAGCCGGTTGTGATGGAGATCGACGGCCACACGGTCGAGGAGTTGCTGGCGGTGGGTAAGGTATTCACCGAAATGTCGCCGCAGATCATTCTCAAGATCCCGTGCACGCTCAACGGGCTCAAGGCGTTCAGCATTCTGAGGCAGGAGGGGGTTGAGACGTTTTGTACGACGGTCTTTTCGCTGACGCAGGCGGCAGCCGTTGCCCAGGCCGGCGTTGACCACATTCTTCCATTTTGCGACCCGGTGCGAGAGATGGGAGGCGACCCGACGAAGCTGATCCGGGAATGTGCGGCCATGTTCAGAGGATGGGACGACCGGCCCTACATCATGGCTGCGCTAGTGCGCTCGGTGGAGACTGCGTACGCGGCCTTCCGCGACGGCGCCGATGAGCTGGTCACCATGTGGACGGTTTACCGCGATATGCTGGACCATCCACTGACCGACCACTGGAACAAGGTCTTCCTGGACGAGTGGATTGATATGCACAGTAGCGGCCTGCTGGCTGGTGTGCCGGTGGAGGAGCATGACTGATCGGCGTGCCACCGATCAGGCCTCTGTCATTGCATAAGAACACCTTCTATGTAGAATATAGCTGAATACAATTGTTGGCGATGGGAGAGACAAAGCCACTGTCACGTGCGAGGACAAGACTCCAGGAGGGAGATCATGGCACAAGTCGCCGCGGAGAGAGAAGGGCTGATTGATGGCATGCCGCGCGATGAGCGCGGCTATTGGCAGCCGGAAGGAATCAAGTTGCCGAATCCTATTTTCGCCTGGCCGCCAAAGCCGGTTGAGGTCGCGAAGTGGTTATTCAACTATATGTTTCCGTGGAATCTCATATATATGGCCATCGCCGCGCTGACAGTCATATTTCTGCAGCCGGAAATGGCACGTATGAAGACGTTCAGCGCCGACTGGGTCCTCTACATCTTCTTCCGCAACCAGATCATGCTCATTCTCATCGTCAGCGCCTGGCACGTCTGGCTTTGGGGACGCAAAAGGCAGGGCTTCAAGCTGAAGTACACACCCGACTGGATGGCAAAGGGGAAGAAACAGTTCCTCTTTGGCAACCAACTGTACGACAACATCTTCTGGAGTTGTATCAGCGGAGGTACAATCTGGACGGCCTACGAGGTCTTTACGCTTTGGCTCTACGCCAATGAGTACATTCCCTACCTGGATCCACGTGTGCACCCGGTCTGGTTTGTGATTGTGCTGTGTTCCATCAGCATTTGGCGGACCTTCCACTTTTACTGGGCGCATCGGATTCTGCACTGGCCACCGCTCTACAAGGCTGGACACTTTCTGCACCACCGAAATATCAACGTCGGACCCTGGTCCGGGCTGTCGATGCACCCGATCGAGCATATCTTCTATTTCAGCTGCGCGGCGATCCACTGGATCATTCCATCGCATCCGATTCACGTAGTCATGAACCTGCAGCACGCCGCCTTCACGCCGGCGCAGGGACATGTCGGTTTTGAAGCGGTAATCGTCAACGGCAAGTACAACTTGTCGGCTGCATCCTACTTCCACCAGTTGCATCATCGTTACTTTGAATGCAACTATGGCGAGCAGGACATGCCATTCGACTACTGGTTCGGCACGAGTCACGACGGATCCGCCGAAGGGCACGAAAAGATGCGGGCGAAGCGACTCGCCCAGCACAACATTCGGACATCGGCCGTTTGAGTCCGATCACGAGATTTCTGAATGTCGCCGATTTTCACCCTCAGGTCGTGCGGCGGCATTCAGAATTGTATAATCCGTCAGGCATTGGACCTGACTGCCATCGTTTGAGATATAACGGAGTCGATGGCCAGCCGGTTGAGGCGCTGCCGGCGGAGGGCAGGGCCTTCGCCGATATGTCGCCGCAGTTCATCCCCGAGTACCCCTGCACGCTCAACGGCCTTCAGGTCGTCACCAGTCCCTGCGAGGAAGGCTTCGAGACGATCCAGCCACTGTCTCCTTTGTGAGCGAAGGAAATGCGATTGCCCGGTCCGGGGTAGACCAATTCCTGCCCTTCCGCGACCCTTTATGCTAGATGGGCGCAGACTCGTCCGGGCCAGTTTACGATTGTGTGCACAGATTCGAAGGCTGGGACCAGTGGCTAAACGTCACGGCCGCGCAGTTGCGTTGAGCGAATAGTGCTTTCGACGGCGACGATGGGCCAGACACAATGTGGGTGGTCAACCGGCTAGTGCTTGACTCTCCTCGGTGGGACCACTGGAAAATGGTCTTGCTGGACGAATGGACTGATATAAACAGAAGCAGCCCGCTGGCCGGCGATCCGTTCAGGGACCACCATAAGTGGGATTGACGCTGAACATGAACTCACCATTGCACAAATACAGTATTTCAGTACAATTGTGCGTGACGACACTAAGTGCCCAAGGAAGCTCTCAAGCAGAGTGGAACGCGTTGACAAGAAAAAAGGAGGCAAGTCGTGGCAGACATTAGCGCTGAACGTGAGGGTTTGATGGATGGCATGCCGCGCGACGAGCGCGGGTACTGGCAACCGGAAGGGCAGAAGCTGCCAAACCCGGTTTTCGCGTGGCCACCGGAGCCGATGAAGGTGGCGAAGTGGCTCTGGAATTACCTGTTTCCCTGGCATCTGATTTACATGGTCCTGGCGGCGTTGACGGTCATCTACCTGCAGCCGGAGATGTCGCGCATGACCACGTTCAAAGCGGACTGGATCGCATATATTTTCGTGCGCAACCAGATCATGTTAATCGTATTCGTCAGCGCATGGCACGTTTGGCTGTGGGCGCGGAAGAAGCAGGGATTCCAGTTCAAGTACACGCCGGACTGGATGGCGAAGGGTAAGAAGCAGTTCCTGGGCGGCAACCAGTTGTTCGACAACATTTTCTGGAGTTGTGTCAGCGG
>DAOUHY010000387.1:0-9411 GCA_034428435.1 Caldilineaceae bacterium | reverse complement strand
CCGGCATCGACCACGTCTTCGTAGGTACCGAAGTTGAGGTAATCGACGCCTGCTTCGGCGCAGTGGTCCATGTTGACGGTCATGGCGGCGCCGCGGATGCCGGCGAGCCAGGGCAGGTAGTAGACCTTGTTGCCGGGCACTTCGACGGCCTGGAAAGCGGCCGGCCACATCTTTTCTTCGAGCTCGGCAGCGCCGCCGGCGACGTCGGTGATGTCGAGGAAGACGCGGGTGATGTCGGTGGCGACGACCCAGTCGGTGTACATCATCATGACGTCGCCTTCGGTGCCGGAGGCGATGGAGGGCAGCATCTTGTTGAGCAGGTCGCCGTAGCCGATGGCCTGGAGGTCGACGTTGACGTTTTCGTGGTCTTTTTCAAACTCGGGCTGGACCCAACCCATGATGCGGTTGGCGCCGTCCCAGTCCTGGTACCAGACGACGAGGTCGATAGGTTCTTCCATGGCGTCGGCAGACCCTGCGTCCATCTCTGTTGCTACGGGGGCGCAGGCGGCGAGCATGGCAGCGGCGCCCATACCGGCGCTCACTTTGAGAAACTGGCGGCGACTTGTCTTGTGCATCTTTTCCTCCTGGAAGGGTGAATGAGATGTCAATGCGTAGTGGGATTATTTGGTGATAATCAGTGCAGGGACTGCTTCTCCAGATTGAGGCGGGGGCACGATGGGCAGTATAGCATTAAGCAGGGATCTGTCAAACCGCTGGTGTCAAGAACTGTTCGGCGGTGCAACCCAAATCAGGGGTGGGAACAGTCTGGCGGCTTTCGGATAGACGCAGGGGAGGCGCCTAGCCGGGCATTATCGCGGGTTGCGTCAGTTGGAGGGGATGCGAGGGCAGGCACAGGGCTGGCACCTACGGGAAATGATGGGACTGGCGCGACGTGGTCTGGCGAAACTCGTTCGATTCGACACCTGCCACCTATGTCGGCACCAGGTCGACGAGGCATGTTGTTGGACCGGGGCGTTGCGGGGGCGGAGCCCGGAACTGCAGTGTTCAGTGGTCAACGACGGGCTACTTCTGATTCAGTGTTGATCGCGAGATGGCTGGGGTACCGCTGCTATCCGAGGCATGGGAAAGTTCGCCCACATTGGGGATGCATCCCGCGGCTACCTTGCGTTCGCAATGAAGAGGGTTCCGTTGTAGACTTCAGCCGGAAGCCCGCACGGAGAGGCTGACGTTGATGATTACATGGAGGTGCCACCATGGGTAAGGGAACGGGAAGACAGTTCATTGGGCCGCGGAGCGTTTTTCTTTCCGTCGCCCTCTTGATGGTTGTCGTCGCGTTCGCCCTTTTTGAGAACATCGAACTGAGTGCTCAAGGCGGGTCTTTGACTACGCCGAGTCTGAGCGCGACTGCGAAAGAGGGAGGCGTTATCGAATTGCGCTGGACATCGGTTTCCGGCGCTGTGAAGTATGAGCTATTGGCGTGGGTCGATGGGGGCAGCAGTTGGGAATCGGTGAGCGACGAGGCCCTGACAGGCACGGCATACAGCCATAGCGGCCTTACTGCCGGTACGACTTATTTTTATACCGTGCGCGCAGTGGCGGCTGACGACTCAAACAGCTCGTGGTCAGGATTTGCGAGCGCGACCGCAATCGGCGGCCCACCGCCGCCCGGGTCAACATCTACGCCAACGACAACGCCTACGCCAACGCCTACGCAGCAGGGCTATGTGCCGCCACCGCCAGCGAGCAATGCCCCACCGCCAGGGAGTGAAGCGGAGCAGCCAAGGGATGGGTCGGTACTGCCACCTGACACGTCTGATCCGAATGAGGAGGGCGGGGAGGAACCGCCAGAATCCAGGTCGGTTTCGACGGCAACGTCGACGCCAACACCAACAGCGACACTTACATCTACATCTACATCTACAGCAACGCCGACCGCAACGGCGGCGGCGCTGAATGCGCCGGTGCTGACGGCGGAGGCGAAAGAGCAGGGTGTGGTGCTGAGTTGGGAGGCGGCGGCAGGGGCAGTGCGCTACGAGCTCGCGGTTTATTGGGACGCGGGGACCGGTTGGCAGGGGATAGGCGGGAATAGTGTGACCGGCACGACGTACACGCATACGGATGTTACGCCGGGGACGAAGTACTATTATTCGATCCAGGCGGTGAACGCGGAGGGGGAGACGAGCGGCTGGCAGTTGGACTATCCCACTGCGGTCGCGCTGGCGGCAGCCGCGACTGAAACGCCGACCGCAACTCCGACGCCGGGCGGCGCGACGTCAACGCCGACACCGACCGCGACTGCGTCGGCGCTGTCTGTGCCGGCGCTGGCGGCGCAGGCCACCGCGGGCGGGGTGGTGCTGAGTTGGGAAGCGGTGCCGAGCGCGGTGCGCTACGAGCTCATGACGTTGTGGGACGCGGGGAACGGTTGGAGCGGCTGGCAGCCGATAGGCGGCGACAATCTGACCGGTACAGCTTACACGCATACGGGGGTAGTGGCCGGGAGGACGTACTACTATTCGATTCGCGCGGTGAATGCGGAGGGTGAGACGAGCGGCTGGCTGACGGACTATCCCACGACAACAGCGCAGTGAACGCGCCGGGTGCGATGAAAGGCTGGCTGGAGGAGAATTTCTCTGCCAGCGCGCGTGCGGCCGTCTATGCGACGGGCACGGTCATGCCGGCAGCCATGGTGAAGAGGCGCGCTCATGGCGCTCTTGATTCGAGTGACGGTCGTGCGAAGGCAGGCGCAAGGGTTGCCCCTACAGGGGGGTGAGGGGGTGAAGGAGAGGGTGACGCGTAAGGGGGGAGGGCAGGCACAAGGCCTGCCCCTACAGGTCTGGCTCAGCTTTGAAGTCGGGCGCAGATGCTGATAGAATTGCGCTAAGTACCTGGGAAAGTTTTTGGCGTAGTAAACCGGTTTACCTCCCCTGCGTGGAATGAGAAGATGAATCTCAGGCGGCTCAGCGCGGTTTCGTTCGGCCATATGGCGATCGATATTCTGAATGCTTCGATCGCGATGATTCTGGCGGTTCTGGCGGTGCCATTCAACATTACGAACGCCCAGATCGGGCTGGGTGGGATGGCCTACGCGCTGATGGGTTCGCTTTCGCAGCCCTTTTTCGGTGTGCTGGCGGACCGTTTCGGGGGGCGCTGGCTGGGTGCGGTGGGGCTGCTGTGGACGGCGGTTTTTTACTACGCGGCCACTTTTTCGCAGGACTATTTCACGCTGATCACGTTGATGACGGTCGCCTCGCTGGGGAGCGGCGCGTTTCATCCCCAGGGTGCGATGAACGCGGGCGCGGCGGGGGGTCCCAAGGCGACGACAGGGACCTCAGTCTTTTTCCTGCTCGGGCAGTTGGGTCTTGCCATCGGGCCGATGATTGCGGGCATCCTATTGGAAGAGGTCTGGATGCTCGGGCCGCGCATCATGGCGATTGCGACGCTTCCATTCGTGGCGTGGATGGCCTTCAGCCTGCGCAAGCCGCTGGTGCGGGTGGAGGAGGAGCCGCCGCGGCCATTGACGGCGGAGCAGCGAGCGCGCCTGCAGCGGCAGATGCAACGCGCGGCCAATGCGCCAAGGCGAGAGCCGCAGCCGAACAGACGCTGGGTTGCGATCGCGGCATTCGCCATCCTGGTTGCATTGCGGGCGTCGGTCCACCAGATTTTCTATGGGATGCTGCCCAAGTATTTTGCGGATCTGGGCTTTTCGCCGACGCAGTTCGGGTTCATGGTTGGGGTCCCGAGTGTGGCGATCGCTTTGGGCTCGATGGCTGGCGGCGTTCTTGGCGACCGCTATGATCAGCCCAAGATCTTACTTTGGTCGCTGCTGGCGTCTACGCCGTTTTCGTGGCTGATGCTGGATATCGTGGATGGATGGGTGTTCTTCCCGCTGGCCTTTGTTGCCGGCTTCCTGGTCGGGATCCCGCACAGCATATTGGTGGTCATGGCGCAGAGATTTTTGCCACACAGGCAGGGGCTGGCCAGCGGCGCTATACTTGGCTTCACTTTTGCTTCTGGGGCGGTGGGGATGGGCGCGGCGGGTCCGATCGCGGACTTCTACACGCTCTCAGGGGTGATGCACGTGGTTGCACTGATGCCACTGGCCGCGGCGTTTTGCGCCGTGTTTTTGCGTACGCGCATTTCGACGGCGATGCCGGTGGCGCCGGCGGCGGGGTCGGCGGATTGAGGGTGGTGACCTGTCAAAGAGCCGTTCTTAAAAGTGCCTGAGCATGTCAGACATTGTGACTGAGAGATGGCAACATGAGTTACTGGGAATCGTGTAAGGCTGTCGAACGACACCCCGAAAAGGTTGGCGGGGCATGGGTGTTTCGCGGCACGCGCGTGCCTGTCTCCGCTCTATTTGAGAATCTGCGCGATGGAGCTACTGTTGACCAGTTTCTGGAGTGGTTCCCCGGCGTAGAAAGGTGGAAGGTCGAAGCAGCTCTGGACCACGAAGTCAATGTCCTGACAGAGTCTGTCCATTCATGAAAATCCTGTTTGATCAGGGGACTCCGGCACCCCTGCGCAGGAGTCTGGTCGGGCATTCAGTCGACACCGCTTATGAACGGGGATGGTCTGAATTGCGGAACGGCGATCTGCTCACAGAGGCGGAGTTAAGCGGTTACGATCTGTTGATTACAACAGACCAGAGCATTCGTCATCAGCAGAATCTCTCCGGTAAACACTTAGGGATTGTCGTACTGCTTTCGACTTCCTGGCCGCGCATCCAGGCGCGAATCGGAGACGTCCAAGAGGTTGTTGATGGAATGCAGCCCGGGGACTATAGGGAAGTTTCCATCTAAACTTTGCGTTTCGTTGACATTTGGGCAAGGCCCTACAAGATTTCGCGACTGCGGGGGCCTTCACTAATCAGCGGCACTCTGCTCCCGCAGTACGCTGTTCTGACAAGCGTCGACGTGCCTTAGAATCGATCCCTCTCATCCGGCGGTTCCACGTCCGCCACTTTGGCCATGGCTGCGAGGAATCTTTCTCTGCGGTAAGGATTCCCGGGCAAGGCATTGTCTGGCGTACGTCGGCCGCGTCTCAGAGTTCACTCATCAGGCCATGCCACTTCCGTAATCTCCGGCTCCACCGTCGGGCCGCGTTCGCCGGGGCGCAGGCGGCCGGTGACGATCTGGCTGTCGTGCTGGAAAACGAGGAGGGCGTTCTTTTCTTCGGCCTGGCGGCGCAGGTTGCGTTTGGCCTCGATGCTGCGCATCGGTTCAAGGTCAAATGCCGGTACCCAGGCTATGCGGTCCATGTGGGCAGCCCAGCTGCAGGCGTCGCCCAAAAAGAGGAGAGATTCGCCGGCGTCTTCGACCCATACGACCTGCATGCCTGGCGTGTGGCCCGGTACTGTCATCGAGCGTACACCGGGGGCCAGTTCCTGGTCGCCGTCTACAGTTTCCAGCTGGCCTGTGCGGCGCAGCGGCTCCCAGTTTTCGGGGAAGTAATGGCCGCGCGTGCGTTCGTTGGGGAAGGTTGCCTCGGCCAGCTCGAGGCGCTGGATCAGGTAGCGGGCGTTGGGGAAGGTGGGGACGACGTCGCTGTCCGGATCATTGGGGTCGCTCCGGCGGGTGTTGCCGCCGCAGTGGTCGGCGTGTAGATGGGTCAGGAGGACGATATCGATGTCCTCAGGGCTGAAACCGACGCGGCGCAGGTCGGCCTCCAGGCGCAGGTTGCTGTCATCCATGCCGAATTCAGTTCTATACTCGGCGGTGATTTTGTCTCCCTGACCCGTATCCACCAGGATCAGCCCCGCTGACGACTGCACGAGCAGACAGCGCATCTGCGCCGGTATGCGGTTCTTTTCGTCCGGACGGATGGTCCTCGTCCACAACACGCGCGGCACGAGACCAAAGAAGCTGCCGCCGTCGATCAGCTGCTGGCCGTCGTTGACGATGTGACACCGGATGGAGCCGACCTGAAGTGAGTGTGGCATTGCTGTGTCCTCAGAGTGGGTTCGGCACGGAATGCGTGATCCAGAAAAAGAACCTTTCTTGCCGGGCCATCTTCGGGCACAAATTGGCCCGGCATTGTGTCCTGCCCCGCTGGAGACTTGAAACGTAGAGCCTGCGCGGAAGGCAACAGGAAGTGGTAGCTACTCTCCCTCGGGCCATGCTTCTTCAGTGATTTCCGGCTCCACCGCAGGCCCCCGCGCCCCGGGACGTAACCGACCTGTGACGACCTGGCCGTCATGCTGAAATACGAGCAGGGCGTTCTTCTCTTCGGCCTCTCTGCGCAGGTTGCGTTTGCCCTCGATGCTGGCCATGGGGTCGAGGTCAAAGGAGGGGACCCAGGCGAGGCGGTCCATGTGTGCGGCCCAGCTGCAGGCGTCGCCGAGGAAGAGGAGGGATTGGCCGGCGTCCTCGACCCAGACGGCCTGGATGCTCCGGGTGTGGCCGGGTACGGTGACGGAGCGGACGCCGTCTGCCAGTTCCTGATCGCCGTCGACGAGCTCCAACTGGCCTGAACGGCGCAGTGGTTCCCAGTTGTCGGGGAAGTAGGTACCGCGAGTGCGTTCGTTGGGGAAGGCAGCTTCGGCCATTTCGAGGCGCTGGATGAGATAGCGGGCGTTGGGGAAGGCGGGGACGGCTTCGCTTTGGGGATCGGCCGGATCGCTCCACTGGGTGCAGCCGCCGGCGTGGTCGGCGTGGAGGTGGGTCATGAGTACGATGTCGACGTCTTCGGGGGTGAAGCCGACAAGGCCCAGGTCGGCGGCGAGACGCCGGTTGTCGTCGTCCATGCCGAAGATGCGCCGTTCTTTGGCAGTGATTTTGTCGCCCTGGCCGGTGTCGACGAGGATAAGGCCGGCGGACGATGGGATGAGCAGGGAGCGCATCTGCACGGGGATGCGGTTTTTGTCGTCGGGGCGGATGACGCGTTCCCAGAGGACGCGGGGTACGAGGCCGAAGAAGCCGCCGCCGTCGACCAGCTGGCGGCCGTCGCTGACGATGTGGCAGGGGATGGAGCCGATCTGGAGTGAGTATGGCATTGTATTGTTGTCAGAATCTGATGTATGCGGGTCAAGAGGCTGCGATGAATTTCAGTTGGCTGCGAGCCAAAGCGGAGTATAGCACGGCCCGGCATAGTCCCCTACCATTGGCAGGTAAGTGAAATCAGACGGGCCTCATGGAGGTGATGGCGTGCAGTCCAGTTTTGTGGCGAGAAAGGGCAGGCACAAGGCCAGCCCCTACGGGGATTTGGTGGGACTGGTGGGAGTGGTCCGGCGAAACTCTTTCGATGGGGCACATGCCCCAGTGAAGCCACCAGGCTGGCGAGGCATGTTGTAGGAGAGGGGGCGTTGCGGGGGCGGAGCCCCCGCACAAGGGAGGGCCGAATAGGCCCGACCGCCCAAAAGCGAGGAGAGAGTGAAGAGGAGAGAGAACTTCGCTCGCCTGGTCCGGCGTCGCGTACTGGCTATGGGTGGGTAGTCACCTCTGATCTTGTCCTTTGTAAAAGCCGGATCCGAAGTACAGGCCATCGTGCCGGACGATCCATGTGTGTTTGCGCTCTTCTTTGTCTGTTTCCGGGTTGAAAAAGACGTAGCTAATCCATTTGCCTTCCTCGGTGGCGCTCACCAGGTCATCGCCATAGTAGTAGCCGGTGGCGTCGTAGCGATCAGAAGGGCCGAACCCGATGGTAAAGTTGTAGGGGCTGGCTATGGTATAGCCTTCGCTGTCCAGAATGAAGACATACCACTGTCCATCGAATCTCTGCGGATCGCTGTAATACGCGAGTACGGCGTCTTTTCCATATCGTTCGTAGCGACGGATTGCGTCGCGGACGGCAGATTGCGTGTATGCCTCCGGCTGATTCTTGGTTGGGATTGCTACACATGCGGTAATGGCAAAGACGAAAGCAAGGAGCAGGCAAAGGCGTTTCATTCCGTAAGTCCCTTTGTGCGTTTTCTGGAAATGGGATGCTGCGAAAGTCCAGGCAGCTGTCGATCTGATCCTGCCACTGTACTGGCGGTTCTGCCAATTCCAGTGCCATACCCGCTGCGTTTCCTGTCTCGCGATACCTTGGCTATAGAAGAATTCAGTTCAGACGGACGGGCTTGCAACCCAGTGGCGGTTTGGTCTGATTTGACAGACAAGGGCACGCCTCCGCATACTAATGCCTATGACAGACAGGCAACTCGGGGAAGCAGACTCTTCCGGCGCAGACAGTTCCTTATCAGGGCAGGATGAGGAACCCGATGCGCGTGGGATGGAGCCGCTTACTCCACAGGAGTTGGACGAATTCATGCGGCGCGCCAGAGGCCGGGGCGCCGGTCTGACCCAGGAGGAAGCGCGTGCCCGGCTGGCGCCCGCCGACTCTGAGCTGGAGGCCGTCGCCCGGAATCCAGTGGATGAAGCTGTTGACAGTTCTGCGGTGGCACGTCTGAGTGAGCAGTTCTTCAGCGGTGAAGCGGCGCAGGTGCGGCCGCGCAGGTTGGTGCAAGGGCTGGTCTTCGACTTTGACAATACGCTCGCCCGGCTCAACCGACCTCTCGAAGAGCTGATGAGCAGCGGCGCGGAGACTGCGGTCGCCTACATGCGCTCGACGGGGATGACCGACCTGCCCGACGAGATAGCGGAGCATCTTGTCGAAGCGCGTATCTTTGCCGAAACGAAGTCAGACGATGAGCAGGAGGAGCATACGGCCGACGACACTTTGAGCTTCCTGTTGCAGTTCGTCGGTTATCCTGCTTCGCGCATGAACGAGGAGGTGCTGCGGCGGGCGGTCGACCTCTTTTACGCGCCGGAGATGACGGCGTGGGAGCCGATGCCGGGGGCGATCGAGCTGCTGCAGCGGCTGCGCGGGGAGGGGTTTCCGGTGGCGGTGATCGCCAACTATGCCAGCGATCGCATCTTTCAGCGCATTGTCGACTATACAGGGCTGCGCGCCTATCTGGACGTCTGTCTGAGCAGCGCGGCGGTGGAGTGGCGAAAACCGGAGAAGGAGATCTACGGTGCCGTCCTCGAACGCTGGGACGCGGAGCCGTATGAGATCGTGTGCGTCGGCGACAGCCTCAAGCATGACGTGGCCGGCGGGCAGGAGATCGGCGCGCTGACGGTCCACTGCCGCATGATCCCGCTGGCGGAGGACCAACGGCTGGTGGACAGCATCAGGCCGGACGCGGTGATCGAGAAGCTTTCCGAACTACCCGCACTCATTGAAAAGTGGTGTTGAGCATGCGCAGCGACGACAACCTCCAAGACTTAACCTACCCCGTTACGGTCAGCCGCGAGTATCCGCCGGCGCCGCTGGTGGCGGTGGCGGCTGTGGTAATCGACGACGCCGGCCTCGCTCTGATGGTCGTACGAGGGCGGCCGCCTTCCAAGGGATTGTGGGCGCTGCCCGGCGGATTGCTGGATTTGGGCGAGCCCGTGCGGGCGGGCGTTGCCCGTGAGGTACGGAGGAATTTGGTCTGTACTTCAAGGACATAACTGGAGGATTCACTACGAC
>DAOUHY010000386.1:0-1958 GCA_034428435.1 Caldilineaceae bacterium | reverse complement strand
GACAGCGATACTTCTGCGGCAGAGACAAAGCCAATCGTCAGTAATGGCAGCAGTTGCGCCGCGATCAGCCATGCAGGTTCCACTTCCACTGGAGACTCCTTTTTCTACGTTGCTTTGCGCCGCGCCGGGTATGGCGCAGGCGGATTGACGGCAGAGATCCGTCCCAAGTGCTGGTGTGTCGGTTTATTTTTCGTCGGCTTGACCGGTGTCATTCATTCGATTCAGGCTGCCTGGCGTTTTCGGCGCCAGGGGGGCACCTAGCGGGCACGCCGTATACGAGCGTGTCCTCGTCGACGTCCCGCGTTACGACGGAGCCGGCGCCAGTGCGGGCGCGGGCTCCGAGAGTAACGGGTGCGACCAGGAGCGTATCGCTGCCGAGGAAGACGTCATCGCCGAGAACGGTGCGGTTTTTTGAGACGCCGTCGAAGTTACAGGTGATGGTGCCGGCGCCGACATTTACATTTTTGCCAACGGTAGCATCGCCGATGTAGCTGAAATGACCCATTTTGACGCCTTTGCCGAGGCGGCTGTTCTTCACTTCGCCGAAGTTTCCCATATGTACGTCTTCGTCAAGATGGGCGCCGGGCCGCAGATGGCCGAAGGGGCCGACTTCGCTGCCCCGGTCCATTCTGGCCTGCTCGATGACGCTGTACTCGACGCGGCAGGCATCCCCGATTGTGCTGTCGACGATGCGGCTGTTCGGTCCGATGCAGCAGCCGGTGCCGATGGTGGTGGCGCCCTGCAGGTGGGTTCCGGGAAGGATGGTCGAGTCCTGGCCGATGGTCACGTCGGCGTCGATATAGGTGGATGCGGGGTCGACGATGGTCACGCCGGCGAGCATGTGTTCGGTGTTGATGTGCTGGCGCAGGGCGTGTGCGGCGACGGCCATCTGGCTGCGGTCGTTGATGCCGAGTGTTTCTTCTGGCGCGGCGGCAACGGTCTCGACGTTCCGGCCCTGATCGACGGCGATTGCGAGCATATCGGTCAGATAGAGTTCGCCGCTGGCGCTGGGCGTCAGGAGGGAGATGTTCTCCCAGAGCCACTGGGCGTTGAAGCAGTAGACACCGGGGTTGAGCTCGCGAATGGCGAGCTGTTCGGGGGTGCAGTCGACCTCTTCGACGATTGCGCGGACGGAGCCGTTCCGGTTGCGGACGATGCGACCGAACCCCTGGGCATCTGTACGCTCGACCGTCAGGAGGGAGAGCGCTGCTGGCGGGTAGTGCCGATGTGCGCTGCCGGCGCGAAGTTGGGTCAATCGCTTGAGCGTTTCGGTCCGCAGAAGGGGCATATCGGCGTAGAGGACGAGGACCCAATCGGCGCGTTGATAGAGGCGTTCTTTTGCCTGCATCAGGGCATGCCCTGTACCGAGGAGCTCCTTCTGCACGCTGTAGGCGACGCGCTTGCCGAGGTAGTCCTGCACCTGTTTTCTTGCGTGGCCGACGACAACGACCGGCCGCAGATCGGAGAGCCCGTCCACGGCCTGCAACGTCCACTCGATCAGAGGCCGTCCGGCCAGAGGATGCAGGGATTTTGGCAGGGTCGATTTCATGCGGGTGCCGTGCCCGGCAGCCAGGATGACGGCGGCAACGGTCATTCAGGATGCTCCTATGCTCCAGGGGAAAGAAGCGGCGCGCGTAGAATACGCGGACGGCGGGCGGCCAGCGCGTCGGTCAGATGTTCAAGCGCGAGAGGGACGGCGGATCTGTTGGAGGATAAGAATGGTAGAGAACCGGGTTCTGGAGGGTTATCATCCATGAAGCAGATCGCAGACGGGGGCCAGATTGGTGTCTGCGCACATTTTAACACAAAGGAGCGGGTTGTCCAGAGAAGCTTTCATCGGTGGAGAGTGAAAGAAAGAGGAGGTTGGCAGCGGTCTACTCTCACACGGGGTCGCCCCCGCACTACCATCGACGCTGGTGGACTTTACTGCCGGGTTCGGGATGGGACCGGGTGTCTCC
>DAOUHY010000385.1:0-1628 GCA_034428435.1 Caldilineaceae bacterium | reverse complement strand
TTGTCCTTCACGGACAAAGTTACGCAGGAGTTCAAACAGGGCAATAACCAGTAGCTGATGCGACTGGGTTGGCATTGGCAGGACCTCCAACTGACCGTGGGAGAGTTCGATCAGATGATTGGTATCCAGCGCCAGGTATTCTTCCTCGCTCCAGTGGCCCTGGGCGGGGAAGAGTTGGGCGATTTCCCAGGTCAGTTCGGGCGCGTCTGCGGGTTTCGTCGTCGGGTAGACCATGGTTTGCTTCGCTACCATTGCGAGCAGATTCACTCAATCTCGCGTCAGGTGTCCAGACGGAGGACGGATTTCACGTTTTCGCCGTGCTCCATGCTTTCGAAGGCCTCTTCCCAGTCTTCGAGGGGGTAGATGCCGCCGATTACCGGGGCCAGGTTCACTTGCCCGGTGGAGAGCAGGGTCAGGACGCGCTCCCACGTGGGGTAGAGGTGGCTGAAGGTGCCCTGGAGGGTTACGGCTTTGCCGACCAGCGGGTCGAGGCTGAAATCGAGGGGTTGCGGGCCCCAGCCGATCTTGGTGATGCGGCCGTTGGGGCGTACCAGCTCCAGGGACTGCTGCAGTGCTTTGCTGACGCCGGTGGCATCGATGACCAGGTCGGCGCCGAAGCCGTCGCCGAGTGATTCGATGAGGGCCATGGCGTCGTCGCGCTGGATATTGAGCGTGTAGTCGGCGCCGAGCTCTGCGGCCACTTCCATGCGCCTGGCGTCGGCGTCGGTGCCGAGGACGACAAGGGTGCCGGCGCCGCGGATGCGAGCGATTTGGAGGGCCATGATGCCGATTGGGCCGGGGCCCTGGATGACGACGAGGTCGCCGGGTTTCATGGCGGTCTTTTCGACGAGGGCGTTGTAGGCGACGCAGATCGGTTCGGTGAGCGCGGCGTGCTCGTCGGGCACGTTGTCGGGCACGCGATGGAGGATCTGGGGGCGGGCGGCGACGTAGCGGGTCATGGAGCCGTCGGCGAGGGCGCCGTAGCCGAGGCGGTTGGGACAGAGGTTGTAGTCGCCACTGAGGCAGTAGACGCAGGCGTCGCAGACTTCGGCGGCGGTCTCGACGGCGACTCTGTCGCCGATTTCCCAGCCGGAGACTTCATCGCCGACATCGACGATTACGCCGGCGAATTCGTGGCCGAGGACGAGGGGGAGGGTGATCTCCCAGGACTGCATGTTGCGCCACATGTGGACGTCGGAGCCGCATACGCCGGTGGCTTTGACCTCGACCATGACCTGGCCAGGTGCCATATTGGGTTCAGGAACGTCGCGTATTTCGACTTCTTTATCGCCGTAACCGTATTTGGCAACTGCTTTCATTGGGGATGGCTCGCTTTGGGTTGCGGTCTTGCCGGCTTACGCCGGTGGGCGGGAGTGATTGCGATAGCTGATTATACCCGATCTGTGGACGGGCGGGCGAACGCGTAGGGGAGATGGGGCAGGGCATACGCATCTTATCGGGAGAGAGCTTTCAGGAGATAGGCAGTTATCCAACCGGCCTGACTGCGTCTGGCTACAATGCCGATTTGGACCCCGTTCTCTCTCCGCAGGCGATGTGTGAGGCAGGCGGAGCAAGACGGCCAGGGTGTGCTGCGCATGTCCCTGGCGGATGCGACTGTCGTCCACATT
>DAOUHY010000384.1:0-4947 GCA_034428435.1 Caldilineaceae bacterium | reverse complement strand
GCCCCTTTGGCGGCAACATGGCGACCAAGCGGATGCAGGACCTGTTGGACGAGATTGCGAAGTTTGGCCGGCCTACCAAGATTCACATGGATGAAGGGGGTTCACCCTATCCAGGTGTGCGGTCGGCGGCGGAGCGCACACCTGGATAGGGTGAACCCCCTTCATCCATGTGAATCTTGGTAGGCCGGCCAAACTTCGCAATCTCGTCCAACAGGTCCTGCATCCGCTTGGTCGCCATGTTGCCGCCAAAGGGGCAATAAAGCTTGACGCCCACGAATCTGGGATCCTGAAAATAGCGCTCCATCTGCTCAACCGAACCTGCCAGATCGCGCGGGTCGATTGCGATGTAGCCCCGCAGGTTGGGGTAACGATCGAGAAAGGCCTGCGTATCCGCGTTTCCCTCGCACATGTCGTAGTTGATGGCGTTATACGAGGACACGAACGTGTACTGAATATTGCACCGCTCTGTCATCTCAGGAACGTTCGTCTCAAAACGCGTGTTGAACGGCTCCGCACAGTGGAAACCGGACACATGGGCATGAACGTCGATGATCGGCTCATCCGGCAGGTCCGCCTCAGCCCTGATCATGAGCGGCTCGGCAGGCAGTTCTTCTATGTCCATATCGAGCAACCGCAAGGCGTTGCCCCCGAGGATCGCCTGCTTCTGTTCATCCGAAATCTTCGCCATGAAAATCTGGTTGCGCAGTGAACGTATCGAATACTTGGGCGAGTTGCTGCCATAGAGCAGCCTGTCGCCGATGCCCGCCTCCACCATCACCTCAATGCCGTCCGCCAGACACAGCCAGCGAATCGCGGCATACACGTTCTCGTACACCTGCATGACCGTAATCAACTCGCCCATGTGCGCATAGCTGACCTCGTTCATGACGACATTTACGCCGTGCCTGTGGCAGACCTCCGCCACCTTCCGGATCCAGCTCAACGCCTGGTCCGATCCTTTGAAATCAACTATAATCGGCAGCCCAGCCGCACCGACCGCCTCCACCATATGCTCGAAGACGAGAGTCTCGGGGCTCCAATTCTGCGGCCCCGGCGCGAAACGGATCGCCACGCAGTCCCCGTCCACACAGGCCTGCAGATCGTCCCGCCAGTTGAGGTAATAGCGGGGATCGAGCGTGCCCACGGCCAATAGACGGGGATGTTGAGCAGTAATCTCGAGAGTCTCGGCCACCGCTTCCGTGTTGATCTGGTTGACCAGGCCCCGCCGCGATGTTGTCAACGTCAGCGTAGTGTCGTGCTCCTCAGTCTGACTCAGCAGTGCCGCCAGCGTTGTATCAGGCTCAGGGATCGGGTTGACGCTGAATTCAGAAATAAAGTCGATTGCGTACATGGTTGGTCCTTTCAACCGCACTGATATGAGGCGTGACAACCGCGATTACTGTCCCTGCCGGCCACGAGCCTCAGGAGATACCGCAAAATGTTCTGCTACACTATGCTCTCTTCAATCGCCCTTTCAAATGCTGACACCAGCCCGTCGATATGCTCATCCTCCATCGGCAGCGATAACGCATTCATCGACAGCCCCTGGCTCAGAAAATAACCCTGGTTGAGTAGGGAGAGAAAAACACGGTGCGCCATTGCACCGTCGTTGCCGGCCAGGCTTCGGTAATTCACCAGCGGCTCATCCGTGAAATAGACACTGAACAGCGAGCCGAGCACCACCGACTGCAGAGGCGTACTGATGCGAGCGCTGAGGGCCTCCAGCCCCGCACGCAGTCGTTCCCCCAATCCGTTCAGGTGCTCAAACGCACCCGGTGTCAACTGCTGTAAAGTGGCAAGACCCGCCGCCATCACCACCGCATGCGCGCTGAAAGTGCCGCTCTGGAAAAAGCCGGTCGGCTCGCCGCTGCTGTCGAACAGATTCATGATGTCCGCCCGGCCGCCAAACGCGCCCACTGGGAACCCGCCTCCCACCAACTTGCCGAACGTCGTCAGGTCCGGGCTGATGCCGTAGTACTCCTGTGCCCCACCGCGGGCGACGCGAAATGCCACCACTTCGTCAAGAACGAGCAGCACGTCGTTTTCCTCGGTAACCCGGCGCACAGCCTGTATGTACTCCTTGCGCACCGGCAAAATACCTGTCTTGGGGTCGAGAATGACACAGGCCAGCTCGTCGCGGTGGCGGCGCACCAGCCGCTCTAGTGCCTCCTCATTGTTGAAGGGCAGGACGATCACCTCCGAGGGCGCATTCGGAGACATGCCGCCTGCCGTCGGCACTGAATGAGGCTCGTCGGCAGGGCCCGCCTTGTCCACGGGCGGCGCAACGCTTACCTCCACCAGGTCATGGCTGCCGTGGTACCCGCCCTCCATCTTGGCAATCTTCGGACGCCCGCTGAACCCGCGCGCCAGCCGGATCGCGTGCAAGGATGCCTCAGTGCCCGAGTTGCAAAAGCGGACCTTTTCCAGCGACGCCACGCGACTGCACATCTCCTCCGCCAGCGCCCCTTCCGCACCGGTAGGCGCGCCCAGCGCAATGCCCCTCGTAAGCTGTGCCTCGACCGCCGCATGCACCGCGGCGTTGTTATGACCCAGGATCTGACCGGTATTGTGGTTGGCAAAATCCACCCGCCTCCGTTCGTCTATGTCAAAGAGATAGCAGCCCTCACCCCGCTGCATGGTGATGGGATAGGGTGCGTAAAAGTAGGCCCCCTTCGCCCCGCCTGGCATCGACTTACGGTCTCTCTCGAACTGCTCTCGCGAGCTCGGAGTTTCCGAGGCGTAAGTTCTCTCTACGGCAGTCGCAGTCTCACCCATTGTCCGTTCCTCGCAGTTGCACCAAAGTTTCTATAGCAATTCTATGACTAAGTCGCGTTAGAGGACAGGTTCCGAAATCCAGCCTAACACTTCGACAGGGGCTCACTCGAGCCAGTAGCTGTAGATCTCTGCATTCGTCAGACTGATGCGCAATCGGACCGGCCCGTTGGTGGGATCAGGCATCCGGCTATTCTCGCCCCACACAACCGCTTGCCGAACACTGTCTTCTTTCAAGCTGGTCGCGTCCTCCGCTCCGTAACCGGGCACAGGCCGGCTGTCAACATCCAACAGTTCAACAGTGACCGCACCTTCGTCCGCCACCGCGTTCAGATAGAGCCGCTCCCCCTCCCACGTGAAGGGCTCCGTCACCAACGAACCACCCTCCTCGCCGGCGCCCAGCGAGACAAACCCGTCCCGCCGCAATACGGCCAGACAGATGGCCGCGTAGTCCGGGTCCCACTTCGGAGGAGGCCGCCGGAACTTGACCCCCGTGTAGTAGAACCAGAGCTCGTCATCGCGGCGCACCGGCGAGGACGGCCCCAACATCTGTAGCGTGTCGTAAGCGCCTCCCCCCAAAGGAGATGAGTCAATAAATGGCTGGCGTTCGCCCTGCCGCTCCCACGTGTACATATCCCGGCTGCTGGCCAGCTGCACATGATGAAAACCGTCGTGATTGCGGCCGTCGACCGAACGCCCCACGTGGTGGAACATGGACGCAAACCCGATGTAACGGCTCTCGTAGCGGGATATGCTGAAATTATAGACATCCACCCCGTGCTCTTCCGGATGATTGACCACCGTCTGCTGCAGCGCGGGGTTGGCCAGCCTCCGCGCGATCACCTCGCGCGCCAGCTCCTGGTCTTCGTCATCCGCCTGGAATACCAGCTCCGGTTCGCTCCAATGATCGAAATCCTGGCTCGTGGTCACGGCGTGAGAACGTCCCCACTTTCCCCGCACCTTGACAGTAGCGATATAACGGTGGTCTGCGGCGTCAAAACTGAAATTCGGTTCATCGCCGGACAGGATAGCCGGCGCGTCATGCTTCTTCCATACGATCCCGTCCGCAGATACCCCAAAGATGATCGAGAGATCGGGCTCCATGATGAAGCTGATCGCCTTGAAGCGGCGGTTCGGGTCCGGATCGCTGGCGTCATAGATCACACCCAGCGCTTCCGATGTGCGTGTCTCGTCCAGTGGGATGGCAACATGATTGTTGTCAAATGATCCCTGGTACTCCAGCTGGCCTATGGACGGCTGGTACCAGTGCAGCCCATCCCGGCTCTCGTGGTAGGAGGAGCGCCCGTGGTTCCAGTCCAACTTTGCCCCGATCGTCCAGAATTTCCACAGTTCCGCCTCGGCATCCCACACCGGCGCCGTCCGCGTCTGCGGCCGGTAGACGGGAGCGCCGTCAGCGCCAACAACCACCATGTTTGGGTCCGAACGGATGACCGCCCCCTTTTTGTTGGGCTGGTGCAGAGTCCTTTCCAGCCCTTCGATTCGGGCAATGTCGGCGTCGTCGAAAAATAGCTGCCTCTCCATACGTGCAAAAGTGCGGCTGGAATCTGATGCCATTTCTCCCCCTATTCGAACCAGTAACTGTAAAGATGTGCGTCCCGTAACCAAATACGCAGTTGCACCGGGCTTTCAGCCTCAACCGGCATGACTGCCTTCTTGTCCCAGTAGACGAGCTGGCGTACGCCGTCCTCAGTAAGCGATGCGGAGTGATCCCGCCCATGTCCGGCCAAAGTCTGACCCTCTGAACCAATCAACTCGCACCGAATCTCGCCATTCTCTGCATCGGCGTTCAGATAGAGCCGCTCCCCCTCCCAGCGAAACGGCGCGGTCGTGACAACGCCGCCGTCTGCCTCGGCACGAAGCGAGACAAAGCCATCCCGCCGCATGGTAGCCAGACAGATGGCCGCCCGCTCGGGGCTGACCTTAGGCGGACGCCAGCGGTGCCGGATGCCGGAATAGTAGAACCAGAGCTGGTCGCCCCTCACCACCGGAAACGAGGGTCCCAGAATCTGCATCGTGTCATACGCCCCGCTCCCAAGAGGAGACGGCCCAATAAAGGGCGCCCGCTCCCCCATACGCTGCCAGCAGCGCATGTCACGACTGCTCGCCATCTGGACGTGATGAAAGCCGTCATGGTTGCGGTCATTCCACGCCCGC
>DAOUHY010000383.1:0-5748 GCA_034428435.1 Caldilineaceae bacterium | reverse complement strand
GGCGAGGAACCAGTTGTACAGGCCGATTTGGGGGGCATTGGGCAAGGGTTTGGCCTCCAATATGCCGTTGTTCCACTCGTAACTGACGTCGAGGTCAGGGTAGGGATTCTCATACCACTTTTCCCAATATTCTTCGAGCGTGACACGGCGTCCGTGGTCCGGGGCCCAGGAGCTGTCCGGGGTGTCGCCAGGCGCGACATTTTTCGAATCGGTGGCGCGATTCGACTGGGATCGATCTGTCTGCAGTTGAGGAACGTCAGGCGCCAACTCTGTGGATTCCATATCCTCTCCCACGGAATAAGGACTACCCGCTGTGCGATTGACACATACATTCTACCACAGCTGCGGCGGTTGATGCCAACGGCCTTCGATGCGGGTGCATCCCAGATTTGGGGTGGGAACAGTCTGGCGGGGAATCAGTGACAGCGGTGGCTGGCGCTGTTTACCGTCTTTGGGCGGGACGCAGCGCAGGCGCCAGGCCCGGCCGAACGGGGGAGTCCGTCAGTTGGGGAGGTTGCGAGGGCAGGCTCATGGCCGCGCCCATGGGGAACTGATGGGACTGGCGGGACGCGGTCTGGCTGAACTCCTTCGACATGGCACCTGTCACCAATATCGACACCCGGTCGACGAGGCATGTTGTAGGAGAGGGGGCGTTGCGGGGGCGGAGCCCCCGCACAAGGGAGGGCCGACTAGGCCCGACCGCCCGGAACTGCAGTAGTCAGTGGTTAGTGGCCAGTTATCAGAGAGGTCGCTTCCCCTGCCCCTGTGTTGATCGCGGAATGGCTACGGCTTGGTAATTGCTGATTGAGGATAGATTGCGCATTAAGGTGAATTCGGTCGAGTTTCTCGGAGGGCGACGATGGGGCGGGGACTGAGGCTGTGCAAGTTTAGAGCCCCTCAATTGTTTCGGCGGCGAGGTGGTCGACGACGGCTTTGACATCCCCTCCGGTTTCTTCGTAGACGCGCAGCTGGCGGTCGGCGCTGGTGCCGTTGGCGAGGATCTGCTCGATGGGTGCGATCTCTTTTTCGATGCCCAGTTCGGCGATCTCTTCGCCGACGAGGTCGACGAGTTCGCGCATGAGGGAGCGGGCGGGCAACTCGGCCTGTTTGCCGAAGTCGATCATTTTGCCGTCGAGCCCGTAACGGGCGGCACGCCATTTGTTTTCGTCGATCAGTTCCTTGGTGTATACGTTGAAGGTGACGTTACGCTGGCGCAGCTTCCAGTGCCAGAGCACGAGGGCCTGGCAGAGCGCGGCGATGGCGATGGCCTCGTCAGCGCGCGGGCAGAGATCACAGATGCGGAATTCCAGTGTCGGATAGAGGTGATGGGGGCGCACGTCCCACCAGATCTTGCTGGAGTCAGGGATGCAGCCGGTGTTGGCCAGGGTCCGGATCAGCCCCTCATAGGCGGCGCGGTTAGGGAAGACGTCGGGTATTCCGCTGCGGGGAAAGTCTTCGAAGACGACGGCGCGGTAACTCTTGAGCCCGGTTGGCCGGCCCTGCCAGAAGGGGCTGCTGGTGCTGAGGGCGAGGAGATGGGGGAGCATGTAGCGAAGGACATTCATGGTGTCGATGGCAAAGTCAGGATCCTCCAGGCCGACATGAATGTGCATGCCGAAGATCAGAAGACGCTGGGCGAGCAACTGCATTTCTTCGAGCACGCCCTGATAGCGCGGGAAGGGCGTCACCTCCTGTTCAGCCCAGCGGCTCATGGGATGCGTGGCGGCGGCGGCGATTGACAGCCCTCTTTCGTGGGCGAGGCGGCTTATGAAGTCCCGCTGCCGCAGGAGTTCCTCCTTCAGTTCGGCGGGCGTGGCGCAGACCGGCGTGCCCAGCTCCACCATCGACTGATGCAGCTCCGCTTTGATCTCCCGCTCTACCATCACAATCTTGCCGTCTTCGATGAACTGGGTGATGAAGGAGCGCAGTTCGCCGCTCTCGGGATCGATGACCTGGTACTCTTCTTCGATGCCCAGTGTCAGTTTGGGTCGTTCAATCATAGGCTTTGCTCCGTCTGCGAAACGAGGAAATCGACGACCGCCCTGCCGTCTTCGCCGTTCTGGCGCCATGTCTGGCGCTGCTGGTCGGAGCTGGCACCGCGCTGCATGATGGTGTGGACGTGGGAGACCTCTTCGCGGCAGTTGAGGCGGTCCAGGACGGGTTCGACGCGTTCGAGCAGCTCGTGCAACAGGCCGCGGATGGGGACCTCCTGTTCGATGCCGAAGTCGAGCAGTTTTCCCTGCAGGCCGTAGCGCACGGCGCGCCATTTGTTCTCGGCGATGAGCGTGCGGTCGTAAAGGCGGAAGGACATATTGCGATGGCGCAGGTCCACCATCCAGGCAACGGTTGCCTGGATCAGTGCGGCTACAGCCAGCACATCGTCGATGTCGGGCAGGGCGTCGCAGCCCCGAATTTCAAGCGCGGCCTGGTCGGTTGCCTGCTTACTGGACTGGGAACTCCGTCCGCCTTCAGTGCGGGGGAGGGAAGGGTCCTGCTGTTGGGAGTGGGGGCGGATGTCCCACCAGATGGCTTCGGGATCGGGGATGCTGTTGGTGCGCAGGAGGGTATCGACGTAGCTGAGATAGGCGTTGAGGCTGCGGAATGCGTTGGGAATGCCGGTGCGGGGGAGGGCGTCCAAGAGGACGGAGCGGTAGCTGGCCAGCCCGGTATCGAGGCCTTGCCAGAAGGGTGAGGCGTTGGCGAGGCAGAGGATGTGGGGCAGCAGGTAGCGCATCGCGTTCATGACGTCGATTGCCAGGTTTCTGTCGTCGATACCGACGTGGACGTACATGCCGAAGGCGAGCAGGCGGCGGGCGATGAACTGCGTGTCCTCGATGAGGGCGCGATAGCGGGGCGACTCCTCCTGTTCTCTTTCCCAATAGCTGAAAGGGTGGGCGCCAGCCACCATCATTTTGAGGCCGTGGGTTGCGGCCAGATCGCGGGTTTGGCGGCGGATGCGCAACAGTTCCTGGCGGGCCTGCTTGATATCGCGGCAAATCGGTGTGCCGGCTACAGGAGCGAAGGTCCGGTCCGGCCTGCCCGCGGGCGGCGCGGCCGGTTCACTCTCTTCTCTACTTCCGTTATCCTCTCCCGGCGACTGGGCGTGCAGGAGCGTGAGCCCCTGGGCGGTAGCAAAGCCGCGCAGCTCCCGGCTGTCCGGGTCGACAAATTGGTATTCCTCTTCGATGGAGATGCTGAAGGATGGTTGGCTGTACTCGGCCATAGCTTGCTCTCTTCTTCCGCGTCCTCGCGGGGGTTTGAACCTGCGGACTCTTCGTGCGTTTCTCGGGGTTTGTCCGGGGTTCGGCGTCATTGCTCCAGGAATGGCATAGGGCTTCGGGGTCTTCTAGGCGTCCCTTTCTTCGATTACAAAGACCGGCACGATTGAGCCGCCGCCGGCGGTTACGTTGAGGAGTGTCTGGCTGCTGAGGCGGCAGAGGCAGCCGTGGACGCGTTCGCCGCGGAACAGGAAGGGATCGGAATCGACGAGGCGGAGGTCGATCGATACATCGCCATTGGCGGCTATTGCCGGGAAATCCTCGTAGGCGATTTGTACGCGTTCCTGGACGACTGTCGGTTCACTTGCGGCTGCAGCCAGGGCGGTGTCCCAATCAGCCTGCTCCGTTTCCCAGCCAATAATGACGCCTTTGCCGCCGTACTCGTCGTTGGGTTTGAGAACCAGCCTTTCGCGGTTGGCGCTGGCCCAGGGCAGGAGGTCGATTGGGTTGCCGGCCGGGTCGAGAGTGGAGCGTTCCTCGACAGTGCGGGTCCAGGGGATGTGGGCTTTCACGGCTTGCTGCTCGTCTGCGGTGAGTAGGTGGTCATTGCGTTCGTCGCTGGCGACGGCGAGGCTGGCCTTTTTGTGGAGCAGCTTGCAGCTGAACGGGTTGACGACGCAGATGGCGCGGGCTTGCAGGGCGTCGATGATTGGATGGTCCAGGCCGTAGCGCTGGAGTAGCTCGCTGATCAGAACGCGCTTGTAGACGAAATCGACGGGTGTGCCAGAGGCATAGAGCCGCCCGTTCGTGAACTCCATCTCTTCGGGGTCGCAGATGACTGCGGTGATGCCGTGTTCGGCGAAGTATTCGACGAAGAGGTCGAATTCGCTGGCGGTGGGTACGCCGTGCCAGTCGACGATGGCGATGTCGGGTAGTTTGCTGCGGTCGCGGCGCCATTCGTAGTAGACGCGCAGGAACTCGTCGAGAGCCGGTTTTCGGCTTAGCAGCGGGTGCACTGCATAGCGTTGACCGAATGCTTGCATGACCGGCATTTCCAGGAACAGTTCGCTGAGGACGCCCGAGTAGGCCATGGAGGCCGGGCTTTCGCCGTTGAACTCGACAAAGCCGAGGCTGCGGCGGCCGTCCTCATTGCGGGCGAAAAAGCTGTCAAGGCGGGCGGTGGGGATGGTGGAGCGGTAGCCGTGATCGAGAAGAAGAAGATACTCTTCATCGGGTGTGGCGTGGACCTGCGCGCGCAGCCCGGCGTCGTCGAGCATGAGGCGTGCCAGACGGTCGAAGAGGCGGAGAATCAGCTCGGTGCGATCGACCAGGTAGCTCCACTCTTGCGGCGAATAGAACAGGGGGCGCAGGACGGTGCAGAGAGGGCGGTCGCCGAAGACCATATTGCGCTCGGCCATGCGCGCGGTGAGGAGGTCCCAGCTGTCGCTGGCGAGTCCGGGACGGGAGAGGAGGTCATGGAAGCGGGAGATGGCGGTCAGTGAGTTCATTTGGCCATTCGCCTTGGGCGGTACTCAGCGGCCGTGAGAGTCCTTCAGTATACGTCGCGATTGTGGCTGTGCGCCAAGCGATAAATTCAGGCAGCTATGGGCTGCAGTTGAACCCGTAACCCGGTTCGCCGGCATCGGGGTCGCGGAAGGTCAATGTCAGGTCGAAGGTCTGACGGTCGACCACCTGAGCGTCCTTGCTCAGTCCGACAGTCAGCGTCGCTTCCACGCGGTAGGTTTCGTCGGGGGTGGCAGGGTCTTTGAGGTGCAGGGTGTTGTTGAGGCGGGTATCGGTTTGGGCCAGGAGGACGAGGCTGTTGTTTTCGGTACCGTCGGTGTTGTAGACGATGAGCTCGACATTAGGGGCGTCATCTTCCAGGCGGGCGGGCAGCCAGATTCGCACCCAGAGGCGTCGGAGGTCGGGGTATGGGTAGATCAGAATTCGCTCAAACTGCAGCGGCGTGTCCTGCTCGAAGAGATTGATTTCCGTCATATTGGGGTGGCCGGGGGATGCTTGCGCACGCGTCGATGCGAGTTTATGCTTGAAAGTACGGGTGCCTTTTTACTACGTGAAAGCCGCTATGCAATAAGTATAGCAGGATCCTTTTTGATGAGATACCTGAAAATTCTTGCGGACGACCTGACGGGCGCGGCGGACAGCGCGGCCCGCTGCCGGAGGTTCGGGCTGCAGGCAACGATCTTTCTGGATATACCGAAACTGCCTTTGCCAGCGGGGGCACTGGCGTTTACATCGGACTCACGTCATCTGGCGGCAGAGGCAGCGGCGAAGGAGACGCGAAACACAGCCGCGTCTCTGCCCGACCTAGACGGACTTTGGTACAAGAAGATTGATTCGACGCTGCGGGGCAACATCGGCAGCGAAGTGGACGCCTTGCTGGACCTGGTAGACGCGCCGGCGGCGGTGGTCTGCCCGGCCTTTCCTGCTCAGGGGCGCGTCCTGCGAGGCGGAATCCTCACGGCCCCCTATCTCGAGCATGAATCCGTCCATCTGCGTTCCCTCCTGC
>DAOUHY010000382.1:0-7465 GCA_034428435.1 Caldilineaceae bacterium | reverse complement strand
GAGCAACTTCGACGGCAGCGAACACCGCCGTCCCGAGGACGGCTCGCTGCGGCTCGGCGCACTATTGTCTCGCATGGCCGCGGACGGATACTCATACTCCATTTCGCTAGAATTGCAACCCGATGCCCTAGAGGCGGGCGCGCCTGACAGTCGAATCGTGGACCTATTGCGAGGCAGCCTGTATTTCTGCCGGAAGGCTGTCGGGTAAGTGAAAAGAGCAGCCCCACACGGCTGCTCTTGAAGTATCAATCGGGTCAGGTCTCGTCCTCATTCCATCGGGTAGCGCAGCCCCCAGCCTTCGCGCAGGCCGTCCATCAGGCGCATGATAGCCAGAGACTCGTCCAGGGGCATAAGCTCGTGTTCGGTCAGGCCTTCTCGCAGACAGCGGCCGCATTCGACTGCCTGATAGTTCCATCCATTGCCAATAAAATCCGGGCGTACCGTTTCCTGCTCGTGGCCGTCGCGACGGATCGTGAACCCTGACGGGGCCCACCAGCGGTCATGAGCACGAATCTCGCCCTTTGTTCCGCTAATGTGCAGCGAATGGGGCGTGTTAGCGCGGACTGCAGTTGACATCACGGCGAGAGCGCCGTCCTCGTACTGGAAAAGCATGCCGGCCAACTCGTCGACGCCGGTCTCGCCCAAGTGCGCAAAAGACGCGATGCGGGCAGGTCCCCCCAGCAGGTGATGGACCAACGAAATCGGATATACGCCAATGTCCAGTAGGGCGCCGCCGCCCAAGTCCGGGTTGAAGGCGCGGCTTGCCGGATTAACTGGTGCGCGATAGCAGAAATCTCCTTGAAAGAGACGGATGTCGCCTATCTGCCCTTCTTCGATGCGACGAACCATGTCACGGATGTGAGGCAGGAAACGCGTCCACATTGCCTCCATCAGGAAGATACCATTGGCGCGGGCGCAGTCGATCATCTCCTGTGCTTCAACGCTATTGATGGCGAAAGGTTTCTCGCACAGCACCGCCTTGCCGGCGTTCAAGCAGCTAATTGTATTCTCTTTGTGCAAGGTGTGAGGGGTGGCGATATAGATGATATCGACGTCAGGGTCGGCGGCAAGCGCGTCGTAAGTGGGATGCCGGTTCGGGATTGCGAACCTGTCGGCAAACTCGTCTGCGGTGTGCTGCGCACGCGAACCTACGGCGACGATTTCGGCATCCGTCTCGGCGGCAAGCCCGGTTGCAAAGTCTCCGGCGATGCGCCCGGTACCCAGAATACCCCATCGAATCTTGTCCATATTCGTAGACTCCAGAGTTCTTCGTGTTCGGTCGGAACAGTTCGGGAAGTTAAACACGACTCCCGCAGACTGTCAACCGCCCGGCCCTATGTTATACTGATCGCGCTTGCGGAGGAACAGAGGAGGGCTGGAAATGATGGTACGCGCCAGGCTCTCCCTGGTCGTAGTTGGGACGATTATCGTACCGTAATGGAGGTAGATGAATGACAGCGAAGAGCGCGTCGCGGCTTGCCATAGACGGTGGAGCGCCTGCCCGCAGCAGCATGGATTCGTCCCTGGCCCCCGGTGGGCAGGCCATCGATGAAGAGGAAGAGCAGGCCGTTCTCGACGTGTTGCGCGCCAAACGGCTGTTCCGCTTTTCGGGCCATGAAGATGGCGAATCAAAGGCGGACCAGTTTGAGCGGGCGTTTGCGTCATCGGTCGGCACGGCCCATGCTCTGGCGGTCACTTCCGGTACTGCGGCGTTGATCAGCGGACTGAAAGGGATTGGCATTGGGCCGGGTGACGAGGTGATTTTGCCGGCCTACACGTGGATGGCCTCGGCTACGGCTGTCCTGGCGGTCGGAGGGATTCCGATCATTGCCGAGATCGATGAATCGCTGACGCTCGATCCGGCCGATGTTGAGCGGAAGATCAGCCCGCACACCAAAGCGATCATGCCGGTGCATATGCGCGGGGCGATGGCGCGAATGGATGCCATTCTTGAGATCGCCAAGCGTCACGGGTTGAGGGTGATCGAAGACTGTGCCCAGGGAAACGGAGCCAGCTTCCAGGGTCGCAGGCTCGGCTCCATTGGTGACGTCGGCTGCTTCAGCCTGCAGTTCAGCAAGATCATCACGACGGGTGAAGGCGGCATGGTGACGACCAGCGACCAGCAGGTCTGGCAACGGGCATTCATGTTTCACGACGTGGCCGCGTGGAACCGACTGGAACTGCCGGACGTTGAAGTATTGTGGGGCGCCAATTTCCGGATGGCGGAGATGCCGGCGGCCATCGGACTGGTGCAGTTGGGGCGATTGCAGAGCATTGTAGAAGCCGCCCGCGCCAGGAAGGAGATGTTGCTGGCTGGTATCAGTTCGACCGCCGCGAGCAGAGGGGTCACCTTTCGAGATATTCCCGACCGTGACGGCGACAGTGCCATCACACTGGCGATGTTCGTGGAAACGCCTGCCAAGGCCCAATCGGTCGCGCATGCTCTGAACGCTGAGAACATCTCTGCGGGCGTGCTTTACAGGCCGGAACGGCAGGATATCCACGTTTACGCGCACTGGCTTCCTGTTCTGTCGAAACGCACGTGGACGGAAACCGGTGGTCCCTGGCGCTGGGCGAGACGAGATATTGCCTATTCGCCGGACATGTGTCAGCGTTCGCTCGATATCCTTGCCAGATCGGTCGTCCTGAATGTAGACCCCTATACGAATAATTCGGATGTGGAGGAGACCATCGACGGTGTCACGAAAGTGCTCGATGCTCTTGCCTAGTCCTCGTAACTGAAGTTTCCCGCCCTCTTTGCCATGACCAGGATTGCCCTTTGTACTGTTGTTCTCGCCCTGCTTCTGGCCGGTTGCGGTCGGCTGGATGTGGGCTTTGGGCCGCTGCTGCGGGACGTTGCAGTGGCGCCAGATCAGATATCTCCTAACGCCGACGGTGATACAGACGTTACCGAGATTCGCTATACGCTCAGCCGGTCGGCCTACGTCAGCATCTTTTTTGAGAACGAAGAAGGCGAACGGTTTTACTTTCGCAAGGACCGGCGCCGCTCTCCCGGCAGCTACAGTGTGCTGTGGGGGGGTGTTATGGATGAACCGTTGATTGAGCAGATGGACGGCGGGACCGATGAAATCCTCAGCCGAGTCTTGCCGGACGGAAAGTATCGTTGGTTCATTCAGGCATTGGATGACAGCGCCAACACGGAAACTGCGGACGGCAACATCACCCTGGAGAACGGCGACACGGAGGTTCCAAGACTGGAGAGCTTTGCGGTCATGCCCACGGTATTTCGCCCCAATCTGGACGGATTGCGGGACGACTGGGTCAGCATCTCTTACAACCTGACGAAAGAGGTGCAGAACATTCAGGTCTATCTTGTGGACCCTGACAGGCCTGGCCTGAAAGTGCATATCGCGGAAGGGCCAAACACCATCGAACCTGAAGAAGCTGGCAACCACACGTACAAATATTTTGGGGGGGTAGACCTGAACGCAGAACCACCTCCAGACGGCGACTACCTGGTCGTTGGCGAGGCAAACGATCTTGCCGGAAATCGCGTGCGGGTGACTCGCGCTCTAACGATTGAATCAGGAGGCAGGCCGCGGGCTGACGTCGTTCAAGGCGAGATTGACTGGGCAAACGAAGTCAACCGAGTCGTTAGTGTGCCGCTTGGTCAGAAGCTGTGCTTCAACGCCATTGTCAAGAATGAAGGCGATGTGCCTGTCCGTACCAACGGTCCCTGGCCGGGGCAGGAGTACCGCTTCGTCGAGGACTTCATTCATGATTCGTTCAATTCTGTCGCTTCCAGGCCAGAAAACCGGGGCAAGTACTGGTTTGAATTGCCAGGCGTGTTTCGGTTTGGACTCAATTTCAGTACAACCGGGTATCCCTACCCCTTCCGGTGGGCTATCGGACGCCAGGAGGACCTGGAATACCTTGAAATCGAGGGAGAGAGTGCCTGGTATCTGATGCCTGGAAATTCCGGCGAGGTCAGCGGCTGCATACTTTTTGAAGGGAGGCCGCCAGGTGGGAACGTTCTCTGGTGGGGCGGGCTGATTCATGAGGCCTATGGGCATCCCAACGATTTCATCGACCGTATCACCGTGAATGTTGGAACGGAGTGAGCGGCAGGCCAAAACCTTGGCGTCAGACCAACTTGAAGACAGATCCATGCGCTTGGCAGTAATTGTCGTCTCATACAATGTGCGCGATCTATTGCGCGGTTGCCTGCACAGTGTCTTTGACTCGGCAGGACTGAGCGCTGACTGGCTGGGGGTTGACGTAACGGTCGTCGACAACGCCAGCCAGGACGGCAGCGTGCAGATGGTGGCCGATGCGTTCCCGGACGTTAGGCTCATCGCAATGAATGAGAATCTTGGCTTTACGCGCGCCAATAACTTTGCCCTAAGAGGGTTGGGATTTGGAGCCGACAGCGAGAAGCGCTCGGCTTCGGCTCCCGATCTGGTTCTCCTTCTCAATCCGGACACAAAAATCGTAGGCGATGCGCTGGGCGAATTGGCCTCATTCATGAGGGAAAACGCGTCGGCAGGCGCGTGCGGCCCGCGGCTGCATTATGGAGACGGTAGCCTGCAACATGGAGGCTTTGCGTTTCCCGGGCTGGCGCAGATAGTACTCGATCTCATGCCCCTGGCGGGGCTGCCCGGCCTAAGCCGGCTGATTCATCGACTCTTGCACAGCCGCTTGAACGGGCGATACTCGCGCCGGCAGTGGCTGGGCGTCGCCCCTTTTGCCGTCGACTTTGTGCTCGGTGCTGCGCTGATGGCCCGGGGAGAGAGCATCCGCGCGGTGGGCCTGCTGGATGAAGGCTACTTCATGTACTGTGAGGAGATGGACTGGTGCTTGCGCATGCGGGAAGTGGGAATGCCGACGTATGCAGTGCCTACGGCGCAGATAGTACACTTCGAAGGCCGCAGCAGCGGCCAAGTCCGCTGGAAGTCCTTCGAACGGCTTTGGGCCAGCCGATTCCGCTTCTTCAAGATCCATGCGCACCGCTATCCGCAAGGATTCCATCTGTTCCTGCGGCCACTCGTACGCCTGGGCTTGGCTTTGAACGAGATGGCCGCCCGCCGCCGGTTTGCCCGCGGCCTTCTCAGCGGCGATCGGTTGGGGGAGCAGCTGGATGCATATGCCAACGTGCTGAGTTCTGGCGGATAGCCACATTGGGCACAGTTGCGGTCAGTCAAGAGACTGGATGTCTGCGCAATTGAGGGTTTTCCGGATGCCGCCGCGCCTAACGGCAGTAATTCTCACCAAGGATGAATCTGATAACATTGCTGACTGCATCGACGCGCTGAAGGGCTGGACAGACGAAGTCGTGGTGTGGGACTCATGCAGTCAGGACAGTACGCGGGGCCTTGCGCAGGGGGCCGGCGCTCTTGTGGTCGCGCGTCCATTTGACGACTACGGCCGGCAACGGCAGGCAGCGCTCGACAGCATCAACAGTGAGTGGATTCTGTTCATTGACGCGGACGAACGGGCCACGCCTGCGCTGGCCCGTGAGGTCTTGCAAGCGTGCCAGGATGGGCGCCGAGCCGGATTCTGGATTCCGCGACGAAACTTTATCGTCGGCCACGAAATGCAGGGGGGCGGGTTCTTCCCCGACTATCAGTTGCGCCTTTTGCGGAGGGGCTCTGCCCGTTACGACCTGCGCAGGGAGGTCCACGAGGTCGTCGTCCTGGAGGGGGAGGACGGGGTGCTGGCAGAGCCTCTATTGCACTACAACTACGCGAATTGGCAGCAGTTTCACCGCAAGCAGCGAACCTACGCCCG
Organism: Caldilineaceae bacterium; assembly: GCA_034428435.1. Classification (GTDB taxonomy): domain Bacteria; phylum Chloroflexota; class Anaerolineae; order Caldilineales; family Caldilineaceae; genus Bin5. The sequence goes on along the minus strand of DAOUHY010000382.1, from coordinate 1,717 downwards.
GTACGAAGCCAGGATTCTCGAGCAAGAGGGTGTTCAACCAAGGCCGCACAACTTGATTCTTCAGCCGGTACGGGAGTTGCGGCGCCGCTTTGTCACACTGAAGGGGTGGCGGGACGGCTTTCACGGACTGCGAATTGCACTGTTACTCGCTTGGTACTACGGCTTCGTTCCTTACTGGCTGCTGATGGCAGACCTGCAAACCGCGGACAGCGGTGAGTAAAGCTTCCGGCCGTTTGGCGCCATTTTATTCCCACAGTTTACTTCGATTCAAAAGCCTCACGATGAGCGTCACGCACAGCGTTGTCCTCGAGTTTGGCATAGATGCGGGTCGTGTTGGGACTCGCGTGTCCCAGCGCAGTCTGGGTGACGGCCAGGTCGTGGGTGGTCTGGTAGATACGGGTGGCGAAAAAGTGTCGGAGCGCGTGGGGGGTTATGCCCTTGGCGCCAAGGCCCGCCCCTTCGGCCAGGCGACGAATCGTATTCTGTATGGACTGCGTCGACAGCGGCAACACTTTTGAGCCGGACTTTTTGTCATGGCGGGCAAAGACAGGCAGGTCGGACAGGGGGCGGCCGGTGGCGCCGTCGAATGATTGCCTCGCCTGCAAGTAGTGGTGGATCGCGTCCCAGGACCGTTCGTCGAAATAGACGCGGCGCACTTTGTTGCCCTTGCCAACTACCCACACGGCTCTATCCAGGTCTTCCAACTGTTTGCGTGTGATGCTGACCAGTTCCCCGACCCGCAGCCCCGTGCAACGCAGCGTCTCCACGATAGCGATGTCCCTTAACTTGGCAAGCCGTTCACGGGGATCTTCTGGCCGGCGCAGGACGGTCTCGCGTGCTGCAGTGACCAGGAGTTCCATCTCCTCGGGCCGGGGGGGATGGGGTATCAGTTCCGGAGGGCGTTGCGTTCTACGAACGTGCTTGATCCCTTCCTGCAGGCGCGCCAACTCCTGCGGCGTGAACGGCAACCAGCCTCGCACCTGCAGGTAACTCACCCAAGCCATCATGGCGGCCAGGTAGGTGGTAAGAGTTCGCTGGCCGATACTGGCCGCCTCCAGGAGCCAGGTCGAAAACGCCAGCAGCCGGTCGACGTCGAGGTCTTCAAGGTCCTTGACGTCAGGCGGGAGCCCTTTTTCGCCCAGATATTGGCGGAAGAGATTCATCGCCGTACGGTAGGTGCGGCGGGTATGGGCCGAACCGGTGTCGGCGGCCTCCAAATAGCTCTCGATTGTGGAAGAGATAGACATCAGATTGCCTGCCAGGAGACCAGGGAGAGCCGGCCCCCCAGAAGAAGGGCGGCGTCGGGAGTGGTCATGCTCGCCGCCCTGGGCCGGATACGATGCGACCGGGTGTGGCCCCGGTATGCGCGCCATCCTTATAGACGCGTTCGCCATTGACCCAGACATCGCGTACACCTACGGAGAGCTGGTGCGGGTCGGTGAATGTAGCCCGGTCGCCGACTGTCTGCGGATCGAAGATCACCACGTCGGCGAAGAAGCCCTGGCGCAGCTGGCCCCGGTCGCGCAGTCCCAGCCGGTCGCAGAGAGCCGAAGACATCTTGCGCACTGCGTCCTCCAGCGAAATTACCCTTTCTTCGCGCACGTACTTTCCCAGAACGCGGCTGTAGGTGCCGTAGGCGCGTGGATGGTAGGGGCCGGTTGGCGCGGCCCAGGATGGGTCCAACCCACCGGCGTCGGTGGAGATCATGATCCAGGGC
>DAOUHY010000381.1:0-2336 GCA_034428435.1 Caldilineaceae bacterium | reverse complement strand
TCGGGCTCGGTGATCCAGTCGCGCTGCGGGGGCGTGGTGCGCCAGTAGTTGTATTTGAGCATGTGGCGCGTGCCCTTGGCGGTGGAGAGGCCGCGGCGGTGGAGGATGCTCTGGTGATGGATGCCGATAGTGCCGGCGGGGCCGTCGGCGAAGACGCCGCCCTCGTCGTTGGGGCGCTTGGTGGGCATGATGTGCGAGCCGGGCACCAGTTCGGTCGGGCCGAGCTCGACGGGTGTATCCTGGGGGAAGTAGAAGACCTCGACGAAGTTGAGCTCTGGGCCGAAGACATGGTCGGCGTCGTGATGCCAGCCCTGCGCGGGCATGGGGCATTGGACGTGATGGTGGCTGGCGAGGACGGGCAGGCCGAAGCTGCGGCCCAGCAGCGAGCGCCTGACGCCGACGACGTGGGAGTTGAGCAGGACGTTCTCAACGAACCAGTCTTCGAGGAAAATGGTGCTGGGTTCGTGGGAGGCGCGGATGCGTTCGAGGTCGGCTTCGGTGAGGCCGTCGGGGATGTAGCTGGGGTTGGCCGGGATCTTGCCTTCGAGATAGTCGCAGGTGCGGCGGTTGATTTCGTCGGGAACGACGCCCTTCAGCAGCAGATGGCCTTCGCGGCAGAAATCGAGCACCTGCGAGTCGGTCAGGGTCGGTTCGCCGTCGCAGGTGTGATTGGTTTTGTCGTGGATCATTGTGCTCTCCTGGGTGGGCTTTGCGTGCGGATCAATTTAGCATAAGTCTGTGGTTTTGGAAACAGGATAATCAGGATTGCAGACCCTGGATTTGAGACGGAGTGCGCGCGGCATTTGTCCCGCGGCCGGTGTGCAGTAGAGGAATCCGAACCGATGAGGAGAAGCGCGAGGAAACTTATGCCGGCGCGAAATCGATCCGGGCCTGACTTGAAGGACCGCTTGTATCCTATGTGAGCTACACGCTTTGGGGGACGAATGTTCACGACGGTCACCACTTGCGTAAATACGCCAACTTGGGCAAGTGCGCAAGTTAGGGTATAAAGGCAACTATGCAGATTCCACGCGAACCCATCGCTATCCGGCAGGCGGCTGAGCGTCTTGTCGACATCTTTGGTGTCTCCGAGCTTGCGGAGGACACTCACATTGCTGAACGCAGCGATGACGGCGGTCAGTGGGACGCTGTCTTCGCTGTGGGATGTCGTTTCTTCGGATTGGAATGGAAGCGATCAGGATCTGTTGGTCATGTCGCCACTGCGATTCGCCAACTGGTGGTGTTGAGAGATAACCTCCCGCAAGAGGTGATGCCCATACTGGCAGTCCCATATATGGGAGAAGCAGCGCAGGAATTATGCGCGCAAGCCGAACTTCCCTGGCTGGATCTCTCAGGGAACGCGCGAATTGTCGTTCCCGGTATCTTTTATCAGAACCTGGGCAATCCCAACCGTTTCCGTCGTCCTGGACGACCGGAGAGCGCATTCGGACCAAAGGGGGCTCGGATTACACGACGGTTGCTCATGGAACCCTCCATGCCGGTAAGGCAGCGCGCCCTAGCCTTCGGCACAGGTCTGGATGAGGGGCATACGAGCCGTATCATAGGGAAGCTTCTGGAGGTCGGTCTTGTTGAGCGAAGTGAGGACGGCATTCGTGTGATTGACGCAAATGCACTGCTCGCTGCTTGGCGGGATGATTACAGATTTGACCGGCATCACGTCATTCGAGGCCACATTGCGGCCAGGGGAGGCGATCAACTGATTCAATCAATATCCGAAGTTTTGTCGCGGAGTGAGGAGCCCTACGCAGCGACGGCACTCCCCGCGGCGTGGTTGTTGACACGCTATGCAGGATTCCGTCTTTCGACTGTGTACCTCTCAGCTTTTCCATCGGCGAGGTTGAAGGAGGAGCTTCGTTTCCGCGAAGAAGCTCGGGGGGCCAACACTTGGCTGGTTGTACCCAACGACGAGGGCGTATTCGATGGCGTTGCCCTTGTCGATGGAATACGCTGTGTCCATCCGGTGCAAGCCTATGTCGACCTGAAGGACCACCCCGAAAGGGCGGAGGAAGCCGCCGAAGAACTGCGGAGACGGTTCTTTTTGCGAGGCAACGATGCTCTCTAAGCCATCAACCAGCGACGGGTACGGCATCGAGCAGTTGGGCTTAGTTCACCAGACATGCCTCTACATGGCGACCAAGCTGGGCGATTTACTTGATGAAATCGTTGTAGTTGGCGGATTGGCCCCGTATCTCCTTGTTGACCAGGAAAACTTGCCGTTGGGCTTGGAACCTCACGTAGGCACAATGGACCTGGACATGGGCCTGGCGCTGGCTATTCTGAATCACGAGCGTTATCGGGAGTTGGGCCACAGGTTA
>DAOUHY010000380.1:0-6482 GCA_034428435.1 Caldilineaceae bacterium | reverse complement strand
TGAGAGAAGACTCCCGGCCAGCAATCCCAGATAGGTCACAATCGGGATCAGAGCGTTGCGAAAGATGTGCATGAGCGTCACCAGGGACTCGCGGATGCCCTTGGCGCGGGCGGTGCGCACGTAGTCCTCTTCCATCACCTCCAGCATACTGGCGCGTGTGAGGCGGGCGAGGACTCCGGCAGGAATCAGGGCCATCGCCAGGGCTGGCAGGATGAGGCTCTTGAGACCCTCATCACCCACCACTTTGAACCATATTAACTCTACGGCGAATATCAGAAGCAGGAGGAGGGCGGCATAGAAGCTGGGTCTGGAAACGCCGACGAAGGCGAAGACCATGGTGAGTTTGTCGGGCAGGCCGCCGCGAAAGAGGGCCGCCAGAACGCCGGCTGAGATACCCAACAGCATGGTCGCAATGAGACCGGCGATTGCCAGTTGGATCGTGCTGGGAAGCCGGGCCAGGATATCGTTCAAAACTGAACTCCCGCCGCGGAACGAAGTTCCCAGGTCGCCGCGTAGCGCGTCCCAGAGGAAGTTGAAGTATTGAACGTGGAGGGGGTCGTTCAGATGCAGTTGCTCGCGGATTCGCTCGATGTCTTCGGCCGTATTTCCGTATTCTTCGCTGACAACGGCTGCGAGTGGGTCTCCGGGCGAGAGAGCGAGGATCGCAAAGATAACCAGAGAGACCCCCAGAAGTGTGGGGATAATCAACAGCAGTCGTCTGAGTGTGTAGACTAGCATTAGCGATCCTGAATATCGGTAATGACTGGATTGGCGGCATTACGGGGCATTCCTCCTTGCGGCAATGCCCCGAGTCGGTTATGCGATGACATACCGGTTCATCCAGTCGAGCAGGGCTTCGTTCTGCGCGCGCCTGACCTCCAGCGCGCCGGAGGTCGAGCCGCCATGCGAGCTATTGGGCAGGCGCAGCATCTCCACAGTGCAGTCGTTGGCCTGCAAGACGTTATAGAACTGCTCAGACTGCTCCGTCGGGCAGCGCAAATCTCGTTCAGCCTGAATGAGCAGGGTTGGCGTCGTGCAGCGGTGGGCCAGGTGGATCGGGGAGGCGCGGCGGTAGGCGTCATGAGCCTGGTGGGGAGGGCCGCCCATCCCTTCCCAGGGAAGAGCGATGGAGGAAAATATATCGGCCGCGCCATACCAGGATTCCCAGTTGGTAATCGGGTTTTCCGCCACAGCGGCCTTGAACCGGTCGGTGTGGCTGACGGCCCAGCTCGTGAGATAGCCGCCGTAGGATGAGCCGCACACGCCCAGGCGCTCCGGATCGACCAGCCCCAGCTCGATACAGTGGTCGACGCCAGCCATCAGGTCTGCAAACTCCAACTCACCCATTCTGCCATTGATAGCGGCCATGAAGGCATCGCCATAGCCCAGAGAGCCGCGATAGTTGACCAGCAGCACTGCATAGCCTGCTCCGGCCAGCATCTGGAAGTCGAGGGAGAAAACGTTGCCCCAGGCCATGTCGGGGCCGCCGTGGTTGAAGAGCACGGCGGGATAGGGCGGTTCCCCGGATGGCGGCGTCATGAGCCAGCCCTCTAAGGGCGTGTCATCGCTGCCGGCGAAGGTGAGGTGCTCCACTGCGGGAAGGGCGAATTCTGCCAGCAGGTCACGGTTGAAGGCGGTGACTTTCCGCTCATTTTGGCCGTCCGGATCAGCCAGGTGGAGATTACCGGGTTCGTCAAAGGTGTTGACGGTCATCAATACCCTGTCCCGGTGCAGCCCGACAACATCGCACACCCGCTCACCGCCGACGACAGGCGCGTAGTCCGTTTCTCCGGTGAGAGCGATGCGATAGATCGATTTCGTTCCTCCAATCTGCACAGGGACATAGGCATCTTCTCCGCCGGCAGAGATATGCAGGTTGGGCGCGTCAGAGGCGATGATCGGCATATCGGACTGGAATTTGCCGGCCACGTTATGCTGGATGCCGGTGGTGCGGCACTGCGGGATCCCGCCCTGCCTGGGGACGACCCAGAGATGCTTGTGGCTCTGCTTGGGGGCGTCCGCCGGGTTGCCGACGAAGACGATCCTCTCTCCGTCCGGCGTCCAGGCGGCAGAGGGCGGGTTGGTGGCATGGCCCCAATCCTTGACGACATCGCGCGCTTCCCCGTTCAGGTCTACGACGCGCAACGCGGCAAACCAGCGGTACGAATCGGGATAGCAGGCGGTGGTAAAGAGGATCTCCCGGCTGTCGGGAGACCAGACAGGGCCGGTGCGATAGCAGTTGTAGGCGTCATCTTGGGTCAGGTTGCGGGCATCGCCACCGCGTGCGGGCACAACAAAGAGGTCGGGTGCGATTTCATGCAGATAGCCATCGCCATCGAGACGGTAGACCGTGCGGGTGACGCGATACGGTTTGCCAGGAAAGGCCGGGGCCGCGGTGGCTGAGGCGGAGAAGGCGATATGTTGTCCGTCGGGCGACCAGGCTGGACCTCTGCGCAGGCCCTGGGCCAGATCGGTGAGCTGGCGCGGCGCACCGCCGGAAACTGCCATGACGTAGAGTTGACGGATTCCGGTGCGGGTCGAAAAGAAGGCCAGCTGCGCGCCGTCGGGAGACCAGGCAGGATGACTGTCCTGCGCCAGCCCGTCCGTCAGTTTGCGCGCTTCACCGGTCTCGAGAGCGAGCAGCCAGATGGCGGTGCATTCCTCGTCGCTTTCGGCATCAACGTGCGTGATGCAGTAGGCGGCATGGCGGCCGTCGGGCGAGAGTTTGGCGTCCTGCAGGAACTGGAATCGAAACAGGTCTGCGGGTTGGATAGTGCGCTCAGTCATGGTACGCGAGATGGTGTTATTGTGCTGCTCTTCAAAGGGCCGACAGGGTACGGGCCCATGTGGAGACCGCGACGGCTGGCTCTCCTGCGCCTCAGGAACAGGCCCGATGGACCGCCTCAAACATCTCCTTCCACCAGTAATAGGACACCCCGGTTCGCTGGTTGACCGTGCCGGAGAAATAGATGCCGCTCTCAGGCTCGAAGTACATCTTGGCGCCGTACGCGCCGGAATGGCCGAGAGCTACTCTTCCCTGCCCGCTTTCTTCGGCAAATATCCCCAGTCCCACTCCGGCTCGGGGTGAGTTGATCCCGGGAAATGCGCGCCATTGCAACATCGTTGCCAGTGTTTCGGAATTTCTGAACAGCTGTCCATCGATCAGGGCGCGCAGGAAGCGAACCACGTCGGCCGCGGTGGAAACCACGCCGCCGCCACCGCGGTCAAACGAAACGTTGATGCGGCTGGTCACATAGGGGACATCTCCGAGATAGAAGTCGGACACCTGATAGGTCCAGGGGACAGGCTCAGGATCCCTGGCGTAGGCCAGATAGCTTTTGTCCATGCCCAGCGGGTCGAAGATGCGTTCCCGCCACTGCCGGTGCAGGCTCTTGCCGGAGAGTTTTTCAGACAGCAGCCCAAGGATTACATAGCCGGTATCGCTGTAGTGAAACGCCTCGCCGGGCGGGGAGAGAGAGGCTGCCGCAGTGCCGCTGGCCAGGAACCAGTTTATGACCCCGGCTTCCTTGTCCTCAGGACAGGCGGGATCCCACATGGCCCACTCTTTGCTCGTGACCAGGGTGGAGATATCGCAGGCCGGGTCGGCTAGGCAGGCCAGATGCGCGGGGATAGCCTTTCTGAGCCGCGCGCCGTATGAACCGGGGGCCGGCTCGCCGTAGTCGTGCGCGGTGCCGGTGGCGTCGTCCACAACAGCATCCTTTATGCCGGAGGTATGTGTCAACAGGTGGCGGACGGTGATCTTCTTGCCGTAGCTGACGCCGTCGATCATGTTCAGCCGCGCCGCGATCTCTTCATCGAATAGGGCGAGCCCGGCCAGGGTGGTATCCAGTCCACGCGGGCCGAGAGCGCCTTCTTCGCACAACTGCAGGAGGAGTGTGGCGGTCATCGTCTTGGCCACGCTGGCCAGATGAAACTGGTGATCAGGCGTCATCGGCGCATCCGAACCGGCATTGGCCTTGCCCACTGCTGCCGTATGGACAAAGCCCAGGTCCGGCATCTCCACACGCAGGACGGCGTTCTTGACGCCAGGGCCTGCGCTGATGCCCTCGCCGGCGAACAACCCCGCCAGCGCCTTATCCAGGTTTGCCCGCGCCTGATCCTCCTGGAATGATCTCATTAGAAGCTCCCAGCGCGGCGAACGCGCCGGTGCGAACAGCTGGCTGAATGCCTATCCGGCGACAGGTACATAGCGAATCATCCAGTCGAGCAGGGCCTCGTTCTGGGCACGGCGGATCTCCAACGGGCCGCCGACTGAGGCGCTGTGGGGGCTTTCCGGCAGGCGCAGCATCTCCACTGTACAGCCGTTTGCCCTCAGCGCAGTGTAAAACTGTTCCGACTGCTCCGTTGGCACGCGCAGATCCTTCTCCCCCTGGATCAGTAAGGTCGGCGTGGTGCAGCGATGGGCATAGGTGATGGATGAAACACTCCGGTAGGCTTCCGGGACTTCAAACAGGTGGCCGCCGATGGATTCAGGGTGGGTGGGGCCCATGTCGCTGACGCCGTACCAGGTGGCCCGGTTGGTGACGGGGTTTTCGGGTACGGCGGCCTTGAAACGATCGGTGTGCGTAATGATCCAGCAGGACATGCATCCCCCATAGGAGAGGCCGCAGACGCCCATTCGATCAGGGTCGGCGAGACCTTCTTCAATTGCATGGTCGACTGCTGCCATCAGGTCGGCATACTCCAACTCCATGAGATGGGGGCCGTTGATGGCGTTGCTGAAACTGTCGCCGTATCCGGTAGAGCCGCGATAGTTGACGAGCAGAACGGCATAGCCCGCGCCGGCCAGCATTTGGAAGTCGAAGGAAAAGATGTGGCCCCAGCCATGGTGGGGGCCACCGTGAATGTAGAGGATGGTGGGATAAGGGGGCGAGCCGCCGGGCGGTTTCATCAGCCATCCCTCCACCGGAACGCCATCGCTGCTGGTGCAGGACAGGCGTACGGTTTCCGGCTGCGCCACACTCGCCAGCAGCTCGGCGTTGAAGTGGGTGAGTTGCCGTTCATCGGCGCCGTCCACATCCACCTGGTAGAGATTGGGCGGCACGTTGAGGTCGGAGGCCGATATCAGCAGGCGGCCGTCATGCAGGCCGATGGGGTAACAGGCGCGGTCGCCGCCCACCACCATTTCAAAGTCGACATCTCCTTCGAGGGCGACCCGATACACCTGCATTTTGCCGCCATCCTGAATGCGCACATAGGCGTTTCGCCCATCTTCGGCAACCTGGAATTTCGGGTAATCGCGGTAGCCGACCGGCATATCTGCTTGCAGAGGGCCTTCGACGTTGCCAACCAGCCCGGTTGTGCGGCACTCGGGCGTTCCTCCCTTGCTATCGACCACCCACAGGTGGTTCTGGGCGCTGAAGGGCGCCTCGATCCGGTTGCCGACGAATATCACGCTCGCCCCGTCAGGCGACCAGACCGCGGAGTAGGAGGCATAGCCCCACTCCCTGACCAGGTCGCGTACCTCGCCATTCAGATTGGCCACCCGCAGCGCGGCGAAGAAGCGGTATTCGTCGGGGAAGAATGTGGTGGTGAACAGGATCTCCTGGCTGTCGGGAGACCATTCGGGCGCGGTGTAGCGGCAGTTGTGATTTTCGTCCCGGGTCAGGTTGCGCGCCTCTCCCCCTGCGTCCGGCACGACAAAGATGTCATGCACGGCATTGTGAAGATAGCCCATTGCGTCGAGCCGGTAGATCTTGCGAGTCACCCGGTAAGGCTTGGTAGGAAAAACCGGTTCAGAAGTCGCCCGCGCTGAGAAGGCGATATGCTTTCCATCCGGTGACCAGGCGGGACCGCGGCCGACGCCTTGCGGCAGATCGGTCAGCATTCGCATTTCGCCGCCGTCTACGGAGATCGTATGCAGTTGCTTTACTCCACTTCGGTTGGAGAAGAAGGCGATTTGGCGTTCGTCGGGGGACCAGACCGGGTTGCTGTCGACGGCCTGGCCATCCGTGAGCTGCCGCGCTTCACCGGTCTGCGGCGAAAGGAGCCAGATGGCGCAGTACTCCTCGTCCTGGGCCGTGTCGACATGCGAAATGCAGTAGGCGACCCGCTTTCCGCTGGGGGACAGCTTGGCATCCTGCAGGAACTGAAGCTGAAACAGGTCTTCGGGTTGCACGGTGCGCTGGGTCTCGCTGGTCATACTGTTCTGTTCCTTGAAATATGACTGACCCGTAGCGGCAGATGCCCCTTGCGGGCTAATCTTCCAGCAGGGCGATCTCTTCCGGGATCTGCAGGGCGGCGTTGGGGAAGACCGAGACGGTGGCCTGTCCCCGTGGCGTCTGCCCAGCTCTGCGATGACCTCCGGCCAGCTGTTGAAGAGGCAGGTGTCCTGCGGGAATTCTTCAATGTCGGCATAGGAAAGATTGGGCGAAAAGATGATCAGCCCGTTCTTTCCCAGGTGGATTCTTTCGCGTTTGAGGGGGCCATGCGCGCGCATGCCGCTGCTGAGAAGATAGTGA
>DAOUHY010000379.1:0-20326 GCA_034428435.1 Caldilineaceae bacterium | reverse complement strand
TTACCGTCAGCCGCGAGTATCCGCCGGCGCCGCTGGTGGCGGTGGCTGCCGGAGTGATCGACGATGCCGGCCTCGGTCTGATGGTCGTACGGGGGCGGCCGCCTTCCAAGGGATTGTGGGCTCTGCCCGGCGGTTTGCTGGAGTTGGGCGAGCGCGTGCGTGCGGGCGTTGAGCGGGAGGTGCAGGAAGAGACGGGCGCGGAGATCGAGATTGTTGGCCTGGTGGACCTCTTTGAGCCGATTCACCGCGACAGTGCCGGCCGCGTTCGCTATCACTATGTGGTGATCGACTTCTGGGCTCACTTTCGAGGGGGCGACGTTGCGCCTGCCGATGACGTTGACGACGTCGCCTGGGTGCCTGTTGGCAGTCTGGAAGAGATGCCGATGGAGGAGGCGACGCGGCGGGTGGTGCGCAAGGCGCATGATCTGTGGCTGCAGGCCAGGAAGGACGGCAACGTTTCTCCAACTTAGGCGCCGGCTAGTCCGGTCTGCCGTCTGACCCCTGTTTGGTCCCTCGTATCGCAACGGACCGTCATTTGCCCCACGAAGCACAAGGGAATAGCGTATTCGCTGGAACGCGCCTGCTGTTTGGATTCAGGCGAAGAGCGCCCGCGCCGCGTGCAGATGGTCGAAGGTACCGACAAGGGTCAGGTGGTCGCCGTATTCGAGCTGGGTGTTTCCGCGGGGAACGATGAACTCGCCGTCGCGGCGGATTGAGAGGATGAGCACGTCGCCGGGCAGCACGAGCTCGCGCAGGGCCTTGTCGCCGTAGGCGTGGTTGTGCACCCAGACTTCGGAGACCTCTTTGTTGTCATCGGTGCGTGTGAGCAGTTCGTATATGTCGGGGTTGCGGGCGAGCAGGCTGAGGAGCGCGGCCTGGTCGAGCGAAGGGTTGAAGACGGTCACGTTGAGTGTTTCGAATTCCACGAGGCGGTTGGTCTCCCTGACGAGGGTCACGATGTGGTCGATGCCGTAGCGGGTGCGGGCGACGTGGCAGATGTGGCGGTTGCGGTCGGTGTCGCTGAGGGTGACGACGACGGTTTCGGCCAGGTCCAGATGGCCGGCGAGTTCTTCGTTTTCGTCATCGATGCTGGCGTGCATGACCTTGATGCCTTCGGAGGTGCGTTGCCGGGCCCTGGTAATCAGATTCTCATCCGGATCGACGAGAACGACCTCTTCGTGGTGACCCAGCAGCTGTTCAGCGACCTGGAGGCCGAGCCTTTCGGCGCCGAAGACCACGATGGGCCGCTGGGTAGCCGTAGAGGTGCGGGGGACGATGCGGTTGAAGATCAAGGGGGCGGCGGTGACGGTGACGATGGCGACGAGAATGATAATCGTGTTGACCGATTCGCTGATGATCCCCATATTCAGGCCGATGGCCGAGGCTGCGACGATCAGGGAGAGGCGCGACGAGAGAAGAAAGCCGGCGGAAAAGGTTTCGCGCCAGCTGAACTGCAAACGGAAGAGCAGGGCGGGCAGGAGCTTGACGAGAAAGGCGGCCAGGACAAGGAACGGCAGCAGAATCAAAGCATCGGTTGATCCGAGAAGGGCGCCCAGATTGAAATTCACGCCGACCATGATGAAGAAGATAGGGATGAAGAAGCCGAATCCTACGGCTTCCAATTGGTGCATCGCCTCCAGATCTTCACGGGTGGAGAGCAGGGAGAGCATGGCTCCGGCGATGAAGGCGCCCAGAATGATCTCCGCGCCCAGCACTTCGGCCAGCACCACAAAGAGCAACATGATGGTGAAGGCGCCGCGGATCTTGATGCGGGCGGTGGTGTGGCTAAGATCCTCCAGTGTGCGGCGCAAGGATTCGAACCGGTTCAGGGAAACGATGCCCAGCCGGTAGAGAAGGAAGAAGACGACGAAGAGTAGGCTGATGAGGAGGATGTCGAGCGTCAGTCCGTGGGAGATCGTGGCGATGACGACGGTGATCAGGATCATCGTGGCGAAGTCGGCGACGAGGGCGGCGATCAGGATCGTCTGGCCGAAGCGGCCGCGGATGAGCTCCTGCTCCTTGAGAACGGGCATGACGACACCGAGCGACGTCGTCGACATGATGAGCGCCATCATCCAGGGACTGCTGACCAGGCCGACCCGCAGGAGCGCGAAGCCGACGATGGCGGACAGAGAGAGGGTCAGGATGAAGCCCATCAGGCTGATGGAAAGCGGGCCGAAGGTGCGGCGCTCGCGTCCCTGAGACGAAGAGAGGGTTGTGCGCGTGCCGCCGGGGCGGGCGACGCCGGGCAGTTCAATGTTCAGATTGGCGAAGTCGATCTCCATGCCGGCCAGGAACATCAGGAAGACGAAGCCAAACTCGGCCAGGAGGGTCAGTAGCTGGTCTTCGTGGGTCACCCAGCCGAAGCCGCTGCTGCCGACGACGATGCCGGCCAGGATTTCGCCGACGACGATCGGCAGCCGCAGCCGTTGGAAGCGCGTGAGCAGCAGCGGCACGAGGAATGCCAGCGAAATGACGATAAGTAGGGGCGTAAACGATCCTGCGATCTCTTCCATTTGGAGTTCGCGATTGTCCGTCTTCCGGTCTTATTTGTAAAAGGGGCCGGTGAATTGCGGTTCCGCTACCCGGTGGAGCTGTGCTTTTGGGCAGGCAGCTTGGGCGGCGCGGGTTGATCGGTCCAAATCGTTCTGTTACCCTAACACTTATGAGCGACGAAACGCAAGAAATTCTGCGCGGCGTTATCGAACGCATCACCTTTCACAACGAGGAAAACGGCTATACGGTCGCCAAGCTGTCGCCGGAGAATCCCACGTCTCAACTGCCGCACTGGCAGAAGGAGGCGGCGGTCGTAGGTACCATGGTCAGTGTAGTTGAAGGCGAGGCGGTGGAGCTGCGCGGGCAGTGGGGGACGCATCCGCAGTATGGCAAACAGTTCCTGGTAAGCGATATGCGTTCGGTGCTGCCGGCGACGGTGGCCGGTATCGAGAAGTTTCTGGGCAGCGGCCTGATCAAAGGGGTGGGCCCGGTGACGGCCAAGCGCATCGTCGACCATTTTGGGGCGGAAACGCTGGAGGTCATCGACAACCAACCGCAGCGTCTGGCCGAGGTAGGCGGGGTCGGGCGCAAGCGGGTAAGGATGATCAACGCCGGCTGGGCCGAAAAGAAGGCGGTGAAGGAGGTCATGATTTTTCTGCAGGGGCACGGTGTAAACACCGGTCTGGCGGGGAAGATCTACAAGCGTTACGGTGACAGCGCGATCGAGACGGTGCAGCGGAATCCATACCGCCTCTCTGAGGACATTTACGGCATCGGTTTTCTGACGGCGGACAGGATAGGCAGGGCCCTGGGCGTCGTTGAGGACGCGCCACAGCGCGTCGCCGCAGGTGTCGAGTATGCGCTCAACCGGGCCAGGGATGAGGGGCATGTTTACCTGCCAAGCGGGGAGCTGATTGGGAAGGCCGATGAGTTACTGAACGTTGGGAAGGAGAAGGTGTCGGCGGGGCTGCTGCATTTGAAAGGGGGGGACCGCATAAAGCTTGCGTCGGGGCCGGGTGAGGAGGCTGAGGCGCTGCACTGGGCGGTGGCCGGGATTTACGAGCCTTCGAGCTCGCAGCCGATGCCATTGCTGCCGGCAGACCACAGGGCCGGTGAAAAGCCGACTGCAGAGCAGACGGAGGCGCTATTGGAGGGCGGGCAGGCGGTCTATCTGACGCCGATGTATTACGGTGAAGTGGGTGTCAGCAACCGGTTGAGCATGATGATGCGGGAGTTCCGTGCGGCTCAGTGGGGAGGCGGCCGCAGCTCCAGTGCGCTGGCTTCGTTTCAGGGCGCGGACTGGGAACGGAGGTTCGCGCAGCTCGAGGAGAGGGCAGGCTACGAAAGTGGCCGGGTGCGTCTGGTTACGCGGCAGAGGGAGGCGGTGCAGACGGCGTTGACCAACCGGCTGACTGTGCTGACCGGGGGGCCCGGCACGGGCAAGACGACCGTCGTGCGCACCATTATTGAATTGTGCGAGGACGCGGGCGCGAAGGCGATCCTGGCCGCGCCGACCGGCCGTGCGGCAAAACGGCTCAGTGAGGCGACGGGAAGGCCGGCGAAGACCGTGCACAGGCTGCTGCAGGTGCAGCCGGCAGCAGGGATGTCGTTCAAACGCAATGAAGAGAGCCCGCTCAGGGGCGATCTTCTGATCGTGGACGAGTCCTCGATGCTGGACCTGATCCTGATGAATCATCTTCTCAAGGCGATTCCTGCGGAGATGTCGCTGTTGCTGGTTGGCGACGTGGACCAGTTGCCGAGTGTGGGGGCGGGCAACGTGCTGCGCGACGTGATAGCGGCGATCGAAGGGACCGGGGACGGTCCCGGGTCAAGTTCGCAGGCCTATTGTGACGTGGTGCGGCTGGACAGGATCTTCCGGCAGGCGGCGGGCAGTTACATCGTCGAGAATGCCCATCGCATCAACCGCGGTGAGATGCCGGTGTTGACACGGTCGGCCGGGGAAGAGAGCGTGGAGGCCGAAGACTTCTTTCTGTTCCGAACTGAGGAGCCGGAACGGGCCGCGCAACTGTGTGTGGAACTCGTCCAGGAGCGCATCCCGCGCCGTTTCGGCATACCGCCTGAGGATATTCAGATTCTCAGCCCCATGCACCGCGGGTCGGCCGGCGTAAAGTCACTTAACGGGATGATCCAGCAGGCGCTTAATCCGCCCGGACCGGACAGGGTCGAACGCAGTTCTGGCGACAGCATCTACCGGGCGGGGGACCGGGTGATGCAGATGCGCAACAATTATGACAAAGATGTGTTCAATGGCGATATGGGTTATATTAAAGTTGTCGACCCAGTTGAACAGCAGGTAGCGGTCGAAATCGACGGGCGCTCGGTCGGCTACGATTATTCGGAGTTGGACGAACTGGTGCATGCCTACGCGGTCAGCGTACACAAGAGCCAGGGCAGTGAGTTCCCGACAGTGGTCATCCCACTGCTTACAAGCCACTACATGTTATTGCAACGGAACCTTTTGTATACGGCCGTCACGCGGGCGAAGCGGCTGGTCGTGCTGGTGGGACAACTGAAAGCGATCGGCATGGCCGTGAGAAACGACATGGTAGCCCAGCGTTACAGCGGGCTTTCCGAGCGATTGCGGCGTGCGAATACATGGGAGATATTTGGATGAGCAGTGACAAGCCATCGATTGCGGTACAACTGTACAGCCTGCGGCACGTATCGGACAGCTTTGAGGAGGTGGCGGCCGCAGCGGCCGAGGCGGGATACAGGGACGTCGAACTGATCTTTCTGCCCGATCACAGCGGCCAGGAGGCGAAGGCGGTATTGGACCATCACGGCTTGCGGGCGGTGTCGGCGCACGTGCCTTACCAGTCCCTGGCCGAGGATTTCGCGGGGACGGTCGCATTTCACCGGGCGATCGGGAACGACTATCTCATCCTTCCCATGCCGGATCCCGAAGTGCGGGAGGCGGCGAACGGGGATGCGTGGCGGTCATTCGGGCAGACGCTCAATGAGTTGGGCGGGCGCTGCCGGGAGGAAGGGATGCGGCTGGGCTACCATAACCATGCTTTTGAGATGGAGGCGTTCGACGGTGGGCGGGCGATCGACCTGGTACTGGAGAATGCGGAACCTGAGAATCTGTTCTGGGAGCCGGACCTGGCCTGGATAACGGACGGCGACGCCGAGCCGCTGGAGCTGGTGCAGAAGTACGCGGGGCGGTGTCCTTACATACATGCGAAAGATTTGGCGCCGGCGGGGGAGAACGAGGACCAGATGGGCCTGGCCGACGTCGGTTACGGCAGGCTGGACTGGGACGCGCTCATACCGGCCTGCCGCGCGGCCGGCGCGACGTGTTACGTCGTTGAGCACGATCTGCCCAAGGAGCCGGTCGCCAGTGTGCGCCGCAGCCGGGAGTTTCTGGAGAGCCGGGCGGGGTTGATGTAGGGGTTGGCGGAGAAACTTTGTTGCCTGCCGCGGCGTAGAAGCTGACAGACGGGGTCAAATGCCATTCCTCAGGAGTTCAGCCGGCGCAACAGAGGGATTCTGAGAATTGAAATCGGAGCGTACCTTGGCAAATTCGGCGATGTTTGAGGGGCTTGTATTCGATGAACGCCGTAGCGCGGCGCAGGTGAAGCATGTGGGCGAGCGCGCCTGCTATGTCGTCGACGAGGACGGCTTTCTGCGCCACATCGACGCTGCGCTGGTTGACCAGCAGGTGCTTGAGTTTCTGAAGGGCCAGGTGGACCAGCACCGAGAGCTGGCCGTGAGCGGCATGATGGACCTGATGGGCAAGGACGACATCTTCACCAAGGCGGCGGTGGAGTCCTCGATCGACAACATCGATCAGGCGGTGGGACAGGCGATCCCCGAGCAGTCGCGGCAGTGGCTGGGGATGATGGGTTTTCGCGTCATAATCGACGACCTGGGGCAGGTCGTAGATATCGAGATGCCTGCGGGTGAGATCGACGAGGGAGACTACTAAGACGGGGACGGGGAGAGGGCTTGGCATCCCGGACACCCTCCTCCCCAAAGTTGCCTCACTTCTTGAGGTGCCAGTCGGGATCGGTGAGTGCCTCGTATACGACCCCGCCTTCGACGTTGCGAGGCATGGGCAACCCCAGCAGGTAGCACAGGGTTGGGGCCACGTCGACCACCCGCACCTGCCCCTGCAGCGCCAGCCCTTCCTTAACGCCGGGCCCGGCGAGGACGAAGGTGCAGTGCTGCCCGGCGATGCCGAAACTGACAGAAGGTAGCTGTTTACCGTGTGCGCCGTCGAACTCCGGCCGCAGGGCGTAGACCACGTCGCCGGTTGTGTCGCCCCAGAGGTTGACCATCTCGGCGTCCTCGCGCGTAAGGGCCAGGGCGAATGGGTGGCGTCCGGTTGCGGGGTCGGTGTAGGCGTGCAGCGCGGCGATGATCTCCAGTTGAGTATCTTTATAGTTGTCCGGAGACACGATTCCGTCGGGCTCGCGGCCTTCCAGATTGATGAACACGTGCACGAGGCCTACTGAGGCGGCGCGTGTGCGTGACCAGTCCACGGTTCGCTTCCCGTTTTCTTCCTTATAGACCAGGAAACCTGCTTCCTCCAGCACCTCGTCGATCTCTATGGCACGGTTCTGGTTGGGCGTGCCGCCATGGTCGGAGACGAGGCAGATGAGCGTCTCCTCGTCGGCGATGGCGGCGATGCGGCCGATCATGTCGTCGATTGAGCTGTAGGTGCGGACCACGCCGTCGATACAGCGCTGCTGGGTCTCAACATCGGCGCCGCTGAACTCTTCGGCCTGGCCAAGAAAGAAGTGGCTGGTGTAGTCGGAGGCATGTGTTTCGATGAAGAGCATGGTCCAGTCGTCGCGGCTGGTGGTGAGGTATTCGGCGACGTCGGCGAGGCGCTGGTGGTGGAAGTCCAGCGACTCGAAGTAGGTGTCGTCGTCCATGATGCCCAAGGCGTCACGTGCGGGATTCTGCAGGAAGTTGCCCACGTGCTGGTCGATCTCATCGGCCACTTCCAACGGCATCGTGTAGCCACTGTTCGGCCAGATCTGCGGGACGAACAGTTCGAAGGCGTCGGCTTCGGAGGTAAGGTTGACCAGTTTCATGCGCACGTAGCCGCTGATCTCTTCGTCGTCGATCTCGAACTGGTCCAGCCACCAGTCGCTCCAATCGCCCATCCCCAGTTCAGCTACCGCGCTGTCCCCGTCGCGTGACCGGCAGATGCGCACACGGTCGTAACCGTTGTCTGCGGATGCATAGATGAGGCCGTAGAAAGGCTTGGGCGTGCCTTTTTCGCCGCGCAACATGGGGCCGCGGCCGCGCGCAAGGGGTTGTATCGTGAGATCGACCTCTTTGTGCGGGCGGTTTGAAGGCGGTAAGGCGTTCCAGTTTTGGGCATCTTCGATCGCGACGGGGTCGACGTCGGAGCCGGTCTGCAGGGCGCTGGGATCCAGGGTTTCGGGGTCGCGCTGGCCGCCGATTGCCCGCCGCTGCCACTGGCCGGCGACGAATAGGTGATAGCCGGCGATCTGATGATGGTTGGAAACGCCGGGGCCGGTGCCTTCGACTTGCACGCCGCTGGTCACGGTGGGCGGCCAGGACATTTCCCATTTGACCAGAAGGGGCGTACCGCCGGCTCGCTCGACGGTATTCCAGAGGTATTCGGCGCGGGACAGGTCGGTGTTGATGCCCCAGACAGTCTCATCGAGAGGGGCGCCCAGCTTGCGGATGTTGAAATCCATGACGCCGTGGTTGCCCGGCCAGGCGCCAGTGGAGGTGGCGGTCCAGCCAGGCGGCGTCAGGGTAGGAAATACGCCGATCATGGGGCGGAATACGCCGCGGTCTATTATCTTGCCAAGGTGGGGCATGTGTCCCCCGTTTACCATATTAATCACCAGTTCCATGGCGGCGCCGTCCATGCCGATCATGATTGCGCGCTGTGCCGGGCTCTGCATCTCTTTCTCCTTTGAAGGGTTGCGGTTGCACTGGCTGTCCGCCCGGTCAGGTGGGCCGACAGCGGATTGGTATGCACAAGGATAGGGAAATTCATGATAACCTGCAAGCGGGTAAAGTCCACAAAGCCGGCGGAGCAGGGCGGGAGATAGATGGGGCCTCGACTGGCTCTTCAATACAGAGCACGGTTGAAATGAAACCGGAGCTTTTGTACCACGGTTTGTCTGACGTATAATTCTTTCACTTCCTCTCCGGTTCCCCTTTTGGAGGATCTATGCGGGCTGGTTTCCAGCAAGACATGCGCTTCAGAGGGCGCAAAGAAAGGGCGTTCCCGCCTCCGGTGTCACTACGGCGGCTGTGGCCGATTCTGGTTGCTTTGGCAGTCCTGTCTGGTGCGGCCGGCGGCCAGATTTTCGCCCAGTCCGGCTTTGTTCCTTTTTCGAACAGTATTATTGGTCTGGATGTTTCACCGGAAGATGCCAGTGTCGTTCTTGCCGGTACGCTGAACGTGCCGGTACCGTCGGGAATCTATCGCAGCACGGACGGCGGCCACACGTGGACCCGAGCAGACGTTGAGTTGCCGGCTGATACGTCTGTCGCCTCGATTCGGTTTGATCCGCAGGACGGAAACCGAGTCCTGGCCGCGGACGGCGGGGTGGGAAATCTGTTCATCAGCGAAGACGGCGGCCAGAGCTGGCGGCAGGAGTTTTCGATCAACCAGGTGCTCACCCCGAACAGCGGTATCGGCCGCCTTTTCACGCGTGTCGAAGGCGGAGTGACCGTTTTCTATGCCGGTACACGCTACGACGGTGTGGTGCGCAGCAGTGACGGCGGCCTGAGTTGGGCGTGGTACGGCGAGGGTCTGACAGGGAGCGCCCTGCGCGTGCGCGCCTTTGGCGACAAAGACGGCGCGCTGTATGCCGGGACCCACGACGGCGTCTGGCGTCTGACGCGGGATGCTGGGCACTGGGAGCGGGTCGACCTGCCCGCGGGTATCATCGCGCGGGGGATGACGATTCTGGATGGCCGTTTGTACGTGGGTACGTTTGCTTCAGGCCTTTATCTGAGCGATGACGGTTACAATTGGGTGCAGGATCCCTCCTTTCCGGCGGGTGTTGTCATCTACGACGTGACGGTCAGCGGGCAAAAGGTCATAGTCGGGACCAATGTGGGGCTGTGGACCCAGAGCATACCGGACTGGACGCGGGTGACGGTAAACGGCGCCGTCTTCACCAATCCGGTTTTCCGGCTGGCTTCTTCTTCGACCTTTGTCGGCGTCACCTACGCGGGGACCGAGCAGGACGGTGTGCTGCGTACGCTGGACAGCGGCGAGAGTTTTTTGTCGTCGGCCCAGATAACACCGATCAATCCTGCCGAACTTTCCAGGGTTCCCACGCCAACGCCGACGGAAACGGCGCCTCCGTCCGACACGTCCACCCCGACGGCGACGCCTGACCTGGGCGCGCCGACGGAGACGCCGACTTCCACAGCTACGGCGTCCGCTACGCCGGATCCGAATTTGCCTACGGCTACACCAACAGCCACCGATGCGGCGACGGCGACGCCGGATCCCGATGCGCCAACCGCTACGCCCACTGTGGAGTGTTTGCCTGTCGCACTGCACCATCCCATTGAAACGCCAACGGCTACGAGCACCGTGAAGGCGACGCCGGATCCGAATGCGCCGACCGGGACACCGACAGCCACCGGCACGGTGACGGCGACACCAGAACCCAATATGCCGGCAGATATGCCGCCCGTCGAATGCACGCCGGTCCCGACCCCGGACACCGATGTGCCCGCAGACCAGCCGTCTACAGATGCACCGGATTCGACACCCGCGGCTTCGACCGCCGTTCCCGAAACACCGCCACCCCTTCCGCCGTCTGAAGGCACGGCAACAAGCACGCCGACTCCGTCGGAGGGTGTAGAGCAGCCCACAGTGACAGCGACAACGACCACTGTGGGCCCGGGTAATGTCAACGAGAGGCTGGCGCAGATTCCGCCTATCTGGATAGGCGGCGCGGCGGTCTTTTTCCTCCTGATAGTGTTCGCCGGCATTTCGGTTGCACGCGACGGAGGCTCCGGAACCGAGGAGCTATGACGGCGAGTGCACCAAAGACCCCAAAAACTGAGACCGGAGCCGCCGCGAGCGGGGTGCCACCACCGGTGATCGCGGGCGGGCAAGCTCTGGCAGTTCTCCTTGCGCAGCTTCCTGACGGTCTGCTGGTTCACGGTGACGAGGCGGTGCCGGACGTTGCGGTGGGTGGCATCAGCGAGGACAGCCGGGAGGTGAGCGCGGAAACGCTGTTTGTCGCGGTCAAGGGGCTGCAACAGGACGGTCACCGCTTCATTCCACAGGCCGTTACCGCAGGGGCCGCGGCTGTTGTCGGCAGCCACTCTCTGACGCGGCTGGAAGAACTGAACTGGTGGCCTCAGTCCGCCGATACACCTTATATACAGGTAGCCGATAGCCGGGAGGCCCTGGCCTGGTTGAGCGCGGGCCTTTACGGTTTTCCCAGCCGCGGCCAGACGGTCATCGGGGTGACAGGTACCGATGGCAAGACGACGACATGCGCGCTGCTGGAGGCGATTCTGAGCCGCAGCGCGGATGTGGGCGTCGTCACAACGGTCGGCGCGCGTATTGCCGGCGTCGAGCAGGAGACGGGGCTGCACGTGACGACACCGGATGCGCCGACGGTGCAGGCGTTTCTGGCGCAGATGCGTTCGGCGGGCTGCGGTTACGCGGTGGTCGAGAGCACCAGTTTCGGTCTTGATCAGAAGCGGGTGGCGGCGGTCGATTATGATGTGGCTGCGTTGACGAACATCACGCATGAGCACCTGGATATTCACGGCTCGTTCGAGGCGTACCGGGCGGCGAAGTTCCTGCTATTCCGGAGCCTGTTTGGTTCCGAGCGCAAGTCGGGCGTGCCCCGCGTCGCGGTTTTCAATCTGGATGACAGCAGTTGCCAGCCTTTGCGGGAGGTTCTGGTTGAAGAGCGTGCGCGCAACGAGGCGGCCGGCGTTACGCCCTATATATATAGTGTATCCGACCCGACTGCCGACGTGTATGCCCGGCATATCGAGTATCTGCCTGAAGCCACCAGATTTGAACTGGTCTGGCCGGGGGGTACGGTGCCGATGGAGACGCGGCTGATTGGCGAGTTCAATGTGTCGAATGTTCTGTGCGCGGCTGCGGCAGCGTTGGGGCTGGGCATTCGGCCTGAGCAGGTCCGGGAGGGCGTTGCCTCCCTCCCGGCGGTTTTGGGACGCATGCAGCGCATGGACTGCGGGCAGGCGTTTCTGGCTGTGGTGGACTTTGCCCATTCGCCGGCCAGCCTGGAACGGGCGCTGGAGACGCTGCGTCCGCTTGTTGCCAAGGACTGCGGCAGATTGATCGCCATATTCGGCTGCGCGGGTCTGCGAGACCGGGGCAAGCGGCGGCTGATGGGCCAGGTCAGCGGGCGGCTGGCGGATTTTACAATCATCACCGCGGAGGACCCCCGGACTGAAGATCTGGCGGAGATCAACCGAGAGATCGCGGCGGGCGTACGGGAGGTTGTCGAAAACAGGGCCGGGGAAGAAGGCGAGCCGGCGGGCTCATCTCCCTACTGCACGATTGTACCCGACCGGGCCGAGGCGATCCGATTCGGGGTGGAGATGGCGCGGGCCGGCGACGTCGTGGCGTCCTTTGGCAAGGGTCACGAACGCAGTATGTGCTACGGGGAGACGGAGTTTCCCTGGAACGAGCAGGAGGCGATGCTAACCGCATTGCGCGTCATCTCAGAGAGGCGAGGAGAGAGCGTAGAGGAGTGAGAAACACCCGCCGGCCTCACCCACCATCGCGGTCCTCCCATGGCGTAGTCGTTGCCCGGGCAGGGAGCAAATGAGTACAGGTTGAGTACAGTAAGTGTCAGTCTTTCGCCGCCACCTTGAAGCCGGGTCGTCTAACAGTGTCTCAGATAGCGGTTTTGTGTCTCCGTATGAACTATTGTAAGATGTATGGTAGCCTTGGACAGTGCCCGACACGTTTGGCGACCGACCGTACCGGCGGGCAAATTGGGGCTGACAGGGCATCGGGGAGGCCTCTGTTCGAAGACGACCGGAGCGCAACTTTCGGCATTGTCATTCCGGATCAATCGTGATATAACAGTGCCAACAGTGATCGGCTGACGCGCCCGCGGCGCGCGGTTCGTTATTATCTGCATTTTTTGATACGCACCCAAAAGGAGGCGGCTCGTGCCGGCCTTACTCCGTAAATTTATTGTAGCTCTGGTCTTTATCCTGGCACTGGGCGCCTGTGCAGGCGGCGGTGACGGCGGTTCTACGTGGTTCAACCTCCCGTCTGTTCCGATCAGAGTTGACTCCAACGGCTTTGGCACTGCGCTCGGCTTCCCTGCGGGGCCGATTCTACAGCAACCGATGTTGGACCAGTTCGCGGCCGCAGGTGTCGACGTATTGGAAGTCCGTATTGGCTATCACGGTGTTTTTCTCCACGCGAATGGAGAGCCCCTTCCCTATCTGAAGTGGAGTGATGAATCGGCAGACTTAGTGGGCCGCGTTCTGGCCAATGTTCCCCAGGCCGCGCAGGGGGCAGATGCATTGACCTGGTTGCGGCGCGTTGGCTTGGGCGTGATAATCATTTTGCCCGGGGCCGGCGACGATATTCCATATTGGCAGGGCGAAGAGCTGGTTCGTGCCGAGAGTGCATCCGAAACAACGATTGGACCGCTGCAGTTTGCCAGCCTGGCATTTGACGCGAACGGCCAGGCGTCGTTCGAAGGAATCCCCTTGGCGGAGATTGAGCAGGCCCTGGGCGCGTCGTTTGGGGTGGCCCTGCCGCCGATGGCTCTTCAGATACTGTCGGCGTTGGGCGTGGAGCAGTTCTCGCTGGCCACGCAGCCGAACGGCATCGATCTTGCGCTGGACAGCACGGCGCTGCCCAGTCTCGCTTACGATACTGAACGCCTGAATAACCTCATGCCGATTGTCAGCGCGTTCGTAGACCCGTCGATGGGCGGCATGATCGGCGAGGTCATTCCCAGGTTGCCGGGCGCAGACCTGGACATTATCGTTTCCTTTACCGGCCAACCGACTGCTGAAACGCAGTTGTCGACGATTCCAGTCAGTGTCGGCGACGGCGGTTCGTTGGGCGTGTGGGGTATTCCTCTGGGGATGGACCTTCTACCGTCGAATGTGCTTGACATTCTTGGTGCTACAAACGCGCAGAGGCTGGATTTGAGCATTCAGGCTGATGGTCTGTACCTGGCGCTCAATCAGGAGCCACTGCCCTCGATTCTGTGGACGGATACCTCGCTCGACACGATCGGCGGTATCGCTGTAGATCTTCTGGGCGTGTCGTCCGGCATGGTTGACGCCGGGTTGACGGTGCTGCGCAGTCTGCTCGCCAAGACGAATATCGGGCTGTCTATGGACCTGCCGGGTGCGGACGCCGCGGCATTCGCCGCTGACTTTGATGTTGCGGCCCCCAACTTCGCGGCAGCGCCGGAAGGGATGGAACCGGCGCTGCAAATTGGCGCAGCTATCGACAGGGATGGGTTTGTGCAGTCGGCGCTGGGGCTCTCGCTCGCGGACCTCGCCGGCCTGCTGCCGCCAGTCAGTTTGCCGCCGCTGGTAATGAATATCGTTGGCGGGGTCGGATCGGATACCCTGCAGTTGACGACTTCCTCAGGCGGCATTGACCTGGTGGGGGATGCCGGCAGCCTGTTGACGCTGCAGTACGACGAGGCGGCTCTCAACCGTCTCCTGGTCGTTGTATCCTCGCTGTCGGACAGTATCGGGTTCATTGGCACGATAGAAGAGTATCTGCCGCACCTGCCTCCGGTCCTCTCATCGGGCCTCGATGTGCAGCTGGCCCTGGCGGGGCAGGAGGCTCCCGAGACGAAACTGGACTCACTGCCTGTGGAGGTCAAGGCGGACGGCTCGCTGGCGTTGATGGGTATCCCATTGGGAGACCAGTCGATTTTGCAGCCGCGTTTCATAACAGACATGCAGGCCTTGGGCGTCCAGAGGCTGGACCTCAATATCATTGACGCAAGCCTGTATCTGGCCTCGAACGGCGGTCATTTGCCGGTCATTTCCTGGACCGAACAGTCGATGGCGACAGTTCAGCGGGTCGTGTCTGAACTGCTTCCGGTCCCGCCTGGTGTGCTGGACGTTGGTATCGAGTTCCTTCAGAAGACGGACATAGGCGTCGCTCTTTCGATACCGGCGGCAGACGGCGCTGCGGCCGTAGACGTGCCGCCCGCTTTTGACGTGACCTCTGTGCGCATGGAACCGCCGGATATCGATGCCGAGTACCGACCTGTGCTTGCGCTCAGGCTCAGGTTGGACGGGTCGGAAATTACGTCTGTCGGCGGTGTGCCCGCCAGCACGTTCCAGGAGAACGGTGTAAGTCTGCCCTCACTGCCTGCAAACATTGCCTCAATTCTTTACGACGGTCTGCAGGTTGCCGAGTTGGAGTTGACCTCAACGGCAAACCAGTTGAATGTAGTCGCCGACGAGGAAGTCCTGCTCACCGTTCACTATGATTCGCCATCGATCCTGCGCACGCTGGACCTGGCGGCTCCGTTCCTTCCGGAAGATGTTGCCAATATACTGGCGGACCCGAACATTTCGGCCCTGTTCACAGAGGAACTGCTGCCACTGATTGTGGGCGCCCAATTGGACGTGACGGCGGAGTTGAATCAGGAGTAGTTATTCTTATTGCAGTCGGATTCGAATAGGGGCGAGAGCGGAGTTCCGCTCTCGCTTTTTTGTACTTCAAATGGGAGATTCTCATCATGCCCAATGGGGGTTCGGACTGCTGTGGGACCTGCTGGTTCAATCGCAGGAACCGGGGAGAAAGGGGTTACAGCAGGGCTGGTGACAGGGATGTGGAAGCCTACTGCGAGATCAGGGATGTGCTCATCGAGAATCCCTTCTGGACGTATTGCGCCAATCATCCGCACAGGAGGCCGCAGCGGGACCCGATTCCGATTGGACCGATCATGCGAGCAGGCGAAGGGGACAGTTCGAGAATGGGATATGGGCGCGAGGTGTGGATACCGTCGCCTGATACGGAGGAGGTAAGGCAGCACCTGCTTGATCTCTTGAACAGGTTACCCACGCACATGGCTGCGGATCGTTATCCGGCCCGGCCCGGCTTAGCCGAAGTTGTGGTGCGGCAGCTTGGTGAATTCAAGGAGCGGAGGGCTGAGAAGAAGATCCGGTGGCTGAGCGAGAACCTGCCGGAATCGTGGGCGAGCGTGGCGCGGGAGGCGCTGGCCAATCTCAGGGCGGAGGACTGAGAGAAGAGAACTCCTCCTCGATACAGATATGGCCCTGACAGACGACACAAGAGTTTGGAGGATTTTCTCTTGTTGGACAGCGCAAAGATTGGATTTCCTGGTCAAGCGACAGTGACAACTCACCTCCACTAAAGATGCAATCTCTATTGATTGTCGTGTAGTCAATCAGAAATCATGACCATCTGTGGCAGGTCGCACCTTGCTGCTGGATGGGCCAGATCGAATAGCTGTGCCTCAGGGGGGATTGACCCGTCATACTGTGTGTGGTAGATTCGGGCAAAACTCGGTAAGAATCGGGGGTTGCGGCATGGGCCTGACAATTTCATCTATAGTGGGATCGGGAGGCCGGGTCGGCGTGCCCTTCCTGGCGCATAAAAGGGTCGTGCAGTTGCGCCCGGGTAGTCTGCCATTTCAGAGCCGAGATCGATTGGACTCCAGCAAACCAAGTGTGAGGAACTGATGACAGATCGCGTTAAAGGGAAAGTCGCCATTGTAACCGGGGCTGGTTCGGTGGGTCCCGGCTGGGGGAACGGGAAGGCGGCGGCGGTGCTCTATGCCCGCGAAGGGGCGAAGGTGTTTCTTGTCGATTACAACCCGGATGCCGCCAGTGAGACGCAGGGCATCATCGAGCAGGAAGGGGGAGAATGTACTTCCTTCGAGGCCGACGTGACCGATTCGCAGGCGGTTGAGCGGATGGCGGCGGCGTGTATCGAGACCTACGGCCGGGTCGATATCCTGCACAACAACGTCGGCATTATCGAGGTGGGCGGGCCGGTCGAGATCAGCGAGGAAAACTGGGACCGGCTGCTGGACGTCAATGTGAAGGGGATGTTTCTGACGTGCAAGCACTGTATCCCGCATATGGAGAGGCAGGGGGGCGGCGCTATCGTCAACATTTCTTCGATTGCCGCCATTCGATATACGGGCTATCCGAGTGTCTCCTACAACGCTTCCAAGGGCGCCATCAACCAGTTGACGCAGAATATCGCGATGCAGTATGCGCAGAAGGGGATACGGGCGAACTGTGTTCTGCCGGGTCTGATGAATACGCCATTCATCACCCAAGGCCTCCAGGACGCCTATTCTGACGAGGGCGTCGAAGAGATGATCCGGCAGCGGGACAACCTGTGCCCGATGAAAAAGATGGGTGATGCCTGGGACGTTGCCTATGCCGCCTTGTTCCTGGCGTCCGACGAGGCCAAGTATATTACCGGCGTCAATCTGCTCGTGGATGGCGGACTGACGTGCGGATTCGCGCCTTAACTGCCTATGCCGAAGGAAGTGCTGTTTGCCGGTCCCCGTCAGGTGGAAATAGGCGAATATGTCGACCCGCCGCTTGGTCCAAGGGATGTGAAGGTCGCGAATCTCTACTCCGGCATCAGTCACGGCACCGAGCGCTCTCATTATCGCGGCGAGGCGGTCTGGCATGGGCGCAGCGTGGAGACGGACGGCTTCGTAACTGAAGGGCGCTCGATGAAGTACCCCTTCACCTATGGGTACGAGGATGTCGCGCGTGTGGTGGAGGTCGGGGCGGAGGTGAGCGAGCTGGCGGCCGGCGACGTGGTGATGGGTTCGGCGCACCATCGGGAGACCCGCAACTTCAACCTGGATCTGGCGAAGGTCGGGGCGACGACCAAGGGCGTCGGGGTGAGCGTTTTTCCCTATGCGCTGCCACCCGACGATGATCTTGAGAAGTACATTTTCGTGAGTCTGGGCACGGTCGCTCTGGACGCGGTTCTCGTCGGACCGGTTCGGATAGGCGAGAGTGCGGTGGTTGTCGGTCAGGGGGTTGTCGGGCTGCTGACAATGCAGCTGTGCAAGCTTTCCGGCGCCGATCCTGTCATCGCGATCGATCTGCTCGATGAACGGATTGAAACGGCGAAACGCCTGGGCGCCGATTACGTCCTCAACCCCAACCATGGCGACGTCGGGCGCGAAGTGAAGCGCATCCTTGGCGGGCCAGGCGCGGACGTCTGTTTTGAGTGCTCCGGACAGACGGGCGGCATCGGCCTGGCCATGCACTGCGGGACCCCGTTTCCGAAGGTCGTTGCCGTGGGCATGTACGACGGTCCGGCCGATGACCTTTTCCTCGGCGAAGAGTTTTGCCGCAGCGCCGGGCAGATACTGCACTCGCGCAGCGGCGGCTACCGTCTACCTCCCGAGAATCCAGAAAGTGGTCTCTATCATCGCCGCTGGGACATTGTCCGCGTGCACAATGTGATCATCAAATTGTTGCACACGGGCAAACTCGATGTCAGCGGCCTGATCACACATCGTTTTCCTCTGGAGGAAGCTGCACAGGCTTACAAGCTGATTGACGAAGGGGCGGCGGGGATGATGAAGGTCATCTTCGACCTGACCACGGCGTAGTTTCTTTTGTGTCCTAGCGCGTCCAATCGGGTTGTTCTTTCCCGGCGATGGAGGATTTGGCTTGTCGAGCAAAGTAAACGCCGCGGTTGTCGTCACAACGCGGGAGATGGAGATCCAGGCTTTCGACATGCCGGTCATCGGCGAAGACGACGGGCTGCTGAGAGTCGAGATGTGCGGCGTCTGCGGCAGCGATCCCCGCATCTACAACTGGACAGAATCCCACCGGTTTCCGCTCATCATGGGCCATGAGCTTGTCGGGCATGTTGAGGATCTCGGGAGCCGGGCCGCGGCGCGTTGGGGTGTGCAGGCCGGGGATCGAGTCATTGTCGAGCACCTGTTTGGGTGCGGGCATTGCCGCTGGTGCCTGCTGGGCGAGTACCGGTTCTGCAAGGCGCATCAGGGCTACGGGGGAACGACACCGTCCAGCGTGCCGCCACACCTGTGGGGCGCGTACAGTGAGTTCATGTACCTGGCGCCGAATTCTCGGGTGCACCGCATTGTGGAGGATGTGCCGGCCGAGGCGGCGGCGATGACCTGTGCAAACATTGGGAACGGGCTGCGCTGGGTGCGCACGAAAGGCGGGGCCGCGATCGGCGACAACGTGGTGGTAATCGGGCCGGGCGGCCAGGGGCTGGCGGCGATCCTGGCGGCCAATGAGGCCGGCGCGTCGAGGATCATCGCGCTTGGCCTGAGTCAGGATGAACACCGGTTCGAGCTGTCCAGGCAGTTCGGGGCGACGCACATCATCAATCTCGAACGTGAAGACCCGGTCGAAGCGGTTCTGGAGCTCACCGACGGCGTGCTAGCTGATTTGGTCGTGGACGTGACCGGGGCTACGGCCTCCTTCCCCTTGGCGCTGGAGCTGGCGCGGCCGATGGGCGTAGTCGTTGTCGGCTCGAACACCGGCGAGCAGGAGGCGGCCATCGTTCCAAGTAAGATTCCGATCAAGGAGCTGCGCGTGCAGGGGGTGAATACGCACGATACGCCGGCCGTGCAGGCTGCGATAAAGATCGTCGAATCGCGGCGCTATCCGATCGAAAAGATGGTCACGCATCATTTCTCTCTGGCTGAGGCCGAGACGGCGGTGCTTGCGGCAGGCGGGGAGATTGAATTGGACGGCTTTATCAAGGGCGTGATCGTTCCGAACTGAGGAGCGTCAGCATGGATATCACCTGGGATTACACGAGCCAGCGCGAGTACGTCAGGCGCATAAGCGGGGGCATGCCGCCGGTGATCATCAGCGCGGTGGTGACGGGCGGGCATCAGAAGAGCGAGAACCCGGCGGTGCCGGTGACCGCCGAGGAGCAGGCCGATGCCGCTGCCGAGGTCTTCGCGGCGGGCGCGACGATCATTCACATTCACGCCCGCCAGGCCGAGGACCCGACCCAGGCGTCGCATGAGGCGGACCGCTATCGAGAGATCAACGCAATGATGCGCGCCAAGGCGCCGCAGATCCTGGTGGACAATTCGCAGGGCTTCGCAGATTTGTCGACCGCGGGCAGCAGTTTCGTGGGTACGGCTCATCATTACAAATCGGCGCCGATCGAGGCCGGCCCCGATATCATGGCTTTCAATCCCGGCCCGATGACCTTTCGCGGCGGCGCCGCTTACACGGGAGGCGACGGCGGGCCGAGCAAGGTCACGCTCGCCACTTTCGACGACTCGGAGCGTACGGCGCACCGTCTGCGCGAACGCTGCATCAAGCCGCAGGTGTTCCTCTACCACCCGGGTCATCTCGACATTCTGGACTATCTGATCCAGCGCGACGCGCTAGACAAACCCTACTTCCTGCAGCTGGTTTTCGGGCAGCAGAGCGGCATCAACATGAGCATGGACAGCTTCCTCTACATGGTGCGCAACCTGCCGGAAGACTCCCTGTTCCAGACGTGCGCGCTGGGCTTGGAAGAGATCCAGGTGAATGTGATGGCGATGCTGCTGGGCGGTCACGTGCGCACCGGGTTGGAGGACTGCATCCATTACCAGCGGGGTGAACTGGCGCAGAGCAACGCGCAGATGGTGGAGCGGATTGCGCGCATTGCCAACGACCTGGGACGGGGCGTTGCCACGATCGACGAAACGCGCAGTATGTTGGGCATCGACAGGTAGGAAAGGAGTCGATCCAACAGGCGGCCGCGCCGGCCAAGGCGATGACGAGGCCATCAAGCCACAGCAAGAGCCCGACTAGAAAACAGTAATTTTTTTCACTTGGAACGGGGCCGTCTTCTGCATATAATGCAGAC
>DAOUHY010000378.1:0-16772 GCA_034428435.1 Caldilineaceae bacterium | reverse complement strand
CCTCGTAGGGTTGGGCTTGCTGGCTGAGCCGACGGTGCGGTTACTGTTTGAGCGGGGACAGTTCACGGCGGACGACACTGCGCAGGTGGTGT
The DNA here is from genome assembly GCA_034428435.1 of Caldilineaceae bacterium. Classification (GTDB taxonomy): domain Bacteria; phylum Chloroflexota; class Anaerolineae; order Caldilineales; family Caldilineaceae; genus Bin5. Next base: position 16,680 of record DAOUHY010000378.1, on the reverse strand, counting down.
CGGCTCTGCAGGTATATCTTGTGGGGGCGCTTTTTGCTTCGATCGACTTCCCACTGATCTATGCATTCTATGCACGCAACGATACGCTGCTGCCGGCGCTGGTAGGCGTACTCAGCGTGCTGGTCTATGCCGTTTTCGCGCTAGCGCTGATTGAAGGGCTGGGCTTCATTGGTCTGGTATGGGCGGACACAGCGAAGCAGGGCGCACATGCTGTTGTGATGCTAGGACTGCTGTATTGGAAGCTGGGGTATGTTTCGACGGGCTGGCGACATGATAGTCGCCGGGAGAAGTTGGAGGGCCGGGGAAAGCGAGGAATCGGGCCGACCGTACGGTCTTTCGGGTCGGTCATCGGGGCGGCGGGTGCCATGGTTTTTGTGATAGCGTGGTTGTTATCTCTGCTGGACCCGGGAGGAGAGACCTCGCTGTCAAATGACGTTTTGCGGATCGTTGTCTGCGGAGGCGGCGGCGTCCTGACCTACGCTGGCTTCTTACTCTTGGTGGGTCAACCCGAGGCAAGGCAGTTGGGTCGGGCTGCAATGCGGATAAGAAGACTTGTAAGGGTAAAGTAGGCCTTGACAGGTCGCCTCCTGGCTTCGAGGCCAAGGGGAAATGTGGTGAGGACATCGTTCTTCTGATGGACGGCCTCATGGACAGAATTGATTTCATAGTATCTTCCCTGAATATAGCGGGCTCCTACAGTTTCCTCAATCCGGCCCTTCTTAGGCGTAGTTCCTGGAAGGCGATCGCGCTGCTCGTAGCCCTATTTCTTATCGGGGGCAGCGTACCGCGTTCGATTCCCACGCGTGCCCACATTATCAAGTCAGCGGTAGCTCTGCCTGACTTCAACTTTTTTGCCTGGGAGATGAAGGCGCTGGGAAGGGCGATCTTTGGGGGCGAGAGTCCGCTGAGAGACGGGCTTGAGGAAGACTCCCAGGTAGAGCTGGTGCGAGCCTATTTTGAACGGGCGAAGCTGATCTCAGAAAAGGAGGCGGAACTAGACGGGCTGGTTTCGGAAGAGGCTTCGGCGGCAGCTGGTGACGCTGAATCAGTTACAGTTCAGGCATCCGATTGGGCAAAACATTGGGCGGGTGCAACTGGTGATTCCACCGCTGTCCCGGGACGCGGGATGATGGTTGAAGCGGCGCGTTTGGAACTGGCCGGATTGCGGCGCCAGCAGTCAGCGGATCGTTCGTTGGTGGAAGCTATCCTGCAGAACCAGATTCGCGAAGAGATTCGTGCAGCTGACCTGGGACTGCCCGGCATCGTTTGGCCCCCTGTGCAGTTTGCCTTCATCGAACCCCCGCTGAAGCTGACCGTAAGCCCGCGCGACCGAATCTCTACGCTCCACTCACGCGTTCTGCAGGCCGATTATGATCCGGTTACGCTGGGGGAGAGCGAACATACCCTCGAGGCCCGCACGGGCCTGAGCGCGCATATTTCACAGATTGGGGGTATGGCCGTTTTCCCGGCGATGGTTGTAGAGAGCAGTTCGCTCAAATGGGTATTGGAGACTGTTGCGCATGAGTGGGTGCACCACTATCTGTTTCTGTTCCCTCTGGGTTTGCGTTACGCCAGCAGTGACGAGGCGACAACACTCAATGAAACGGTTGCGGAGATCGTTGGCGAGGAAATCGGGGAAAGGGTATGGCGGCGGCTCTATGACACTTCGGCGCCATCTGCGGATCCGGCGGCAGGGTCGAACGACGACATTCCCTGCGCCTGCAGCACGGCCGATCTTTGGTCGCAGACATACGAGTTGGAGCAGAGCCGCTGGGAGCGATTCGGGCGGCCTCTAGCGTTCGACTTTCGGCGGGAGATGCGGGAGACACGGCTGCATGTGGACAGGTTGCTGGAAGCCGGGCACGTGGAGACCGCGGAAACGTACATGGAAGGGCGCAGGCGATATTTTGTGGCACAGGGATACCGCTTGCGGGTGTTGAATCAGGCTTACTTTGCTTTCAACGGCAGCTATGGGACCGGCGCGGCATCCTCCAACCCTATAGGCCCTATGTTGGAGCAGCTTCGCGAGGAGAGTGACAGTCTGGCCCACTTTTTTGGGCAGGTACGCTGGTTTACGAGTTTGGCCGACCTGGAGAAGGCACTCCAGGCAAGTGGAGAATGACCGGGGTCAACCTGACAGAGCACGACCTGATTCTGGGACTATGAAGCTGAGACTGAATTCGTTTTTCTCAAAGCAGGTCTAATCGGGCCACTCCCCCCCCAATTTGGAGCATCCAATGGCAACTTACCGGACCGGAATCATCGCCTGTGGGATTATCGCCCGAGTCCATGCGAGGGCATGGCTTGGCGTTGATGGCAGTCCAACCGAGATTGGGGCGATCGCAGACTCGAATGCGGACGCTCTGCGGGAGTTTGGCGAGTTCTTCGGGGTGCCTGAGGCTCATCGCTACTCCGATTACCGGCAGATGCTGGACAGTGAGCGGCTCGATTTCGTGGACGTGTGCTCCTGGCACCAGTTGCACGCGGAGATGGTCATTGCGGCTGCAGCCCGGCAGCCGAAGGCGATCATCTGCCAGAAGCCGATGGCCGTGGACCTGGGGGAGGCGGAGGCGATGTTGACCGCGTGCCAGCGGAACGGCGTCAAGCTGGTGATCGCGTACCAGCGGCCCCACCACGCAACCTGGTTGAAGGCGAGAGATCTGTTGCGGGAAGGGGCAATTGGCCGCGTCGTGCAGATACAGCTGGACGCGGGTGGAAATCTACTCAATACCAACTCGCACAATATCCGCCTGGCTCTCTATCTCATGGATGAACCGCGGGTAGAGTGGGTGATGGGCGCGGTCGAACGGACCACTGAACTGTTGGAGCGCGGGCTGCCGGCGGAGGATGCCTGCCTTGGGCTGGCCGCCTGTGACAGTGGCGCCACGATCCTCATCATGGGGAACCTGATTCAGGGCCTGGGTCAGGGATGCCGGGTGATCGGGACGGAGGGGATCATGGAACTCAGCACGACTTATCATCCTGACGAGATGGTCCCGTCGGATGCGCCGATGCACATGCCCGAGGGGCTTTCGGCCCGCTACAATTTCGAAATTGGTACAGTCCGCTACATGAACGGGGAAACGGACGGATGGGAAGAGGTGACCGAGTCCTGGCGCGATTGCTGGTCGCAGCAATGCCAGGAGGCGATTGACTGGGTCGAAGGGCGAGTGGAAGACCCCATCAGCAGCGGGGAGCGAGGTAGGGCTGTGCAGGAGGTGATGATGGCGCTGTATGAGTCTGCGCGCAAGCGACAGCGTATCTACCTTCCCCTGAAGACGCGTGTCAATCCACTCAGACTTATGGTCGAGACGGGGGAAATGGAAGCGGAGTGGCCAGGGGAATACGAACGCCGCGCAACACTTGTGCGCGGGGAAGGTATGTCATGGCACGAAACGTAGTGCGTCGGGAGCGGATCGTTCACTCTTCCCTGATGGTGCCATCCGGACGCACGCGCTTTGGCCGAATTATAGTAATGCTGTCATCTTCGATGATTGGGCGGTCGTAGATATAAGGGGGCTCAAGGACCGCTTGCTGGGCGGGAGTCAACTCGGCAACCCAGTCGGGCATTGAGGTCTCATAGACGCCGCCGGCAAAGTGCAGGTAGTTGGGCGAGAAGCGGTAGAGGAGCGAGCGACGATGCTGCTTGGCCCTCCAGGGCAGGGTGCCGTGAATGGTGGCCTCGTTGAAGATGACCATGTCGCCGGCTTTGCAGGGCACATTGTAGACCAGTTCACGGTTCTTTTCGTACCGCGCAATATCCTCGGGCATGGGGAAGTTGGCCTTATGGCTTCCGGGAATCACGCAAAGCCCGCCGTCGCCTTCGTTCACGTCTGCCAACTGAAACTGGCAGACGATCATGCCGCAACGCATCTGGCCATTGGCATAGCTGTAGTGCTGCGTGCCGTCGAACACACGGCTGGTTTACCCGTGCAGGCGAAGTCCTTCCGTCCCGGACGTTGCAGCCAGCATAAAGGGTGCGTGGTCCATCTTCCAGCCGCGGCCGAACGTTGTGTTCAGATAGGGGAGCAGTTTGGGATGGGCTAGCAGCTCGCGGAAGGGCTGGCACCAGGGCTTGTCCCATGTCAGCATTCCGCTGAAGAAGTCGCGCGGGATTTCTCCAGCCATGTCCCCATCGGGGTGCGAATTGGGGTCAGGAATCGCTTTGTCCCAGTTGGCGTCGAAGGCACTTCTAAGTTCCTGTACTTCAAGAAGAGTGAGGAAGTTTTCGACCTTAAGAAAACCTTGCAGGTCGAACATGAATTTCTCGCGGTCGTTCATTGCCTACTCCTTTGCACCCCAGCCGGACACGTAATCCGTTAGTTAGCTGAGAGTTGCTGCTCTTTTCTTGGGGGAACTTTGATGAATAAGAGGGGTTGAGGGAGGAGGGAGCGCGTGCTTCTCGCCCGCGCTCCTCAAAAGGCAGAGGCCGGTCGAGCCCCAGTCATTCCTTACTTCTCCAGAGCGAACGTGGCCTTAATCATGATAGCCACTTCGACCTCTGATGGGGAGTTGGCCAGTGAACTGGGCGTTCCCATCAGATAGTAGCCGCCGGTGGCCGTTTGCCCAGCATGGGCTATGCAGCCGCCAGCCGGACGGATGGCGCCGACGGGGGAAACGTCTTCAGAGACTGAAATGACGCGGCCGAGCGACATATCCAGAAGGCCGGCCATTCTCGTCGCACGCTGTCGTGCGTCTTCGAGTGCCGCACGCATTGCCTCCAGCTCCAGGGCGGCGCAGTCCTCGACTCGAAACACCATGTTCGCCCCTTGGATCGTTGGTCCTCGCCTACCCTCCATTTCGTCCACGATTTCCTGCATCAGAGAAAGCAGTCGGTCCAGTTCATTGAAAGTGAAGGCAACTTCACCTGCGAAACTTGAGGGTCCATAGGCATAGTTTCGGCTGAGGTAGTTAATCTCGATGGTTTCTACATCAATTCCATGTTCGATCAAGAATCTACTAACTTCCTCAAGGTCGGTGGGCTCGACGAAGGACAGCTCCGGGCCTGCTGGGCCGTATGAGGGCTGATCGCCAATATACAGATTCACGCTGACACTGTCCGGCGCGGTCGACGCGGCGCCGTAACCCAGGACGGTGACACTCATGGGCTGTTCGGAGGGAACTTCCTGATTTGGCGTCGCACCGAGGCTGGTTGCCGGGACCAAGAGGAGCGATGCAATTAACAGGAGTGTGAGGAGGGCGTTTTTCATCAGACGTTCCTTTCTAAAGATATTGTTATCATTCAGCGCTAAGTGCAGTCATTGCACTAATTCATAAGGCCAGCATCGAGCCGAAAGGTTCGTCGCGTTACAGGTCGGCGTCTATGTTTTGGGCAGGTAAATGCATTCTTGCCAGGCAGCACATTCGCCGGAGAGGGGAATTTTCAGACTAGATTTTATTACGGCGTTGCCTGCGTTATGCCAGACTTTTCGAGGAGCAGACAGCTACCAGGTGGTGAGCGGCTACCTGGAGTCGCAGAGTGACTGACAAGAACAGGAGGCAATTTGAATGTAACTTATCCAATAGAAACTGGCAAATGGTTTTTCGGGGTCAGATGTTGTTGAAATCGTCTCCTAAGCAGTGCGATTTCTTCCTGAGTCTGACCAAACGGATGCAGCTTTACTGGCCAAGGTTTGCAATCGCTGTTAGGACTTCCCGGGGCCTCAGGAGGGACAGTCTTTTTCTTGCTTGACACAGTCCTGGCCCACAACTATGATCTGACGTGCCTTCCCCCAAAAGATCCTTTCAAGCAGTCCAAATGCACCCCTACGACCAGGTCTGCTGGCCGCCCGTACTGTCGATCAAGATGAAGAGAATAGCCTTCCGGCAACCACAGTCCTTTCAGGCATACCGCGTGTTCCGGGAGAGAGAGTAAGCGAATCCTGCATGTGATTCAGGCAGGCTTGAGAACTTATCAGGGAGATTACGGAGAATCTGCGATGAAGAAAACTGATAGAGATCCAGTTCCGATGACTGAGGAGCAGAAATTCTTCTTTGACTTGCGGGGTTGGATCTTGTTGCCGGGCGTGCTTACGCAGGAGGAAGTTCGCACGATGAAGGCAGAGGCCTACGGAGTTGACTCGGTGAGGCAGCAGCAGGCAATCAATCCCAGACAGTCGTTTCAAGGATCACTGCAGACTTTGCTTGACCACCCGGCCATCGTTGGCATTTTGAGTGAGATCCTGTCAGAGGAACCGTTTCTGGCGGACGACTACTACGCTTTTCGCTGCGAGAATTCATTTATCGCGATCCGACCGCCTGGATGGAGCAAGACGGAGCGCAGGGACGGCGGAATGCCGCATGTGGTGCGACCGCCGCAACAGGCCAACGCGATGCGCTATCAGGCGGCCGGCGGGAAGATATTCGCCGGTCTGACGCGTGTTGTCTGGGAGTTGGAGGAGGTGAAGGCCGGGCAGGGAGGCACGTCGTTTCTCAGCGGGTCGCACAAGTCCCATTTCAATTACGGAGGGCCGGACCGTTACCGACCCAACGTCAGCGACTCCTCCTGGGAACAGAGTATCCGGGAGATGATGGAGGACTACAGCTGTCCGGCCGGGTCGGCAGTGATCTTTACCGAAAGCCTTCTGCACGCTGCAAATGACTGGACCAACCCAGACAATCCCCGTTGTGCGGTCTTCAATTGTTACAACTCATTGTGGGCGCAGTGGCACCGGCTGAACCTGGATCATGAGATCATTGAGGCGATGCCGCCCAAGCGGAGATCGCTTTTCCGCGGTGTGTGGCAGATCGGCGGTGAGAATATCGAGTACTCGCGGGAAAACCGCAGCCTGTGAGTTGTCGCACATTCTGTTTCCTGAAGGCTTGGCGCGGCTCGCGAATCAAGGCGAGGAAACCGGTCATCTCTTCCCCTACCAAAGGAAGCGTCCTCAGGGTGGAGCCCTCCACATGGACACGGTCGCTTCATGACTGAAGACGCCAAACTACAGTAAAACTGATCTGCGGAGATTGCGATACGCAAGGTGAGCTGGGAGAGGACACACAGAAAAGTAAAGATGGCGGCCATTTAATGCCGAAGGCAGATGGATGCAGCGACCCACTCATTGAATGCCATCGACAATCCGTTCAGAGTGTTCCCCAAGATTTCGTTAACGAGACAGGTAGTGTTTGAGTATGAATGAGGCTCAAAGGGCCCGGGCGGCCATGCGCCGGGGAGAGTGGACCGGTACGACGGCATACAGGGTTCCCGGATATGTTCAGTGCAACCTGGTTGTTTTGCAGAAGTCGGAGGCATACGACTTTCTGGTCTACTGCCAGCGAAACCCGAAGGCTTGTCCACTGATTGAAGTCACCGACAGCGGTGTGCCTGAGCCGCGTTTGAGTGCACCGGGGGCTGACCTGCGTACAGACCTACCGCGTTATGCTGTCTTTCGGGACGGTATCCGGCGCGAAGATGTGATAGACATCCGGGCTCTGTGGAAGGAAGACAGCGTTGGGTTTCTGATTGGTTCGAGTCTTACGTTCGACGATGCGTTGGAACGGGCGGGCGTTCCGAAGTCGGAGGAGGTCTGGGTGCTGAACACGGATCTGCCGACCGTTTCCGCAGGGAGATTCGAGGGCCCGCTGGTGGTGACGATGCGCTGGATGACGCCGAGCGAGGCGATCATTGCAACACAGTTGACGAGCCGGTTTCAGTTCAATCATGGGGCGCCGATTCATGTTGGCGACCCGGGCGAGATCGGCGCCGATCTTGCATGCCCAGTGGTTGGGGAGCCCGTGGCGGACATTCCAACAGGTGTGATGCCTGTCTTTTGGGCCTGTGGCGTAACGCCACAGCAAGCGGCGCTGCTTGCGAAACCGGAACTGATGATTACGCATGCTCCGGGACATGGATTTGTAACCGACCTCAAGGCGGACCAGTTCTGCCTTCCATAAACTAAGGAACATCAAATGACTGCATACAGACCGGCCATGCAAGAAGCGACGCTGTCTGAGAATGGCTCCGTGGACCGCTCAAAAGCGGTTGGGGAGCCGCTGGGCCAAAGGACTAATGCGATTCGCTGGCTTCAGAAGAAGGTGATGGAGAAGACTGGAGAATTGCCAAAAGACTTTGAGAGCCGAACTGACTGGGAGTCTTATCGGGACGGGCTCAGGGCCGAATTGCCCAGGACGATTGGAATTCCTGAGTTTCCTCCTTTACGAGACAGTTTGGTGCGGGCTCACTTTCAGGTCGGTTCGAGTGCTGTTTGTGAGCGGGTCGATGTCTATGTGGACGAGGACTACGCTATCCCTGCATTTGTGTTTTTGCCTTCGAATCCGCCCGCGACGCCGATGCCGGGACTGGTGTGGAATCCCGGGTGGCCGGAGGACAAGTGGAAGCCTGCGTACCAGGCCTTCGGGGTACGGATGGCAAAGCAGGGGTTTGCCGCATTGGTCCTGGACCACGCGCCTTTTGGTGAGACTTCGCCGATGAAGGACAAGGCGGATATGGGGATGTCGCTGCTAATGGGCATGGGCGATGTCCTTGGCGTGAGCCAGCTGGGCCTGCGGGCGGCGGAGACGATGCGGGCCGGGGAATACTTACGGGCGCGAGCCGACGTCGACGAAAACCGGGTGGCTATTTCCGGGCTTTGCCAGGGGGGCATGGATACCTGGCTGGTGGCGGCGCTGGATGAACGCTTCTGCGCGGCGGCGCCGTTGTGCGCGGCTACCACGTTTGAGATTCATATGGTCGAGATGGCATCTTATTTCGCCAATGCAGACTCGTCGCCGTTTCCTTTCGGCATACTGAATGTTTGCGATATTCAACACCTGCATGCGGCGATCGCACCGCGCCCGCTGCTGGTGCGAGCCAATCTTGGCGACCAGTGGTGGCCGATGAGCGGATTCAGCGAGCTCGAAAGGTTGACGCGGCAAGTTTATCGATTCTACGAGGCAGAGGACCGGGTGGACTTTCGGGCTGAAGTGCATGAACACAACCTCACCGGCCCCTTTGCCGATGCCTTAGAATCGTTCTTGCTGCAATATGTATAGCCATTTAACCGAGGGCAAATTTCTCCAGACACAGTTGCCGTCTTTTGCTCCAATGTCGGATTGCGATTGATGCTACAAGGCTGAGCCAAGGTCCTGATCTGCTGGAAGCGCGGGCTAGCAGAAGACGCGGCGCGGAAACTCCGACCGGCAGCGGCTGCCGCGACTCGACGATACGGGGAAAGAATTGCAGGGAATGGGCGATGGCACTGGAAGCGACTGTTATCCGTCACGTACCAGAAGAAGGCGTTCAAGATGAGAGTTGATTCAGTTAAGACATTCCTGGTGGATTCGGGTTCGGCGAAGCACTGGTTGTTCGTCAAGATAGAGACGGACCAAGGGATCCACGGATGGGGCGAGGCGTACACACAGTTGGACCGGGACCGCGTCATCAAGCGTCAGATGGATGAGCTGTCCCGGTACCTGATTGGGCGGGACCCGTTCGATATCAAGCAGTTTGTCTTTTCGGCGTACTCGGACTTTGCAGGTAAGCGAGGTAGCGTGGAACTGTTTTGTGCCATCAGCGGTATTGAGCAGGCGCTGTGGGATATCGCGGGGAAGGCCGCGGGGCAGCCGGTCTACAACTTGCTAGGCGGGCGAACTCGAAGGCGGTTGCGGGTTTACGCGAATGGCTGGGGCGGGGATGAGGACCCAGAGGAGTTGGTGGAACGAGCCAAGGCCGTGGTTGCACGCGGATTCACCGCTCTGAAGTTTGATCCTTTTCCTGGCCGGTGGCGGGCCTATATCGACCGCAATCAGGAAGAAGAGGCGGTTGAGCGTGTACGTGCGGTGCGCGAGGCGGTGGGGCCCGACGTGGACATATTGGTCGAGGTACATCGCAGGCTGGCGCCGATGCATGCGGTGCGGGCGGCGCGGGCGATGGAGCCGTACGCGCCTTTCTGGTTTGAGGAGCCGGTTTCGGCGCGTGACCTGGACGCTTTGTCTGAGGTGCGTCATTCGATAGGGTTGCCGGTCGTGACGGGGGAGGAGCTCTATACCAAGAATGAGTTTCGAGAGGTCTTTGAGAGGCGAGCGGCAGACATTCTCAACCCGGACGTATGCAACTGCGGCGGCATCCTTGAGCTTCGGGAGATTGGGGCGATGGCGGAGGCCTATCATGTGGCGGTGGCGCCGCACAACTACAACAGCACGACGGTTGGGCTGGCCGCCACGCTGCACGCGTCGGCGGGGATGCCGAATTTCCTGATCACGGAGTACTTTGTCAACTTTGAGGATGTAGGTAGGGAGATTTCGCTTGAGTCGTTCGAAGTTGAGAACAGTTACATTACGCTTCCGGAAAGGCCTGGTCTAGGGATTGACCTGGACGAACAGGCGTTGGAGAAACGGCCGTTTCGTCCGCGGCCTCTGCGGGACTTGCCCTTGGACTCCAGTACCGACGACTCGATGGGTTAACTTTGTGCTATGCTAGAGAAGAACCGGTTAGCCACATATCTGTCAGGATATCAAATTTCCTCTGATATTCTACGGGATCCTGTTTGATACTTTCGGTAGCATAGCGGATCATTATTTCCTCGAAGTAAGCTGCCAGGAGGGCGAACTCTAACCGCCCGTTTCGTAGTAACGAGAGCCCATCATCAAGGTCACCCTCCGTGCCCCGTTCGATCTTGCTGAGAGCGGTGCTGTAGAGGTCGAAGTGGAAGACCTCCAGTTGTCCGTAGCGGCCAATGAAGGGGCTTCGTTCACGGTAGCCCGACGGGAGCGGGATGAAATCAGCGGGGGAGGTTTCTTCGATATTCAGTGAGAACCGTTCTTTCAAGCCGCGTACTGCTTCAACAAACGCGCTGCGATCCCGGTAATCAACTTCGAAGCTGATGGTGATGTCAAGTGTTTGCTTGTGGAGACCTTCATAGACCAGCGTCGTTCGGCCTACCAGGCATAGTCGTCCTGGTCCTGTGAATCGACGCCCCAGGCTTTGGAGGAACCGTTCGATGCCCTGGCGATCACATCTTTGGCGCATTCGATGGGTTCGCTTTCTCCAGCTTTAGCTGCCCTATAAACAGTTCAAACGTGTTGTTAATCGCCTGCTACCTTTCGAAGGGGTACTGCGAACGCGCTTGCCACGCATCAGCCAGTTCAACCAGCCCGGTCTTACCAAATCTTTCGTCGGGCAGAGGCAGACCCATATGGTAAGAAAACAGGTCGGGTAACAGAGTCATATCCTCTAGGTAGATGCTCAGACGAGATCGCCAGTTTCGCTGCAGGTAGACTGCGGCCATATACAGGGTTTGCAGGTCCAGCGAGGCTACACCTTCCAGGCTGGCAGCCAGATCGGGGACGGAGGCCGAGATTCCTGGATGCCGGAGGAGGAGCGGTATGATCGCGAGCCGCAGCCTTGAATCGTCCTGGTGCAGCAGTGCGTATAGGAGCTGCTCGTTCGTTTCGGGCACCTCGATTGCGACTGCGTCGCTGGGGGCAAGATAGGAGATACCCCGATCGCGGAGGGCCGCGACCAGGGACTCTCTTGCGTAGCTCACTTCGGCCATTGGGTATTCGTCCAAATCTCTTCCAGTTGCTGTTCCGGTGGGAACGCGGCCTCATGCAAACGGGTCTTCGACCCAGGGGTACTTGTGGAGGTCAACGCGCTTAAAGGGAATTTCTGTGTAGCGAGGCGCGACGGCGCCGGGCGCGGCCATGTAGATGATCTGGGAAGCGATGGGCGCGAATCCGGCATAGAAATGCTGGGAAGACTTCACGACCAGGATATGCTTTTTCTTCACGTCGACGTCGAGGTTGGTGAAGACGTCAGGGCTCATGGGCTGGCCACGTTTGCTGCTGACGATGATGTCGATGCCGTTGCAGTTCAGGCAGACGGAATCTCCGCAGGGGATTCGCATTGGGTCGCCCTGTTGCGGCCATTCCTGGACCATGTCTTCGGCGATGGCGGTCACTTTGACGTTCAGGTCGAGGGGGTCACCGGACATGGGGCCCATTTTGCCACCCAGTCGTATGTCGAGGTTGGCTCCGACGCCGCCTGACATGGCGACCTGAACGGCGATGGGATCCCACATAGTGGCGATTCCGGCGTTGTCGATTCCTCTTTCGAGCATGGCCTTGAGCATGAAGGTGGAGTCGCTGGGGGCGCCGCCACCGGCGTTGTCAGCGCGGTCAGCAATGACTACGGGGCCGGATGGGTCGGCCAGAGCCTGCTCCAATGCTTCGTCAATTGAGTAAGGTGTTTGGTCAAGTTCTTTGCGCATGCCGTGAAACCTGCGCCCGATTTCTTCAGCCACACGTGCGGCTTGTTCGGGGTCGCCGTCTGTGATTGCCAGGGCTTGTGCGCCGCAGGTGGGGACGTCTCCCCAGGGGAAACAGTGGACAAGCGAAATTGAGAGAATGCCGTCCTTGCCTTCCGTTTCGAGTAACTCGTCAACAAAGCTGCGGAGGGGTTCGTAGGGTGTAAGATAGAGGCCGATCATGCGGCAGTCAAAAAGGGCCATTGTAGGATTGGTCTTGCCTTCAGCGGCATCGGCGATGATGTTGAAGAGGTCGGAGGCGCGGGCGGCGACGTCGGTATGGGGATACTCTTTGTAGAGTACGATGGCGTCGGCGGTGTCGATCATGTCCTGGGTGACGTCGCAGTGGAGGTCGAGCTCGACCCCGATCTTAACGTCAGGGCCGACGATTTGACGGACGCGATCGATGATGTCGGTCTCGCAGTCGTCATAGCCCTCGGCGACCATAGCGCCATGGAGACCCAGGAGAACGATGTCGACGGGCATGGCGTCCTGCAGTCTTTGGAGCAGCTCATCGCGCAGGCTTTCGTAGGTGCTGCGGGTGGTGATGCCGGCGGGCTGCGAATAGGCAGACAGACCGAAGACGTAGTCCCAACCGCGGGCTTCGGTTTCGGCCTGGAACCGGTCGAATGCGGGTTTTGTGCCTTCCTCGACGTCGTCATCGGGCCGGATGATCGTGTAGTCGCGCATACCTGTCGGCATCGGGGAAAAGGTGTTTGTTTCAGTAGCGATTCCACCTGCGAATACTTTCATTGCGTCAACCTTTCTTTGGGGCGATAATGCTTGCAGCCTTACTGCCTGGATTGCGAGCAGGAGGCACGGAACCTCCAACTCGGCAGTTGAAGGGAATGTTAGCACATCTGGCCGTTGCGGCGTATTTTCTGCCCGCGCGTAGAGACGGCTACTGGATGAATCTCGGCCCTCCCATCGCTTCAATCGTGGGCGCCACATGAAAGGGACAGCAGAGGATGAGCAACGGATCGCAGCGGAAATTTCGTGTCGCCCTGGTGGGGACCGGTGGGATTTCCCGCGGGCATGCAACTGCTTGCGAAAACCTGGAAAGGGCCGAGCTCACGGCAGTGTGTGATGTCTCGCCGGAAGCTCTTGAACGCTTTACGCAGCAGTTTTCGGTACCCAATGTCTACTCCTCAATGGAGGAGATGATCGATGCAGGGGAATACGACATTGCCGTGATCTGCCTGTGGGGCGCAATGCATGCAGAGGCCGGAATCCAACTGGCGGCTTCGGGCCGCGTGAAGGCGGTCCTGTGTGAGAAGCCGTTCACCCAGAGTGCGGCAGAGGCCAGGGCATTTGTGGCTGCCTGTCGAGACCGGGGCGTTTTTGTGGCAGAGGCGTTCAAGTTTCGGCATCACCCCATGCATCTGAAGGCGGAGGAGATCGTTCGCCAAGGCGGGATTGGGGAATTGCTGAACGTTCGGAGCACGTTCTGTACCAACGTTCCGGTGGGGAATCGAAGGCCCGAGGCGAACTGGCGCTGGAACCGGGCCAAAGGCGGGGGGGCGATTTATGATCTGGCGTGTTACAACGTTCATCAGGCACGATTCATTTTTGACGAGGAGCCGGAAACCGTCTACGCGGTGCAGACCAAGGGCGTCGAGGTCGACGACGCGGCCTACATTCTACTGGCATTCTCCGGTGGACGGACGGCGCAGTTGTCGGTCGGGTTTGACAGCTGGGCTTCGCAGTATGTGGAGATCTGCGGGGATGCGGGCCTTGTGCGGATTGACAAGGCATGGAACAACGAGAACCAGGACGTGGCGCTGGAATACCATTCGGCGAACGGCGTGGAGACAATTGCTTTCCCACCGACGCATCAGTTCACGCACCAGTTGGATCATCTGTGCGACTGTCTAGAGCATGGTCAGACCCATCGGATTTCACCAGAAAGCAGTATCGCGCAGATGCGGGTTCTTGATGCCGTCGCGGAGTCGATGCAGACGGGAGCGGTTGTCCGACTCTAGTATTGGCAGGGATGTTGACAGAATCATGCCGGTTGGATAGGATTTGGTCTGATTGCAGACAGAAGCATTCTCCCTCATCGCAGTTTCAACTTGGCGTGAGAAAGTTTGGAACGACGCAGCAAGGCTATAGGAGAAATCAATCATGGCAGTCAATGACGCACATCCGACGATGGAGCGGGACCTCAGGTATTTCCCCGCCACGACAAAAGAACCGAAGAAGCTGACCCCGGAGCAGATTGACTACTTCAATGAGCATGGGTACGTGTTTCCGATTGACCTTTTCTCGGAGGAAGAGGCGGATGCCAACCGCCGCTATTTCGACAAGCTGTTGAAAATGGCGTCGGACGCCGGGCTTGACAGTTATTCGGTCAATGCCTGGCATACGCATTGTGAGGGCATCTATGATCTGGTGATAGACGACCGGATTCTCGATTATGTTGAAGATATTCTGGGGCCAAACATCGTTTGCACAATGACACATTACTTTTCGAAGATGCCCAGTGACGTCAAGTCGGTATACTGGCACCAGGATGCCTCGTTCTGGGCGCTGACGCCGAGCAAGGTGGTTACGGCCTGGCTGGCAATTGATGACGTGGACGAGGAGAACGGTGCGATGAAGTTGTTCCCGGGCACGCATTTGTTGGGGCGCATACCGTTTGAATGGGTGACGGACGAGGAAGAGGGTGTGCTCAGCCAGCATGTTCACAATCCGTGGCGATACGGGCAGCCGGTTTCGGTCGAGTTGAAGGCGGGCCAGATCTCTTTGCACACCGACATGCTTTTGCACGGGTCGCAGCCGAACCCTTCGAACCGCCGGCGCTGCGGTCTGACGATCCGCTATTTTCCGGCGGACGTTCGAGGGCCGGAGCCGGAGAGCGGAAATGGGATCATTGCGCGCGGCGTTGACCCGGACGGTTACTGGCAGCCTTTGCCAAGGCCGGAGGGGGATGCGATCCCGCCCCATTTGCTTGAGGAGCAGGAGGCGTAGCAGCTGGCTCGACGGGTAGGCGGGGCCGACCGGGCAAAGTGGAAACGCTGGTGCAGCAGGCTTAACAGCAGAGAAGTAGCGACTTAACTTTACAACTTCAGTGCGGTGCAGCATCCAAGGAGACAAGGGATGTTGCACCGTTTTTTGTTGGCTGAATTTGTGTGAGATGGGTTCTCTGGCCCGAGTCAGACCGCAACTGCTTCTTCGAACAGGGAGGGAAAGTGCCTGTAGGGATCGCCTGGATCGCGAAAGAGGATCTGCTGACGGGGTGTCAGTTCGGCATTGGGGGGGGGCTGGACGCGCCTGGCCGTCCAGGCTACGTGTGAGATGCAGTATTTGTAGAGGAGGGCCCTGCGTTCGTGCTGGGCCTGCCAGGCGGCGGTGCCGTGGGTCAGGGCCTCGGTGAAGAGGATGGCGGAACCGGCGGGGGCTTCGGGGATGATGACGCTGGGAGAGGCCTCGGGGGCTTCGTCGATCTGTTGGGGGAGCTTGTAGTTGCTTTTGTGGCTGCCGGGAATGCAGCAGAAGCCGCCCTTTCCCGGGCCGGTGTCGGTGAGGCACCAGGTGACGACGACGAAACCGTTGTAGATCTGGTCGTCGCGGAAGGGGACGTATTCACCCTGGTTCGCGCCTGTTGTCGGGGAGGTGGCTCCGTAGTCGGCATGGAGGCGTCCGCGGGGCATTCCTTCTTTCATGTACATGCCGTAGATTCTGTCGAGGCGGAAGCAGTCGCCGAGGCGAAAGCGCAGGATTGGCATGATTTGGTGGTGGTCCAGGAGATCGACGAAGGGCTGGCCCCATTCGAGGAAGCCGGGGCCGTCGGGGGCGCTGCCGAAGCGTTGCGTTTGACCGGGGGCGGGGAGCTGTTGCGCGTCCAGGAGGCGGTTGAGTGTTTCGACTTCAGACGGGGTGAGGGCGTTTTCGATTACCAGGTAGCCCTGGACGTCGAAGAGATATTGCAGCAGGTGAAGATCGCTCATTTTGCGCCCTTTGTATCCAGGTGAATTTCGGGATTGGTTGTGGCTACCTCGCTGAACCCAACGATATATATCCTAAGACATGTCGAGGGCAAGCGCAACTGCGCTGGGAAGGGGGGAGGGACAGTGTTGAGGAGGGTATTGGAGCTGTTAAGCGGCACAGGGCACGCACAAGGCCCGCCCATACGGGGCGGTTCAGGGGGGTAGGGGAGGGCGACGGGGCAGCGCGTACGAGGGCAGGCACAAGGCCTGCCCCTACAGGGGCGGTTCAGGGGGGAGGGGAGGGCGACGGGGCGGCGCGCACGTGGGCAGGCACAAGGCCTGCCCCTACAGGGGCGGCTTAGGGGAAAGTGTAAGACGACGGGGCTGCGCGTACGTGGGCAGGCACAAGGCCTGCCCCTACGGGGGCAGTTCGGGGGGGAGGGAGGGCGGCGGGGCGGCGCGTACGGGGGCAGGCACAGGGCCTGCCCCTACAGGGGGCGTTTCGGGGG
>DAOUHY010000377.1:0-19930 GCA_034428435.1 Caldilineaceae bacterium | reverse complement strand
ATCAGCGCGATGACGCTTCCATACGGCTTGGCATATTGATTGAGCACCACCGTGTTGGTGACGATGCCCTCGATGCCCAGGGGCATGAACTCCTCCAAATCCGCCGGCGGCCCGGCCAGCCAGATCGTTGGCCCGCGCCCCGTGGAACGTGTCTTGTTTACGAGACCCTTCTCTTGCATAGTTTCTTCCTCGTTGTATTGAATCTCTGTTGGTAATTGCCGAGTCCTTGCCCAATGGCGCTCATGATTCAGCATCGCGAAAGATGTTTCTCTCCCCTAACTCTTCTTTACTCTCTCCTTGCATTTTCTGGGCGGTCGGGCCTATTCGGCCCTCCCTTGTGCGGGGGCTCCGCCCCCGCAACGCCCCCTCTCCTACAACCCCCGCCGCATCGAGTGTGTGGCAATATGATCTTGACGACCCGCTAGGACCGGGCTTCCCCCTCGGCGTGGCAGATTCCAACTATGTGCCGGCGCAGTCAAGACAGGCGAGGCAACGCCCATACATACCCAACGTCCACCGATATGACCATCGCGAGCCCGCTATAGAAGTACTTACGGTACATTCCCCCAGACAGACCGCACACAGGACACACAGAGCATGGCTTGGTAATTGCCAATTCTCACATTCTTTCCTCGCTCGCCCTGCGCCGGCAACCGGTCACGAACTCTTCTGCCGCCCTCGCAAAAAGGCGGCAAACTCTTCCTGGTCCAAGGCCCTGGACCGGGGCTTCATTTCCTCACGGTCTTGGGCAGTCGGCGCGTCCTCTGCGGTAGGCTGTTCATCTTCCACGCCAATCCGTGACACGACCAAAGGGACCGCGTCAAGGATACTCTCCAGAAACGCCTCTGTCCGCCCCAGCCCGCCAGGAAGGTTGATGATCAACGTCCGCCCGCGGATGCCGGCAACGCCCCGATCCAACAGCGCCATCGGATCTGTCCCCGCTGTCCTGGCACGCATCCTCTCCGGCAGTGAAGGCATCAACCGCTCAAGTACGGCGGCTGTGGCTTCCGGTACGATCTCCTCAGCCGAAGGACCCGGTGCCGGGAACGTACCGCCCACCGTCAAAATCAGGTCCAGCTCCTCTTCATCGCACCACCGCCGCAGGGTCTCCTCCAACTGGTATCGGGGAGGCTCCCTATATACGCGGCTGAGGAGATGAATGTATCCATCCGCAACGCCGGGGAGCAAACTCTGCACGTCGCCCAGCAACTCCTCCGCGTCCACGGAACTGGTCGAACTGGCAATGACTAGGAACCCGCACCGGATCACCATTGATGTCGGTCTCTCCTTCCCCAATCACCCGAACCCCGTACCGCCGCCAATGTCAGAAATGCAAACGAACAAAAAGCGATGGCTTGGCCACCGCTTTTGTCTTGCGTCGATTTCTGACGGGCCTCTCTCACCGTTTGGTGTACTGCGGAGCCTTGCGCGCCCGCTTGAGGCCAGGCTTCATTCGTTCCTTTACGCGCGCATCGCGCGTGAGAAATCCCGCAGCCTTCAAAGTCGGCCGCAGATTCGGATCTGCCGCCACCAGCGCCCGCGACAGGCCGTGCCGCGCGGCGTGGGCCTGGCCGCCTTCACCGCCGCCATGCACCTTAATGCTGATGTTGAAGCTGTTCTCCGTCCCGGTCAGGGCCAGCGGCTGCCGAATCACCATCTGGTCCAAAGCGCGTCCGAAATAGCCATTCATCGGCAGGCTGTTTACGATTATCTCACCGTCTCCCTCATATAACCGCACTCGGGCCGTCGCGCTCTTGCGTCGCCCAACAGCCTCGATATACTCACTCATATCTGCTCTCCTGCAGCTTCAGCACCTTTGGCTTCTGCGCCTTGTGCGGGTGATCCGGATCAGCGTAGACTCTCAACTTTTTCATCTGGGCGCGGCCGAGGCGAGTCTTGGGAACCATACCTTTCACCGCCTCAAAAATAATCTTCTCCGGTTGTCTTTCCAACTGCTCCCTCATCGTTCGGCTCTTCAGGCCGCCGGGATAACGAGAATGCCGGTAATAGCGCTTATCATCCAGCCTGTTGCCTGTCACGTGAAATTTGTCGCAGTTGACGACGATTACGAAGTCACCACAGTCCACGTTGGGCGTGAAACTCGGCTTGTGCTTACCCCGCAGAACCTGCGCAATCTCCGACGCCAACCGGCCAAGCGTCTTGTCAGTTGCATCAACTACCCACCACTCACGTCCGCTCTTGGCCTCTTCATAACTAAGGCTCAGTGTCTTCACCCTGTAGTCTCCTCATTCGCACCTGCAAACAACCCATCTCCTGATTGCACTAACACAACTATTGCGCCGAAAACAGATCTGGATACTCTGCATATTGTACCCGCTCCAGAACAAGCCCGTTGGGCGGGAGTGGCGGCGCAGAGCGGCTGCGGTCTTTCGCATCCAACGCCGCAGCCAGTTCATCGGCCCGCCACCTACCCAGACCTACCGCCAGCAGCGAGCCGGCCAGATTACGCACCATCCGTCGCAAGAATGCGTTGGCTGTAACTGTCAGGACCAGCCGCTCCAACGGATACGGGTCCAGCACCGGCAGCGACTCTTCCACACGTTCCCAGAAGAGCGACACGATTCGACGAACCGTATTCTCCCCCTGCGGCGCCTGCCCAAAAGTGGCAAAGTCGTGTTTCCCAATCAACTGCCTGGCAGCACCGTTCATCGCTTCCAGGTCTGGGCGTTTCGGCAACACCAACGCAAACCGGTCAACAAGAGGAAAACGTCTTTCACCATCTCCCTCGCACACCGGCACCCACATCGTGTAGCGGTATGTTCGCTCCGCAGCGCTGAATCGAGGGTGGAAACCCTCCGGTGCCTCCGTCAGGAAGCGGACCTGTATCGATGTGGGCAACCGCTGGTTCCAGGCCTGTCGCAGGGCTTCCGCTGAATGCCGCCAGGGCGCTTCAACCGCAATTACCTGCCCTCTGGCGTGTACCCCTGTGTCAGTCCTGCCTGCTCCGCCTACCCGGCATTTCGCACCGGTCAGCTCCTCCAGTGCTTCTTCCAACGCACCTTGGACTGTCGGCGCCTCCCTCTGCACCTGAAATCCACAGAACTCCGTGCCGTCGTAAGCGATCAGACCGGCGACCCTGGGCATTCGCTCCTCACCGGCGTGACGCACGCGGCCGCAAACCAACTTCCCTTCCGACCGCCGCCGCCAACCTTGCAAGCACTTTCCTCGGAAGGCAACGTACCCGGCTACTCGTTACTCCTCGTTCCCCACCAGCTCGATGACAGCCATATCGGCCGCGTCGCCGTACCGTTTGCCCAGCTTGACGATTCGTGTATATCCGCCGTTCCGCTCCTCATACCGGGGAGCCAGTTCGTCAAAGACCTTCTTCGCGACCGCCTTGTCATTCAGGTACGCCACAACCTGCCGCTGCGCATGTACACGGTCAATCTTTCCCGCTAAACCGTGCTTCGCCTTCGTAATCAGCTTCTCGGCGTCGGCACGCATCGCTCGCGCCTTGGCCTGCGTGGTCGTTATCTGTTCGTGAATATAGAGTTCTCGGATCAGGTTGCGAAACAGGGCCTTGCGTTGCGCCGCGTTCCGGCTTAACTTCTGACCCGCAATCTGGTGTCGCATCGTGCTATCCCTCAGGTAGCGGCAATCAGCCCGCCTCTTCGACGATCTCGACTGCTTCGGCCGCTTCGGTTTCAGCTACTTCGTTGTCAGACACTTCTGCTTCAGCAACTTCGGCCAAAATCTCCTCAACCTCGGTACCGTTGCCTCCACCCAGATAGGCGCTGAGATCGACGCCCACCACGTTCATATATCCCTTCTCGCTCAGCTTCTCTACCAATTCATCCAGAGACTTCTTGCCAAAGTTGCGGATGGCGAGCATCTCGTCTTCACCCTTCTCCATCCGCTTCAAAATCTCCCCTACCTTCGTGATGCCGGCTCGCTTCAGGCAGTTGTACGCCCGCACGGTCAACTCAAGCTCCTCAATCGGCGCCTCGGCAACACGGCTGGGGATGCTCTCTTCCTCCTCCTCAGGCAACTCGACCATCGTGGTGCGGTCGCCCACAAAAAGGCTCAGATGCTGTACAAGAATGTCAGCGGCCTGGCGCATGGCATCTTCAGGCGAAATCGTGCCGTCGGTCCACACTTCCAGATTCAGTCTGTCATAGTCGGTCTGTTGCCCGATGCGAGTTCGTTCGACCCGGTAGGATGCCTTCTTCACCGGGCTGAAAATCGCATCCACGGGAATCTCGCCCAACGGCAGCTGCACCCGCTCCTCAGCCGGACTGTAGCCCCGACCCTGCTCCACCACCATCTCAATGTCCAGGTCCACCTCATTCGAGTCGGCAAACAGCAGGTACAGGTCCGGATTGACGATCTCAACCTCTGGAGGGCAGTTCAAGTCCCCGGCCGTTACCGGACCTTCATGGTATACCTCCACCGAAACGCGAACAGGCTCGGCGCTGTCGCTCCTGAAGCGAATCTGCTTTACATTCAATATCAGCCGGGTGGCATCTTCCAGCACATGATCGATCGTGGAAAACTCATGATGCACACCACTGACCGAGATTGACGTCACGGCAGCGCCCGGCAAGCTCGACAGCAATACCCGGCGCAATGAGTTCCCTAGAGTAATACCATATCCGCTTTCCAGCGGGCTGATCACAAAATGGCCATAGTTCCTTGAACTGGCCTCAACTTCTATCTTCGGCAATACTAGATTGTTAAGCAACGGCTACCCCTCCCGGCTGTATAACAGTCTCAACCCAACATCGTGTGGCGACAGACAATCGTCTCAACCCTGCCGGTCTTCCATTCAACCAACCCGCAAAGGCAACGAACCAGTACCACGTCTGCTAACGACTGTAGTACTCAACGATCAACTGTTCGTTTAGGAGTACGCCTATCTCGTCCCGTTCCGGCGCCGAAGTCACCGTACCGTTGAGATTGGTCGCATCCAGACTGAGCCACGTAGGGGGGGACGCACTGCCGAGAATCTGGGCTCGCTCACGAAAATAAGTCTTTGTCCGACTCTTCTCGCGAACGGAAATCTGGTCGTTCGGCGAAACCAAAAATGATGGGATATCCGTCTTGCGGCCATTGACGGCAAAGTGGCCGTGTCGCACAAGCTGACGCGCCTGCGCCCGGCTATCGGCAAAGCCGAACCGGTATACCACATTGTCCAACCGGCTCTCCAGTAATTCCAACAAGATACCGCCGGTCTGCCCTTTGCGCCGTGATGCTTCCTTGAAATAGCGGCGGAACTGCCGCTCCATTACCCCATACATGCGACGCGCCTTCTGCTTCTCGCGCAGCTGGATCCCGAAATCCGAAACCTTGCGTCGCATAACATTCCGCCGGCCTGCTTCGCCCGGGGGGAACGGACGCCGATCAACCGCGCACTTTGGGCTGACACAGCGTTCGCCTTTCAAGAATAACTTCTGCCCTTCTCGTCGACAGAGTTTACAAACCGCATCTGTATATCGTGCCATCTTTCCTCCAGGTCCACTATCGCACGCGACCCCTTGCCCCATTCAAGGCCGCGGCGTAGCTTGGTGTGCCGGTTCATTTGCCCGAATGGCGATCGCGTCCCCAGTGTACGCGCCGTCCGCACTGTTACCACTTGGCGGACTCCCGCAACACGCTTCGATCACCGCTCTGCAATTTCACTGCAATGCAAACAAGCGGCATCGCGCCGAAACACGATGCCTTTCGTCCGGCAGGTCAATCCCGTTGTTGCGCAACCCCCCTCTTCTCGACACCTGAGGCAACGCGCTGTCCGTTCTCCTAAACTCTACGCTTGCTCGGGGGGCGTACCCCGTTATGTGGAATCGGTGTTATGTCCGCTATCGACGTAACCGTCAGGCCGGCTGGGTTCAAGGCCCGCAACGCACTCTCCCTGCCCGGCCCCGGACCCTTGATAAATACCTCGACCTCTCGCATATTGAACTCGCTCACGGCCTGTCGTGCCGCAGCCGATGCCGCAAGCTGGGCCGCAAACGGCGTACTCTTGCGACTCCCTTTGAATCCGGCCGTGCCCGAACTGGCCCAACACAGTACAGCCCCATCGGGATCCGTGACCGTGATGATCGTATTGTTAAATGTTGCGCGGACGTGTATCTGACCGCTCGGGACGTGTTTCCTCTCACGTCGGGACGACCGACCACCTCGGCGACGCTGCGTTCGAGCCATCGTTTCTCCTTAGCCTGATGTTCCTGCGCAAAAAAATGTGAAAGCGTCTATCTCCTGCTACTTGCGCGCTCGCTTCTTCCCGGCTACCGTCTTCTTCACGCCGCGGCGCGTGCGCGCATTGGTGCGCGTCCGCTGGCCCCGGCTCGGAAGATTGCGCCGGTGGCGCAGGCCGCGATAGCTGCCAATCTCCATGAGGCGCTTGATGTTCATATTCACTTCGCGCCGCAAATCCCCTTCGACGCGACAGTGGCGCTCAATGTAGTCCCGCAAGGCGACCAACTCATTCGTGTCCAGGTCGTTGACCCGTTTGTCCTCGTCAATCCCGGTCGCCTCAAGAATCTCCTGGCTGACTGAACGGCCAATCCCGTAAATGTAGGTTAGGGCGATAACGACCCGCTTGTCTCGAGGTATGTCGACGCCTGCAATACGTGCCATGGCAATTGCCCCCTGGTTTCCTAGCCCTGCCTTTGCTTGTGTTTCGGGTTCTGACAAATCACATATACAACGCCTCGCCGTCGCACAACGGAACACTTTTCACACATCTTTTTAACCGAAGGTCGCACTTTCATCCTTCAACCCCCTCCCCCAAAGTCGGAACGCAATTCTACAATTTTATCATATCGCTATAACCGCGTCAAGATTTCGGGGCCTCTGTTGGTTACCGCAACCGTATGCTCGAAGTGCGCGCTTAAGCTATGATCTTCGCTGATGACAGTCCACTTGTCCTTCAATGTCTCCGTCCGCCATGTGCCCATTTGAACCATCGGCTCAATCGCAACCACCAGCCCAGGGCGCAGTACAACCCTGCCGTCCGTATCGTCAGATACATAATTCAGGACCTGCGGCCCCTCGTGCATCGCACGGCCCACACCGTGCCCGGTGTACTCCCGCACCACGTGATAGCCGCTCGGCTCAACACTGTTCTGCACCGCCGCGCTGATATCCAGCACACGGCCACCTGAACGAATCGCCCTTATGCCGGCATTGAGGCTCTCCTCCGTAACCTGCAGCAGCCTTGCGGCCGCAGGCTCGATCGCGCCGACCGGATACGTCCAGCCGCTGTCGCCCACAAAGCCGCGATAGAACACGCCTACATCGATGCTGATTATGTCGCCCTCTTGCAGCACGCGCTCCCGGCTCGGAATGCCGTGCACCAACTCCTCATTGATGCTCGTGCATATGTTGGCCGGGTAGCCGCGATAGCCCAGAAAGCTGGACTTCGCGCTGTGGCCGTGAATTGTCGCCGCAGCCAACTCGTCCAAATCCCAGGTACTGATACCCGGCCTGATCGCCTCCCGAAACTCCTGATGCACTCGCGCAACGATCCGCCCCGCCTCCCGCATGATCTGAATCTCACGCGGACTCTTGAAAATCGGCGCAGGACGTTCCTGCTCCTGCCTGGCCTTGAGACGCGGACGCCCATTTCGGTGCAGTCTGCGTCTGAGTCGGGTCATCATACTCTCGCCGTTCATCTCGCACTTGCCGCAAGCGACTTCCAGGCCACGTAATCGTCAGGCCGACACAGCGCTTTTCGACGCCTTGATATTCCTCGACGACAACCGCTCCAGCAGCTGCTTCTGCATCGCCTCGATCGACCTCGCGCCGTCAACCTCCTCCAGCAAGCCCTTCGCGAAATAGTATCCAATCAGTGGAGACGTCTGCTTGTAGTAGACATATAGCCGGTTCTGCACCGTTTCAGGTTTATCGTCGTTACGCTGGTACAGCTCGCCGCCGCAACTGTCGCAGTTCTCTCCGCGGGGTGGATTGAACGTCAGGTGGTATACTCTGTCGCAATTGCGGCAGACCCGTCTCCCCGTGATTCGCAATGTCACGACGTCGTCTTCCAACTGGAACATGGGCACCACATCAATGCCCCCGTACGCAGCCGTCATCTTGTCCAGCGCCTCAGCCTGAATCAGATTGCGCGGAAAGCCGTCCAGAATCGCACCCTGTGCAGCATCCTCCTCGGCCAAACGCAACTCCACCATCCGAATCGTCACCTCGTCGGGGACCAATTCACCTTTGTCGTAATAGCTCTGTGCCAGCCGCCCCAGCTCCGTCTGGTTCTTCAAGTTGTACCGGAAGATCTCTCCCGTAGAAACCTGCGGGATTCCCAGCTTTTCCTCCAGCAATTGGGCCTGTGTGCCCTTGCCGGCCCCAGGCGCTCCCAACAACACCAGATAGATACGGTCGCTCATCGGCACCTTTCCCTCGTGCTGCGAAGCAAAGAAAGTGGCGGGCTAGCGGATAAAGCCCTCATAGTTGCGCATCATCAGCTGCGCCTCGATCTGTTTCATCGTGTCCAGCACAACACCAACCACGATCAGGAGACCCGTGCTGCTGATAATCAGAGTATTGAAACTGCCGACGCCTCCACCGAAGACCATACCGGCGAGAAAAGGCAGCACGGCAACCAGGCCGAGAAACAGCGCACCCACCAGCGTAATACGCCCCAACACACCGTTCAGATACTGTTCAGTCCGCGGACCGGGCCGGATGCCCGGAATGAACCCCCCCTGCTTCTGTAACGTATCGGGGAGATTCTGTTGCCGGAACATGATGTCGGTATAGAAGTACGTGAACGCCACCGTCAGCATGAAGTAGAACAGCCAGTAAAGAAAGTTCTGCGGACTGAACGAGGTGAAAAAGAAATTCGCTATCGAGCCGATCCAGTCATTGCGCAGAATGAAGTAGGATGCCATCGTATTCGGCAGAATGAGCAGACTCTGGGCGAAAATCAGCGGAATCATACCGGCCGTATTCACCCGCATAGGCACGTAGGTACTCTGCCCGCCGACCATCATCAACCGGTTGCCCCGCATCGTGCGCACCCGTTTACCGTACTGTACCGGTATGCGCCGCTGGCCCTCCTGCACCCACACAATCAGGGCCACCGTCAGTACCGTGATGACGCTGAAAATAACCAGCTGCGTGATGCCCTGCTGCGTCAGCAAACGCACCTGGCTTGGCGCCGCCGCCACGATTCCGGCAAATATGATCAACGAAACGCCGTTGCCGATGCCCTGCTCCGTCAGCAGCTCGCCCATCCACATCGCCAGCATCGTCCCCGCCGTCAAGCTGATCAGAATCGTTAGCGAAGGAAGCAGCGCATCACCTGTGAAGCCCCAATTCTCGAGAACCGCACCCGTCGTCGCGCCGCCCACCGGACGGCTGAGCAGCGTCGCCTGACCGAAAGCCTGCAAAAGCGCCAGCGGAACAGTCATATAGTGCGTGTACCTGTTCAACTGCTGTCGCCCCTGTTCACCCTCCCGGCTCAGCTCCTCCAACTGGGGCACGATCGGGGTCAACAGCTGCATGATAATCGTGGCGGTGATGTAGGGATATACACCCATCGCCATCACGCTGAATTGGGCCAGCGCGCCGCCGCTGAAAAAGTTCAACAGACTCAGAAGAATGTTCTGGTCCGTCGAACGAAATATCTGGTCCAGCACCTCTCGATTGACGCCCGGCAGAGGAATATGCGCCGCGAGCCGGTAGGCGACCAGAATCACAAACGTATAGAGCAGCTTCTGACGCAGGTCCGGCAAACGAAAGGCATTGCGTACGGCGTCGAGCATAAAGATTCTCCGGCAGAGATTCGTCCGCGTCCGGCAACCCGTCTGGCCGCCAAACCGAACTCTCTACAGTTAAGACCGCGGTAGATTCCTGTTGACTTCGAAGGGCAGAATATCGACCGTACCGCCCGCGGCCTCTACCTTCTCCCTTGCGCTCTTGCTGATGCGATGTACCTGCAGATGGAGCGGCTTGTCTATCTCTCCCCGCGCCAGAACGACCACAGGCTCCTTACTGTCGCCCAGTAGCCCCGTGTCGAAGAGCGCCGCAGGTGTCACCTGTGCCTCGGCTTCAAAGCGTTCGCCCATCCTGTCCAGATTCACCGGCGTGTAGGTCACCTTGAAGCGGTTGTTGAAACCGCGCATCCTGGGCAGCCGGCGCAGAAAGCTGAACTGACCGCCTTCAAAGCCGCGCAGGCCCTTGTTTCCGGCGCGGGCATTCTGGCCCTTTGTGCCGCGCCCCGCCGTCTTGCCACGCCCCGATCCGGTGCCGCGGCCAACCCGTTTTCGGTTTCTCCTGGCGCCCTCGTCGGGGCGCAAATCGTGCAGTTTCATTTCTCGCTTACTCCAGCCACTTGGAAAAGACCGCTACAACCCGGTAAATCGCCGGATTGCCCGTTCTGTCCGCCTACGCCTCCGCTTCCTCAACCACCTCAACAAGATGAGAGACCTTGGCGATCATCCCACGGACTGTAGGACTGTCTGTCTTCTCGACCGTCTGATTCATCTTCCGCAGCCCCAGGGCCTGAACAGTCGCCTTCTGGCGCTTGCTGTAACCGATCGGGCTCTTGACCAGTTTCACGGTAATCGTCTTTTCCATCGCTCTAATCTTCCTGATACCAGAAGGGCCGCAGCTGCTCAGGATCCACGCCCCGTCGCTGCGCCTCGACTCTGTAATCCTGCAACTGCCTCAGCGACGCAAAGGTGGCCTGCACCACATTCAGAATATTGTCGCTCCCCAATGACTTGGACAATATATCCTTCACGCCCGCAGCCTCGACCACCGCGCGCACACCACCACCGGCAATTACACCGGTCCCGGGGCTGGCCGGCCGCAACAAAACTTCGCCCGCGCCGAACCGGGCCTGGCTCGCATGAGGAATCGTCGTACCCAGCAGATTCACCTCGACCATCGTCTTGCGCGCCGTCTCACTCGCCTTGCGAATCGCATCCGGGACCTCGCGCGCCTTGCCTACGCCTACGCCAACACGCCCGTTGTTGTCCCCGACCACCACCACGGCACGAAAAGCGAATCTGCGTCCGCCCTTCACCACCTTCGCCGTGCGCGCAATGTGAACGACCTTCTCATCAAGTTCATCCTTCTCTTCTTCACGCTCGCGGTCCCGTCGACGGTCTCGACGTCCCATATCCTTCTCTCCTTGCTCTGTTTAGAAAACGAGACCACCCTCTCGACTGCCATCGGCCACCGCCT
Organism: Caldilineaceae bacterium; assembly: GCA_034428435.1. Classification (GTDB taxonomy): domain Bacteria; phylum Chloroflexota; class Anaerolineae; order Caldilineales; family Caldilineaceae; genus Bin5. The sequence goes on along the minus strand of DAOUHY010000377.1, from coordinate 8,764 downwards.
TCACGCGGCCGTGATAGCGGTACCCGCCGCGATCGAAAACCACCCGCTCAATACCGGCCGCCTTGGCGCGCTCCGCGACAATTTTGCCGATCTCTTTTGCCTGCTCAACCTTCAGCTTGTCGGCCAAAACCTCCTTCAGGTCCGCTTCCAGTGTCGAAGCGGAAACCAGGGTATGGCCGGCCTGGTCGTCGATCAACTGTACGTTGACGTTTTTCAAGCTGCGATATACATTCAACCGCGGTCGCGCCGCCGTCCCTGAAACCTTGCGCCGCACCCGCATATGCCTACGCTTTCGCGCGTCCGTCCGTGTAGCTTTCGCCATAATTCTCCATCCCTGCCCGGCTATACTGCCGCTGCACCGGCTTTGCCTGCCTTGGAGCGCACGTATTCGCCCTGATAACGGATTCCCTTGCCCTTGTATGGCTCCGGCGGGCGCTCCTTGCGAATCTTTGCAGCCAGTTCGCCTATCTTTTGCTTGTTGATACCCGAAATCGTCACCGTCCGCCCATCTCGCGATACCTCAAACTCCACGTCCGGGCTGGGAGGCGCATATTCCACCGCATGACTCTTCCCCACCTGCAGAAGCAGATTCCTTCCCTCCTGCTGGGCTCGGTAGCCAACACCGTGTATTTCCAGGGTCCTCTTGAAACCGTCAGTCACGCCCACTACCATATTGTTCAGCAACGATCTAGTCAGGCCGTGCAAGGCGCGATGATGGCGTTGGTCGGTGGGTCGGGTCACAACGATCTCGCCATTCTCTCTCGAAATCCTCATGTCCCGGTTGAATTTCTCGCTGAGTTCCCCTTTTGGCCCCTTCACCGTGACCACGTTGCCTGGCACAATTTCTACCGTCACGCTGTCAGGCACAGGAACTGGCATCTTCCCGATTCGTGACATCTTATCCTCCCAACATTACCAAACGTTACACAGAACCTCGCCGCCTACCCGCTCGCGACGAGCCTGCCTTCCACTCATGACTCCCTTGGGCGTAGAAACAATGTTGATTCCCAGGCCGCTGCGAACAAGCGGGATATTTCGATAACCCATGTACGTCCGCCGCCCTGGGCGGCTCACCCGCTCTATCCCGGAAATGACCGGTTGCCTCTTGTCGGAATACTTCATTCCAACGATCAGATTCGGTCGCGCCTTGTCGCCCGTCACCGAATAGCCGCTGATGAAGCCTTCCTCCGCCAGAATCTTGGCAATCGCGACCTTTACCTTGGAACTGGGCATCACCGCACGACGATGCCTGGAGTTTGACGAGTTGCGGACTCGAGTCAGAAAGTCCGCGATTGGATCGGTCATCATAACCAGTGCTTCCTCTTGAATCTTGCAGCGCAACCCGTGCCCGCCATATCGGCAGTCGGTGCGCCCGATTTTGGTCCTTCTACCAGCTGGACTTGACTACGCCCGGCAAATGGCCCTCAAGCGCTTCTCGACGAAAACAGATGCGGCAAAGGCCGAATCGGCGCATATACGCCCGCGGGCGGCCACACTTTGTACAACGGTTTCGCACCCGCACTTCATACTTCCGCTTGGACTCCCGCAGAACGATACTTTTCTTAGCCACAGACAGCTCTCTCCTTCATCTTCGTAGCTATCGTCTCTTGGTAGTTACTGCCTCTATCGCCTTTGGAACGGCATATCCATCATCGCCAGCAGCCGCCGGCCTTCTTCATCTGATCCAGCCGTCGTAACAATCGTAACTTCCATCCCTCGAACCTTGTCGATCTCATCGTAATCGATCTCCGGAAAGACCAACTGTTCACGCAGGCCCAGGCTGTAGTTGCCCCGCCCGTCAAAAGAGTCCGGCGAGATGCCGCGAAAATCCCGCTGCGCCGGCAACGCAATGCTGATCAGCCTGTCCAGAAAATCCCACATCCGGCGGCCGCGCAGCGTCACCTTTACACCGATCGGCATCCCGGCCCGCAGCTTGAAGGTGGCAATCGACTTGCGAGCCCGCGTCACGATCGGCCTCTGACCCGTTATTGTCGTCAGATCCTGGCTGGCGCGCTCAATCGTCTTGCCATCCGTGATCGCCTCTCCCATGCCGATGTTCACGCTGATCTTGTCAACCCGCGGCACCTGCATAATGTTCGTATAGCCAAATTCCGTCATCAGCGCCGGCGCAATCTCGCTGTCAAATCGTTCCTTCAACCGCGGCTTCCGCGTCCCGTTCGCTTCACTCATCGCATCTCACTCCTCGCCCGCAACTGCCGCCTATGGCGGCATCAGGCCGTCATTCTGACCCTCGAACTAACTTTCACTCCCTGTTGGCAGAGACTCTCCGGTGCGCCTGTCAACTCGCATCTTGTCCTCGCCTTCAAATCGGTAGCCGGCGCGAGTCACTTCGTTGTCCGTCCCCACCAGCGCCACGTTGCTGATGTGTATCGGAGCCTCCAACTCGATGCGTCCGGTCTGCGTCCGCACCGTCGGGCTGCGGCGCTGATGCTTCGTTACAAAGTTCGCGCCCGCCACCACAACGTACACCCGGTTGGGATCCAGCCGGCCCTTCTTGTCCTTCTTGCGTATTACGCTCTGGACATCACCGCGGTGCCCCTTGTCATTGCCGGCGATCACCTCAACGAGGTCACCCTTTCTGATCTTTACGCCCATCCCCTCTTCTCCTTAAATCCTGAACAGTACCGGCCGCCGGCCCGTCCAACCTGAAGCCTTTCCCCCCTGTACGCCTTACAGTACCTCCGGAGCAAGGGATACGATCTTCATATACCCGTGGTCCCGCAACTCCCGCGCAACCGGGCCAAAAATCCGGGTACCGCGTGGATTCCTGTTGTCATCAATCAGTACGGCGGCATTCTCGTCGAATCGAATATAGCTCCCGTCCTTCCGCCGCACCGGACGTCGCGTGCGCACGATAACTGCCCGCACGATCTCTCCCTTCCTCACCGACGCTGTCGGACTCGAGGACTTCACAGTCGCCACGATCACATCACCAATGCCACCGTAACGCCGCGTACTGCCCCCTCGGACTCGAATAGTAAGTAACTCTTTCGCCCCCGTATTGTCCGCAACCCGTAGACGACTCTCTTGTTGAATCATGGCTCAATACCTCTTCTCTTGCCGGCGCGCCTCGAACTAGACAACTGCCGCACGGTCTAGAATCTTCGAGACATAAAACTTCTTGTGCTTGCTGATCGGCCGGCATTCACGAATCTGGACCGAATCTCCGATTCGGCACGCATTGTCCTGATCGTGCGCCTTGTACTTCTTATGTGACTTCACAACCTTGCCGTACAGGGCATGACGCGCGGCCCGCTCTACTTCCACGACCACTGTCTTGTCCATCCTGTCGCTGGTGACCACGCCAACCAACTCGCGTCTTCGCTCGCGCATTTCCCCTTACTCCTCGTCCTCTTCGGCCATTAACTCCCGCTCACGCAATATCGTCTTGATCCGCGCAATATCCTTGCGGACCTGTCCCTTGCGTGCCGTATTGGTCATCTGCCCCGTCGCCTTCTGAAAGCGCAGGTTAAACAGCTCCTGGTATCCCTCGTCCAACCGGCTGTAAAGTTCACTCTCTGTGAGCGGGCGCAGTTCATGTGCTTTCATTTCGCTTCCCTCCTCGCCTTCACGTCAAAGATCCTCTCGGGCGACGAACTGTGTACCCATCGGCAACTTATGCGCAGCCAGGCGGAAGGCTTCTCGCGCCTGCGTCTCATCTACACCGGCAATCTCAAAAACCATGCGTCCCGGCTTTACCACCGCAACCCAGTGATCGACATTGCCCTTGCCCGATCCCATCCGTGTCTCGGCTGCCCGCTCCGTTACCGGCTTGTCCGGAAAAATACGAATCCACAACTTGCCGCCGCGCCGTACATAACGCACAACCGCCCGGCGGGCCGCCTCGATCTGCCTGCTTGTTACCCAGGACGGCTCAGTCGCCTGCAGCCCGAACGTGCCAAAATCAATCTTGTTGCCCCGCGTTGCCGTTCCCCGCATGCGACCGCGGTGCATCTTTCGATACTTTACCCGCTTCGGCATCAACATATTCTACTCCCCGTCCCGCTTCGGTTGATCCAGCTCCACCCTTACCGGGCAGAAGCCGCTATTCAGTCAGTGCCATCTCCGCATAGCGGGCATGGTACTCTTCACCAGGCAGCACCTCACCGTGATAGACCCACGTCTTCACGCCTATCACGCCGTAAGTCGTGTTCGCCTCGGCCGTTCCATAGTCGATTTCTGCACGCAATGTGTGCCGCGGAACCTGCCCGTCCCGGATCGTGTCGACCCGGCCCATCTCGCTGCCGCCCAAACGCCCCGCCACCTGGATCATGACGCCTTCCGCGCCGGTCCGCATTGCCCGTCCCGCCGCCTGCTTCATCGCCCGCTTCCAGCTGATGCGGCGCTCCAACTGCTCGGCCACATTCTCAGAAACCAGCTGGGCGTCCGTCTCCGGCTTATCTATCTCGCGTACGTCGATCTTGACCTTCTTGTTCGTCAACTCCTGCAGATTCACCCGCAACACGTTCACATTTGCGCCCTTGCGTCCAATGATAATCCCGGGCTTGGCCGTGTTGATGATTACGTGGACCTGGTTGGGCTGGCGTTCGATCTCGATGAAGCTGATGCCTGCACGCGGGGCGTCACGATGAATCATAGCCCGGATCTCTCGATCCTCGCCCAGCTGATCCACGTATTCAGGGCCCGTTGCGTACCATCGGCTCTTGTGTTCCTTGATGATCCCCAGGCGAAAACCGGTCGGATGTACTTTGCGTCCCATTGGGCCTCCTTGTGCAGAGCAAGTGGTCAATAGACCACCCGCCGCCGCTATTCGTCCGCTATGCCTCGTCCAAACGCTCTTCAAGCACAACCGTAATGTGCGAGGAGCGCCGAATCCATGGCTTGAATCGGCCGCGCGCGCCAAATCGCCGCCAGCGCCGGTTCGGCGCCTGATCGGCATAGATCTGGCTGATGTAAAGCTCATCAGCCTCTAAACCGAAATTCTCGACACCGTTCGCGATCGCGCTCTTCAGTGTCTTCGCAACCGCCTTGGCCGCCTGCTGGGGCATGAACTGCAGCAGCGTCAAAGCCTCCTCCGCCGACCGCCCCCGCATCTCATCCAGAACCAGGCGCGCCTTCTGCGGGCTGATCCCCGTATACTTGTTAACTGCTCGAACTTCCATCGTACGCGCTCCCCAATCTCCTGGATGGAGAAAAAATCGCTTTCAACCCCAAACCCCTAAACTACACACGGCGTGTGCTTCTCTCCGACCTGATATGACCGCGAAAGAATCGGGTCGGCGCAAACTCGCCCAGCTTGTGCCCCACCATGTTTTCCGTGATATAGATCGGTACATGACGGCGGCCGTCGTGAATCGCCAGCGTATGCCCGACAAACTGCGGAAATATCGTCGAAGACCGCGACCATGTCTTGAGCACCTTCCGTTCACCCGCCCGGTTCATGTCTTCGATCTTCTTCAGTAGCCGCGGCTCCACATACGGTCCCTTCTTCAGGCTACGTCCCATCGAATCTCCTCCACAACTGCAACTGACCTGCTATCGACGCTTACCACCGCGCCGTACAATATATTTCCCGGTTCTCTTGTTGCGCCGCGTCCGCTTGCCCAACGCCGGCTGTCCCCAAGGCGTCTTCGGGCCCGGCATACCAATCGGCGAACGCCCCTCGCCGCCGCCGTGAGGATGCGACGCAGGGTCCATCGCTACACCGCGCACCGACGGCCGGATTCCCAGCCAGCGCCGCCGCCCGGCTTTACCCAACGAAATGTTGCTGTGATCCGGGTTCGACACCTGGCCAACCGTGGCCAGACAGTCCATCTCTATGTAGCGGACCTCGCCGCTGGGAAGACGCACCTGCGCACGCGGCCCCTCTTTGGCCACCAGCTGCGCCGAAACGCCCGCGCTCCGCACCAACTGCGCGCCGCGCCCCGGATACAACTCAATATTGTGAATTTGTGTGCCCGGCGGGATGTTGCGAATCGGCAGCGCATTACCGGGCCGAATGTCAGCGTTCGGGCCCGACTCCAGAACGTCGCCAACCTGAACGCCTAAAGGCGCGACAATGTATCGCTTCTCGCCGTCCTCATAACTGAGCAGCGCGATACGTGCACTGCGGTTCGGGTCGTACTCAATCGACGTGACCCGCGCCGGAGCCCCCCACCGTTCCCGCTTGAAGTCAATGATGCGGTAGCGCCGCTTGTGTCCCCCGCCGCGGTGACGGACCGTGATCCGCCCCTGGTTGTTGCGCCCGCCCTTCTTGTTCAGAGCAACGGTCAAGGAACGCTCGGGCTTGGCGCGCGTGATCGTTTCGAATGTCGAAACACTCATGTCCCGTCGCCCCGGCGACGTGGGGCGGTATATCTTTACAGGCATAAAAGTCTATCTCCGTTCGCGAAGAGAAGGATAGGACTGAACCGCTCCCGCTTCTCCCGCCAGTTCCTGACCGCTACACACCTTCAAAGAACTGGATGCTGTCACCTTCACTCAGTGTTACAACGGCCTTTTTCCAGGGCGACTTCCGCACCACTTTGCGCCGCCCGCGCATCCCCGTCTTGGCCGGCATCATCATGACCCGCACCTCCTCCACACTCACCCTGAAGGCGGTCTCCACTGCATCACGAATCTGGTGCTTATTGGCTCGCGTGTCGACTTCAAACGTGTACTGATTGTTGAAGTCGGCCGCATCGTACGACTTTTCCGTAATGACGGGGCGCTTTATCACTTCATAAACGTGCATCGGGTTCTCCTCGTATCGGACGCTGACCCATTCTCCCTAACTGCTGCCAACTATCCGTGTCTCCGCAAATGGCAGCGGTCAGGCAAGCCAGTCGTGAATAAAATCGACCGAGGCCTGCGGCATGAGTAGCCTGTCATGGCTGAGCAGATCCTGAATGTTCAGATTGCTGCTGAGCAACGTTTTAGCCTGCGGCAAGTTGCTGATCGACTTCTCGACAGCCAGGTCCCGCTCCGGCAATATGACCAGCACGCTCCCGCTGTCAAGACCCAGGTCGGCCAGCGTCTGTATGAAGGCCTTTGTCTTCGGCGCATCCATCGTCAACGCCTCCAGCACAACAATCTGGTCCGCCCCTGCCTTGACGCTTAGCGCACTCCGTAATGCAGCCCTGCGCATCTTCTTGGGCATCTTCTTCGTGTACTTGCGCGGCGTGGGGCCGAAGGCCGTCCCGCCCCCTACCCAAATCGGAGACCGGATCGAACCGTGCCGCGCCCGCCCGGTGCCCTTCTGACGCCACGGCTTGCGCCCGCCCCCGCGAACCTCGCTGCGCGACTTCGTCTTGTGCGTACCCGTGCGCGCGTTCGCCAGCTGCCTCACCAATGCCTGGTGCATCAGCCCCCGGTTGACCGGAGCGGCGAAAACCGTATCCTCCAACTGCATCTGGCCGGTCTCTTCACCGGCCATATTTCGAATTGGTACTTCCACCGTTTCGCCTCCGTACCAGTAGCTGCCGCTTCCCAAATATTCGAACCGGCTGCCCCCGTCTTACGCCTTTACCGCCGTACGCACGATGACCAAACCCTTGTTCGGGCCCGGTACCGCTCCCTGTACCGCGAGCAGATTGCGCTCCGCATCGACAAGAGCGACCTTCAGATTCTGCACGGTAACACGTTCGTTACCCATCTGCCCCGGGCCCTTCATCCCCGGGAACGTGTGGCCCGGTGTCGAGCCGGCGCCCCGCGCGCCCGGCGCACGGTGTCGGTCCGACTGCCCGTGCGTCTTCGGCCCGCCTCGGAATCCGTGCCGCTTGACGCCGCCGGCAAATCCCTTCCCCTTCGACGTGCCCGTGACGTCCACCAGCTCGCCCTCGGCAAAGACATCCGCCTTGATCACATCCCCTGGCGTATGCCCCGGCTCGCTCGGCAATCGCAACTCACGCACAAATCGCAGCTTAGGCACATTGGCCTTCCTCAAATGGCCGAGCTGGCCCTTCGTCAACTTGCGCTCCGCCACCTCTTCAAAACCAACCTGGACTGCGTTATATCCGTCCGTATCTTCGGCCTTCACCTGCGTGACATAACAGGGACCAGCTTCGATCACCGTGACCGGCACAACCGCGCCGCTGTCATCAAATAGCTGCGTCATCCCTATCTTGCGGCCTATTATCCCCTTCACTTGCTCCTCCAGCACTGACAGCGCGATCAACCAGAATCCGACCGACCGTCAAATCGCCCAACCGGGCCCATCCCTGACCGGCCGCCGCAGAACCAATCCGCACGCACTTACCCACCAACGGCCGTAATGCGAGCCCTATAGCTTTATCTCGATATCGACACCGGCCGGCAAATTCAGACGCGTGAGATTCTCAATCGTCTTGTTGCCTGGGTCCACCACGTCGATCAGACGCTTGTGAGTGCGAATCTCAAACTGCTCACGACTGTCCTTGTCGATGAACGGCGACCGCATCACCGTGAACTTCTCGATCCTCGTCGGCAGAGGCACAGGCCCTACCACCTGGGCGCCCGTCTGCTCGGCTGCAGTGACGATCTGCTGTGCCGACGCATCCAGGACGCGGTGATCGTATGCCTTGAGCTTGATACGGATCTTCTGCTTTGCCATGTAGTCTTCTCTCTTGTCGTGGCCCAGGAACAAAAAGTGTGGCGAGCCGTTGCACTCGCCACACATCTCTCTTCTCTATTCGACGATCTCGGTAATTGCGCCTGCGGCGACGGTGCGGCCGCCTTCGCGGATGGCAAAACGGCCGCCGGTCTCAATGGCGACGGGCGAGATCAACTCGACATCCATCGTCACATTGTCGCCGGGCATGACCAT
>DAOUHY010000376.1:0-4106 GCA_034428435.1 Caldilineaceae bacterium | reverse complement strand
ACCGCCTCTATCGCCACCTCCCCGGCGAATCGCCACAGCCCATCACAGCCGCCGGTGATATGCGCTATGCCGACCTGGTCATCGACCACAGGCGCAACCGGCTGATCTGCATCCGGGAAGATCACACGCTCACAGGCGAACCCAAACACACCCTCGCTGCCGTCAATCTCGACGGCGACGAGTTTGGCACCGTCCTGTTCGACCAAACCGACTTTGTCGCTTTCCCCGTTCTGAGCGAGGATGGCCGCAAACTGGCCTGGGTCGCCTGGAACCATCCCAACATGCCCTTCTTTTCAAGCAGCCTCTGGGCCGCGGATGTGGCCGAGGACGGCAACCTGACCAACGTTCAGCAGATTGTCCCGGAACAGGAGGAGAGCGTTACCGATCCCCGCTGGTCTCCCGGCGACGAGCTCTACTTCTGCTCCGATCGTTCAAACTGGTGGAACCTCTATCGCTGGCAAGATGGCACTGTCACGGCCGTGTCTCCGATGGAGGCGGAACTGGGCAATCCCTATTGGAATATCGGCAAGACGATGTACCGTTTTCTCACGCCGTCCCGGGTTCTGGCCGCCTACAATGAGAATGGCTCGTGGCATCTCGGGCAGATCGATACGGCGACAGGCGCACGCGAGGAGATCTACACCGATTTCACCTACATTATCCATCTGGAGGTGGTCGGTGATCACGCTTTCGTCGTGGCCGCGTCGCCAAGTACGCCGCGTTCACTGTTTAGAATGGACTTGGGCAGCGGCGAATACACCTGCCTGGCAAGTTCGGTGCAGGATGTTGTCTCGGAGGCGTATATCTCTCCGAGCACGCACATCTCCTATCCAACCGAAAATGGCCTCCAGACCCATGGGTTTTACCATCCGCCGCACAACCCCGACTTCGAAGCGCCCGCAGGCGAGCTCCCGCCCCTGATCGTCATCGCGCACGGCGGGCCGACCGGCTCGATCAAACGCGCGCTCGACATGGGCGTGCAGTTCTACACCAGCCGCGGCTTTGCCGTCTTGGAAAGCAACTACGGCGGCAGCGCGGGCTACGGGCGCGAATACCGGAACCGACTGCGCGGAGAGTGGGGTGTCGTTGACGTCGACGATGCCGTCAACGGCGCGCGCTTCCTGGTGCAACAGGGGCTTGTAGATGGAGAGCGAACCATCGTGCGCGGCGGCAGTGCCGGCGGCTACACCACCTTTGCCGCACTCGCCTTCCGCGATGAGTTCAAGGCCGGCTCAAGCCACTACGGTATCAGCGACCTTGAATTCTTTGACCAGGAAACGCATAAGTTCGAAGCCCACTATGCCAGCACCCTGATCGGGCCCTATCCCGAGCAGAGGACGCTCTATCAGGAGCGCTCACCGATTCATCGCGCCGGCGAAATCAACGCACCTCTGCTCATATTTCAAGGGCTGGAAGATAAGATCGTGCCGCCCAATCAGTCCCGTTTTGTTGCCGATGCCCTGCGCGCCCGGGGTGTGCCGGTGGTGCATATCGAATTCGAAGGCGAGGCGCACGGGTTCCGTTTCTTCGAGACGAACGTACGCGTTCACCAGACGGAGCTGGCATTCTTCGGTCAGGTTTGCGGGTTCGAGCCGGCCGACGAACTGCCTCCCCTGCACATCGAAAACCTGGCCGGTCATCCTCGCAATAAAAACGGGTGACCAGGCCGCATCAGCCGGCCGCTAGGATCCATCCGCCTCGCTCACGCACTTATTGGCAAGGGAACAAGGCGCTAGGCAGGGCGTATGGTTGCTCTGCGCCTTACGGCCCTCCGTTCAGCTCTCGGAAAGCACGGGGCGCCGGAGCCAACTGTTGAACTCGATGCGACATCAAGTCGGCGCCTGAACGCCACCCACTTGGAGGCCTGTTGTGAGTTCCAATGCAGATCAGGTTACCGCCAACACGATCGTCGAGACGTTTAAGCAGCGTACCCAAGGATCAGAAGAGTGGGACGCCCGCGCCAAGAAGTCGCTGCCCGGCGGTGACACCAGGGCATCCTCATACTACACTCCCTATCCCGCATACATGGCGCGCGGCGAAGGGTGCTACCTCTATGATCTGGACGAAAACAGGTACATCGACTTCCTCAACAACTATACCTCCCTCATCCATGGGCATGCCCACCCCGCCACGGTCAGCGCAATTCAGGAACAGGCGGCAAGGGGCACCGTTCTCGGTTCCGCCGCCGAAGTGACCGTCGAACATGCCGAAATGCTGTGCAGCCGCGTGCCCAGTCTGGAGAGCGTGCGCTACTGCAATTCCGGCACCGAAGCAACGCACCTGGCGATGCGCGCCGCGCGCGCATTCACAGGCAAAGACATCATCGTCAAGATGGATGGCGGCTACCATGGCTCCCATGACTATGTACAGGTAAACGTAAAGCCCGACACCGCAGAGGAAGGTCTGCCGCGACGAAGGCTAACTACCAGGGGCGTGCCCGCGGCGGTAATGGAAGGGATGCAGGTAGTGCCATTCAATGATCTCGATGCGCTGGAGGATCTCCTGCGCGCCCACAGTGGCGAGGTCGCCGCCATCATCCTCGAACCTGTCCTCGGATCCGGCGGCGGCGTTGAACCGCAACCGGGATACCTGCGAGGCGTCAGGCAGCTGGCAGATACGTACGACGTTCTGCTGATTTTTGATGAAATCCTGACATTTCGACTGGATGTAGGAGGTATTCAGTCCGCTGTCGGCGTGACACCCGATCTGACTTCGGTAGCCAAGTTCATTGGGGGTGGGTTGCCCTTGGGCGCGTTTGGGGGAAGGCAGGAGATTATGGCTCCCTTTGACCCGACTCACCCCCAAACGATCCCGCACAATGGCACCTTTAACGGCAACAACGTCACCATGGCAGCGGGATTGGCGACGCTGAAGGACTATGGGGCCGGGGAGGTAAAACAGATCAACGAACTGGGCCAGCGGCTGAAAGACGGGTTCAATCGGGCATTTCAGGCGGCAGGCGTAAAGGCGCGCGCCGCGGGTCTGGGTTCGATCATCCCCATTCACTGGAGTGAAGGCGAAATCAGAACGGCGCGGGACGCGGTCGCCGCGCAGGAGGCCGCACGGACCCTGCCTAAACTTCTGCACATGGAGATGATGAACCGGGGCATATTCAGTGCCCCCAGAGGCCAGTTCACAATCTCCACACCGATGACCGCGCGCGAGATCGATACGGCTGTTGATGTATTGGCGCAGAGTCTTGAAATGGTCAAGCCTTATATGGTGGAACACACGCCCCATCTCTTGCAGGGCTGACGGGCCTCTGCAATGCGAGCGCTCCTGCTGGATCGTGTATTGCGTTGGAACAGGCGAGGACCACCCTGCTGCCTGGTCCAGTCTTACCGAACATCCGGATTTCTAAAGGAATCAACTTCCACACGCAGGCCGGCTTCAAAACCAGGAGAGTATGGGCTGCGCCCCTTCCCGTACTTTCCGCAAACTGAGGGGAGAGTGAGTAGATGAAGGTCCTTTGGCAGGCATGGTATGGAGACGAGGAAATCGAGCTGGACTTTCCGGCAACGTGGCGTGTGCAAAAAGTGCAGATGGCTGACGCTGCCCCGGCTCATCCGGATTCGCTGGCCGAAAGTCTGCGGCAACCGATCGGCGCGCCCGCCCTGCGGGAGTTGGCCGGCGCCAGCACGCAGGCGGCAATTGCTGTTGAGGACATCACGCGCCCCTCTCCTCTGGGCCACATCGCATCCCTGGTGATCGACGAACTGCAGGCCGGCGGCCTCAAGCACGAGAATATCCGCTTCATCATCGGCCTGGGCGCGCACACGCCCATGCGTCGCGAGGAACTAATCCTGAAGCTGGGCCGCTCCGTCGTGGAAGATTTCCCTATTTACCAGAATCAACCCCACGAAAACCGCAAATATCTGGGCGAAACCCAGCGCGGGACGCCAATCTATACCAACGCCTTCTTCTGGGAGGCTGACCTGCGTCTCAGCATCGGTACGATCGTGCCCCATAGCCATGCAGGGTTCGCAGGCGGCGTCAAGACGGTGGCGGTGGGCATGGCCGGCATCGAGACGCTGCACGCCAACCACACCATCGCCTACAAGCTGCCGCACTCCATGGCCGGCCGCATCGAGGGCAACGAGTTGCGC
>DAOUHY010000375.1:0-1905 GCA_034428435.1 Caldilineaceae bacterium | reverse complement strand
ATCTGCTTCGATCTCAACTACTGGGAGGTCGGCTCCGGCCTCTGCCGTAACCACGCCGAACTGGTGATCTGGCCCTCCATGTGGGCCGGCGGCCGCATGTTGAGCAAATGGGCGATGGAGTTCGGCTTTAATATGGCCGCCGTCTGGAAAGAACAGTCCACCTTCGTCGACGTCGCCGGCCGCGAGCTTCTCGCCGTCAAACGCGAGGCCAGAGACCGCACCGGCCGCTCGCCCGTGGTCACCGCCCGCATCGACCTCGACCGTCGCCTGCTCCATCCGGACTATAACCTGGAAAACCTGAAGGCCCTCTTCAAACGCTATGGGGCGACCGCCGCCTTCACCCAGTGGCTCAAACAGGACTGCCATCTGGTCTTCGGTTCACAGGTACCGGGCGTCTCCAGCGATCAACTGATCGAAGAGTTCGGCCTCGAAACAATGCGCGATTACCTTGCACGTGTGCGCCGCGACCGAAAGGCCGCGCTGGCGGCAGTTGCCGAACCGGTCTATGCCAACGGGCAGCCACTTGCGCAGGACGGAGAGAGAATCTGATGCTACTGACAGGGAAAACCGTCATCGTAACCGGCGCCGGCGGCGGCCTGGGCGCCGGTATCGCCGCCGTCTGCAGCCGCGAGGGCGCCAATGTTGTGGTAGCTGACATCCGCGGCGATGCCGCACGTGACGTTGCCCAAAGTCTGCCCGGCGACGCCCTGTCCGTGCACTGCGACGTCGGCGACGACGGCGCCCAGGCCGACCTGGTGCAGAAAGCAATCGACGCATTCGGCCGCGTCGACGGTCTCGTGAACAACGCCGGCATCAACTTCGCCAAACCGTTCCTGGAGACGACCGCCGAGGACTGGGAACACATCATCCGCGTCGACCTGCGCGCCGTCTTCTTCCTGACCCAGAAGGTCTGCCAGCAGATCCTCACGCAGTCCCCCGGCGGCGGCAGCGTCGTCAACATCGCCAGCGTCCACGCCCATGCCGCCCTGCCCGGCGCCGGCCCCTACGACGCAGCCAAAGCCGGCGTCGTGATGATGGGCAAAAGCTTCGCCCTCGAAATGGCTGAGCACAACATTCGCGTCAACGCGATCTCACCCGGCCTGCTCGATACCCAGATCTGGCAGGACCTGCAGGACGCCGCGCCCAGCCCGGAAGAATGCCTGGACTTCTGGCGCACCAACATTCCCATCGGCCGCGTGATCGCCCCGGAAGAGATCGGCGAGCTCGCCGCCTTCCTCCTCAGTGACCGCAGCGCCTCCATCACCGGCGCCAATATCTACGCCGACGGCGGCATGACCGCCCAGCTCATCAGCCAGGAGCCCTACACCTCCAAGCCGATCGAAGCCTGAGCACAGCCCGTGCCGTCTCCGCTGCGCTCCACAATGCACAGTTTCGTAGACGGTTCGTACCCATATTGCCCGGGACACTACGCAAAGCAGACGCACGCGCGTCCGCCGGAAAAGAATGCTCCGATTACCAGTGTATCCGCCCGCAGATCGGTCCGCAGAGCGTTCCATTCCAACACACAGTCTGCATCCATTTCAGGTTTCCCTTCAACCCGTTCCTGGTGTAAGATAACCGTCTGATATAGACTACTGAACCGATTCAGTTTTCCAGCCGAAACAGTGCTCCCATGACGAAACTTCTGTCGCTGTGGACAGACCGCCCCCGCTTCCATCATGATGTCAATATGCTCCTGATTGTCGTCGGACTCGTGGCGATCAGCTTTTTCGGCATCCAGACCTTCCTCAAGACCTTCTACATCCTGCGCCTGGGCTACAGCATGGTCTTTTTTGGCGTGTTTAACTCAGCCAGCGCATTGAGCTACATGGTGATGAGCCTGCCCGCCGGCGCTCTGGGAAGCCGGCTCGGTTTGAATTTCACCATGCGCCTCGGCATCATCGT
>DAOUHY010000374.1:0-7264 GCA_034428435.1 Caldilineaceae bacterium | reverse complement strand
TAAAGTTGCACAGTCGTCGTTGGTTTACTGCCTGCTTGTTGCCCTGGGTTTCCTGTTTGCGATGCCCCTGGTGTGGCTCGTCTCCACCTCGCTAAAGAGCAATGAGCAGGTAGGCATGTGGCCCCCTGTTTGGATTCCGTATCCTTTTGTCTGGGAGAACTATTTCGTAGCCTGGACGAGTGGTCGTTTCGGGCTATATTTCTTTAATACGGCATTCATCACGGTGCTGGCCACGTTTGGACAACTGCTGACAGCTTCCATGGCTGCATTTGGCTTTGCACGCCTTCGTTTTCCGGGCCGCGAGGTCTTGTTCGCCGTTCTGCTGGCAACGATGATGCTGCCCTTTGTCGTCACGATGATTCCGACTTTCATACTTTTCAAGAATCTGGGGTGGCTGGACTCCTTCAGGCCACTGATCGTTCCCTACTATTTCGGGGGCGGGGCATTCTTCATTTTTCTGCTGCGTCAGTTTTTCAAGACGCTACCGAATGAGCTATTTGAGCAGGCCACGATCGATGGAGCTTCGAATTACCGCATTTACTATCAGATCCTGTTGCCTCTTTCCAAGCCTGCCCTTTCGACAGTGGCCATATTTGGATTCTTGCATCATTGGAACGACTTTCTTGCGCCACTTATCTACCTGAACAGCCCGGAGAAGTTCACGCTGGCACTGGGATTGCAGCAGTTTATCCAGCGTACTGAGGTCCGCTATCAGGAGATGATGGCGATGGCGTTATTGATGACCATTCCGGTCCTCCTGGTCTTCTTTTTCTTCCAGCAGTACTTCATCAGGGGGGTCGTAATGTCCGGGATAAAAGGTTAGATTGCCTGGGGAAGGCACTAACGCCGCGGACGAATCAGTTCAGAGTTGCCATTTCAGTACAGGGTTTTTGCCGATGAGTCAGGAAGCCATACCCGTAACGGAAAGCGATAGGATTGCCCAACTTCCTGCCAAACCGCGCAGCGTTTGGGCAAGCCCGATACGCCGGCGTGAAGCCCGCGACGGGATTGTCTTCATTTTGCCCTGGTTTCTCGGCCTACTCATCTTCATTCTGGGACCATTTGTTGCCGGGTTTTACTACAGTCTGACGGAGTATGACAGCCTGTTGCCGGCAAACTGGCTGGGCGTGGAAAACTACCGACGCATTCTGTTTGACGACGACCGATTCTGGCTTACCGTTTACAACACGGTCTGGTATGTGTGCGCAGCGGTCGTTCCGCAGGTAGTTCTTGGGCTGTTGCTTGCCGTGCTGCTGAACCAGAAGGCCAGGGGAATCACCGTTTTCCGAACCGTCTTCTTTATGCCCTCCATCGTTCCAATCGTTGCCTCCGTTTCGCTTTTCATCTTCATTCTGCATGATCGATTTGGCCTCCTGAATGAGACGCTCTACCAGGTTTTCGGCATTGTCGGCCCGAACTGGCTTACCAGCCCTGATTGGTCGAAACCTTCGCTTGTGCTCTGGAGCCTGTGGGGTATCGGAGGGGGGATGATCATCTATCTGGCCGGTCTGCAGGGGATCCCGCAGACGCTGTACGAAGCGGCGGCGATTGACGGGGCGGGCGCTCTGCGGTGTTTCTGGAAGATCACGATTCCCTTGATTTCGCCGACGATCCTTTTTGTTGTCATTATGGGCATCATCGGCAGCTTTCAGATTTTCACGCCTGTATTCCTTCTGGGCAGCGCGAACTACGGACTGGCGGCTGCGGGCCCGATGGACTCTCTCCTCTTCTGGGTCGTCTACATTTACAACCAGGGATTCTTTTATTTTCGAATGGGCTATGCCAGCGCGATAGCCTGGCTGTTGTTCATGCTGCTGGTGGTACTCACTCTGATCCAGTTTCGGCTGGCCGGTCGTTGGGTTTACTATGAGGATGAGGCTGCCATTCGCTAGGTTCCGTTGACATTTCGGGAAGCGTTGCAATGTTCAACAGGACCAGAAGGTCTGCAGTTGGGTTCGGGAATGTCTTTCGCTGGAGTTTCGTTGCAGACAGACCTTTCGATCGGCGAAGGGGCGCGAAGAACGCATTTCTTTGTTCCAGCGAGGGACAAGGAGGGCCCACAAGAGTGGCGGAAACCAGGGCACCCACAAGGGGTGCCCCTACGGTAGGGTAGGCTGGTTGGAATGTCAACGAATCCCAGCGCCGCGATTGAACTCAACACTACAAAATAGGACTCCCAGGAGACTTGACTGTGTCACATAGCCAACTTCGGGTCGGCTTTGGCGAAACGGACATTACGCCGCCGGAGGGTCTCTTCATGTGCGGGAGCCTCGACCCGCGCAGGAACGAAGGCACTACGGATCCATTGCAGTCCCACGCGCTCGTAGCGGAGAGCGGGGGCAGGCGGATTGCCATTGTGGGCGTCGACTTGATCGGATTGCCCAAGGCGTTGACGGACCCGATTATCGCCGAAGCGTCCCGCCGTACAGGCATCGCGTCGGATGCAATAATGATCGCGTGCAGCCACACGCATAGCGGGCCCTATACGGCTGAGGGGGTCTATTCTTCAGACGTGATCGACGCGGACTATCTGGCGACGCTGCCGGACCGGATCGGGGCGAGCGTTGAAGAGGCCGCTGGACGGATGGAGCCTGTTTCGATGCACATAGGCAGGTCGCTGGTCCACCACGGCATTCATAATCGCCGCGTCATCTGCCCGGACGGCAAAGTGATGAACACGTGGATGCCGCAGGCGCTCAACGACCTGGAGTACATTCCTCAGGTGTATGGGACGGCCGGTCCGGTCGACCCCGAAATGTGGGTCGTCCGCTTTGACAGGCTGGACGGTTCACCACTGGGCGTCTTCTACAATTACTCGCTGCATACGAACTCCAAGGGGGGTACGACCTGGTCGGCGGACTACCCGTGCGTAGTTGCGGAGCAGATGAGAGAGGAGTACGGGCCAGGAGTGATTTCGGTCTATACGCCGGGCGCGTGCGCGGACATCAACGTGACGCTAGGAGGCGTGCGCTGGCGTGAAGGCGCGACTTACTTTGCGGAGCAGGCGGTGGACGCGGCGCGGCGGGCAGTTCCGGTGGAAGGACCGATTGCGGTCAGCGCGATACGCCGGGATATCACAGTACCGCGGCGGGATCCGGCCGATCATTCGCCGGAGGCGATTGGTCGGCTCAATTGGGGTGGGGCGGGCGGACGCGCCGATGTCTTTGACAGGCAGGCTGAGCTTGTCGCCGGCTTGCCGGAGGAGTGGGACGTGCCAATCAACGCGGCGCGCATTGGACCACTTGCGATCGCGTCCAATCCTGGGGAGCTGTTTGTTGAGCACGGGCTCTCGATAAAGCGACGTTCTCCCTTTCCGTACACGGTGGTGGCTGAGCTGACGAATGACCTGGCGATGTATCAGCCTACCGAGGCGGCCTTCGAACAGGAGGGATATGAATCTCTGGTAGGACCCAACCGGATTGCCCTGGAGGGCGTCGAACGGATTGTGGATACGGCGGTGGAGCTGGTGGAAGCGTTGTGGAACGAATAGGCTGTCGCATTGCGGCGGAAGAGGCCGCTGGACAGCACGGGACGAAAAGGCGATGAAGGAGCTGGGGAGAGAATGAGTAAGCTACGGACTGGATTTGTGGGATTGCACCGCGGCGGTGGGCTGATGCGGAGCCTGGCCGGGCATCCGCGGGTGGAGGTTGCCGCTCTTTGCGATATTGACGAGGATACGCTGGCGGATACGGGGGCTGCTTTTTCGCTGCCCGACGAGAGGATGTTTACACGGTTTGAGGATTTCGTGAACGCGCCGCTGGATATCGTGGTTGTGGCGACGCCGATCGAGTATCACGCGGAGCATTCGATTGCGGCGATGGAGAGCGGGAAGCATGTGCTGTGCGAGCAGACGGCGGCGTACACGGTGGCGGACTGTGCGCGCCTGGTGGAGACGGTGCAGAAGACGGGACGCGTCTACATGATGGGTGAGAACTACTGCTACTTTCACTACATACGGGAGTGGCAGGGGTGGATAAAGCAGGGCAAGCTGGGGAAGATCTTCCACGCGGAAGGTGAGTATATCCACGAGATTGTACCGTTGCTGCGGAACCCGGAAACGGGGGAGCGCAGATGGCGTTATACGCGGGCGCCGATCTGGTATTGCGCGCACTGCCTGGGGCCGATACTGACGTTGATGGAGGACCGCATCGTCAAGGCGACCGGTGTTCATTCGGGTAAGAACATCTACCCGGACGAGGGGTTGGGCTACCTGGACATGGAGGTGGGGTTGTTCCAGACGGAGAAGGGGGCCACGGTCAAGATTTTGCGCAGCCAGGTGGCGCCGCGGCATCCGGACATGATCTTTTACACGCTGTACGGCGAGAAGGGTTTTGTGGAGAACGGCCGGCAGGGCGGGTGGGGCGGTACGACGGGACTGTTCTACAGCGAGGAGGAGGCGACAGCCGAGGCGGGCGCGCGGCAGATCGAGTGCCCGACGGTGGACCCGAATGCGCCGGAGGAGGCGCGGCGAGGCGGGCACGGCACGTCAGAGTACTACATGGTGCGGGACTTCATCGGCGCGATTGAACAAAACACAAAGCCGCCGATCGACGTGGTGCGGGCGCTGGACTTTACGATACCGGGGATCATCGCGCACGAGTCGGCGATGCAGGGCGGAAAGTGGTTGGACGTGCCGCTGTTCTGAGATTGCCCGCCGCGCTGTGACGCTGCCGCAGGATGCCGACGCGGGGGTTTAGTCGAACTCGTCGGCGGCTTTTTGGGCGAAGGCCTGGTTGGTCTGCTTGTCAGCTTTGGGCTGTGCGCCGGAGCGGCGGCGGCGCTTGCGGCCTTTGCGGCGGGGCCTGGGCCTCTCGGGTGAGATTTCGTCCTGGGAGATGACCGGGTAGGTGGCGAAGAGGGCCAGATCCTCCTCAGAATCGGAGAAGTAGATACGTTCGCGGCGGAGGGTGCGGGCGTAGTCGTCGAAGCCGAGGGCGTCGACAAGCTCGTCGGGGCGGCCAGTTGCGCCGGGGCGCATTTGTACGCGCAGCGCGATACGATGCTCGGCTGCGGCAGGGTCGAAGCCGGTGTAGCGCAGTTCGAGAACCAGTGGTCGCAGGTTGTAGCGGTAGCGCTGGCCGTGGCGTTCCCGTTCGCGCCAGACTTCCCTTTTTTCAAGAAACGCCTCAATCTTTGCTTCCAGCTCCTGTTCGGACACCTCGCCGGCGTCGGCGTAGATGAGAATGGTATAGTCGGCGCCGATGGTGAGGGACTGGGGCGACACCGTTTTGAAGGGCACTTCGGATGCGCTGAGCAGACGCACTCCGGGGGGCAGCTTTTCGCGGATCCGCATTGACAGTTCATCGAGCGGGACAGGCGGGCTGAAGGCCACGTCGAGCAGTTCGCGTACGCCGGTCATGCCGAGGCCGAGGGGCGCGGCGAACTGGATGTGGGGCTGCGGGTTGAAGCCGCGTTTATAGAGGAGGGGCAAATTGGCGCGGCGCAGGGTCCGTTCCCAGAGGCGGGACTCATCCTGGTGGCTGATGAACTTGATTGCCTCGCCCTTTTCGTAGGTGAAGCGGACGCGCTGACGGGGGGGCTCTTCGGGCGAGGGCGGCGGCTGCAGGAGGTTGTTCGAAGCCATCAGACGGCCTCTGCTTCGGCGATGCGCTGGGAGACGGTGCCGTGACGGCGCTGGGGCACGCGTTCTGCGAACTGACCGGCGGCGGCGTTCAGTTGGATGAGCTGGGCGGGGTCGGCGCCTGTGCCGGCCGGGAGGGAGACGCCTGTTTCTTTCATTTCGTCGTTGAAGTAGAGCGGCACGGGCACGACGTCGACGGGCTGGCGGATCTTGTCTTTGCCCAGAGGCGGGCAGCACCATGCCTCATCGGGCGCCTCGCGGCGCTGCTCCTTGAAGAAGCCCAGAATGCCGCAGGAGAAACAGTGTTCGCGGCAGTCGTCGACGACGCCGCCGGCGTAGGTGTGCAGATACTCCTGGGCGAGGAACTCTTTGTTGAGGCCGGCCGAGATGTGCTCCCAGGGCAGGATTTCGTCGAGGGGGCGCTGACGGCGCGCGAACCAGTCCATCTCAAGGTCGCAGTCGGCAAAGGCCTGCTGCCAGAGATCGAAGCGGAAGTGCTCACCCCAGGCGTCGAGTTTGGCGCCGAGCTCCCAGGCGCGCTGGATGACGTCGCAGAGCTTGCGGTCGCCGCGGGTGAGAAAGGCTTCGACCAGGGTTTCGGGCGGATCGTTCCAGGTGAAGTGGATAGCGGGATCTTTGAGCTCCCGCTGCAGGAGGCGGATCTGCTGACGGATGGTCGACTCTTCTTCCATGGGCACCCACTGGAAGGGCGTGTGGGGTTTCGGGACGAGGGTGCTGACGCCGATGCGCACGTTGGCTTTGTTGCCGAGGACGCGGCGGCCGACGGCCAGCACTTTTTTGGACAGGTCGGCGATGGCCTGGACGTCGGCGAGGGTCTGGGTGGGATGGCCGATCATGAAGTACATCTTGATGGTCTTCCAGCCGCGGCGGTAGACTTCTTCGGCGGTGCGCAGCAGATCGTCGTCGGGGATGGGCTTGTTGATGATGTCGCGCAGGCGGTCGGTGGCGGCTTCGGGTGCGAAGGTGAAGCCGGAGCGGCGGCGGCCTTTTTCGAGCAGGTCCATCAGGTCGACGCTGAAGCTTTCGATGCGGAGGCAGGGCAGGCCGACGGAGAGTTTGCGGGCGCCGTGGCGCTCCATCGTGCGCCGGACCAGCTCCTCGACGTAGGTGTAGTCGCTGCTGCTGAGGCTGAGGAAGCTTACTTCTTCGAAGCCGCAGCTGGCGATCATTTCGTCGACTGCCTGCAGGACCTCCTCCACGGGCCGCTCGCGCACGGGGCGGAAGATCATGCCGGCCTGGCAGAAGCGGCAGCCGCGGGTGCAGCCGCGCATGATTTCGATGGCTGCGCGGTTGTGGACGACGTTGATGAAGGGGACGATGAAATTGGTGACCGGAGGCGGCATGACGGTGACGACGCGCTTCATCACGGTTTCGGGGGCGTCGGGGTGGGTGGGGCGGATGGCGGCGATGGTGCCGTCGGCGGCGTAGCTAGCCTCGTAAAGGGCGGGTACATAGACGCCGGGGACCTGGGCGAGCATGGCCCAAAGCTTGCTGCGGTCCTGCGCCGACTGGTCTGTGCTGGCAGCGAGTTCCTTTTCCCACTGTTCATGCACATCGATGATCTCGAAGATCACTTCTTCGCCTTCGCCTATGACCATGGCGTCGAAGAAGGCGCTCATGGGCTCCGGGTTGTAGCAGCCTGAGCCGCCGGCGATGACGAGG
>DAOUHY010000373.1:0-20558 GCA_034428435.1 Caldilineaceae bacterium | reverse complement strand
CATCAACATGGGTGCATCCCAGATTTGGGGTGGGAACAGTCTGGCGGGGAATCAGTGCCAGCGGTGGTTGGAAATGTTTACCGTCTTTGGGCGAGACGCAGTGCAGGCGCCAAGCCTGGCCGTACGGCGGAGTCCGTCAGTTGGGGAGGGTGCGAAGGCAGGCACAAGGCCGGCACCTGCGGGGATCTGATGAGACTGGCGGGACGTGGTCTGGCTAGACTCCTTCGATTAGGCACCTGTTACGAATATCGACACCCGGTCGACCAGGGATGTTGTAGGAGAGGGGGCGTTGCGGGGGCGGAGCCCCCGCACAAGGGAGGGCCGAATAGGCCCGACCGCCCTAATGCGAGTAGAGAGTGAAGAGGAGAGAGTTGCTGGTTCCTCTGGCGCAGATCGGAACGCGGACAGGTCCTGGTCAGGGCTCTGCCAGAGGATTGCGACTGTTCACCCCCACTTTGGGATGCACCCCTTTTCCTTCTGTTGGAAGTCGGAGAAGAAGCCATTCTACCTCCGTTTTCACCATGCTTCTGTAGCGACTACGAAACCTGCAATTATTTGCCAATTCCCTGCCGTTCTGTTGTATGATCAGTGCTGTTTGTGCTGAGCGATTCCGGGGAGGCCCGGCGCGGTATTGGAGACAAGGAAGCAATGAAACAGACTCGACTTTACGACCGACATGTGGAACTGGGTGGACGCATGGTTCCCTTCGCCGACTACGAACTGCCTGTACAGTACACTGCCGGCCCCAATGCAGAGCATCGCAGCGTGCGAACAGCCGCCGGCGTGTTCGATATCGACCACATGGGCCAGTTTGCGCTCAGCGGTGAGGACGCACTGGCCTATCTTCAGTATGTGCAAGTCGCAGACGTCGCCTCTCTGGGCGAATGGGAAGCCCGCTACAGCCTGCTCTGCTACGATGACGGCACCATCGTTGACGACATATTCATTTACCGCCTGCCGGATAAGTGGCTTATCGTCGTCAACGCGGCCAATCGGGAAAAGGATTTCACCTGGTTGCAGAGTTTCACCCACGGCTATCGCGTGGAACTGACCGACATTTCGGAAGAAACCTATATGCTCGCCGTACAAGGCCCCAAAGCGGCCGCGATCCTGGACAGGATGAGCGCCGCCAATCTTTCAGCCGCGCCGCCCCGCACGGCCATGGAGGCTGAAGTGGGTGGCGTCGAGATGCTCCTCGGCCGTACCGGCTACACGGGCGAAGACGGGTACGAGCTTTACCTGCCTCCCGACAAGGCGGTATCATTCTGGGACTCTCTGCTGGCGGAGGGGGCTCGCGACGGTCTGCTGCCGTGCGGCCTTGCAGCCCGCGACAGCCTGCGCTTCGAAGCCTGCATGTCACTATACGGCCACGAAATCGACGCCAAGACCAATCCCTACGAAGCGCGGCTTGGCTGGGCCGTCGCCTTGGAGAAACCGGCCTTCCTGGGGCGCAATGCGCTGCTGAAAGTGAAATTGGAGGGTACCGAGCGCTTCCTGGTGGGGTTCGAAATGATAGAGAAGGCCGTTCCCAGGGAGGACCACGGGATCATCGGTTTGGAGGGGCAGGTGGTCGGCCATGTAACCACCGGCATGAAGAGCCCGACGCTGGACAAATTTGTCGGCCTGGGATACCTGCCGCGCGGCATGACCCGCATCGGCTCGGAGATCCATGTACTGATTCGCGGCAGGCCGCGCCGGGCGCGCATCTGCAAGCGGCCGTTCTATAGGGCGAGACGGTGATTTAGAAAGGAAATTCTCAAGTGGCCATCGAGCATGCAGAACACGGGAAGGTAATTGACCTCAACTCCTTTGGCGGCACGGCTTCGACCGCAGTCGTCAAGGAGAAAGAGTTCGAAGCGATTCGCGTCTACCTCGGCCCGGGCAAGAAGATCCCACCCCACAAGGTTGACGGCCCGATCACGGTCCATTGCCTCAGCGGCAACTGCACATTCTTCGTTGAGGACGAGCCGCGAGCGCTGGCTCCGGGTTCATGGCTCTTCCTGTAGGGCGGGACGATGCACGCGCTGGAGGCGGAGGAAGAGTGCGCCTTGTTGGTGACGATTCTGTTCAGTTAGAGTGGGTAAAGAGATAAAGTGAAAGTATGCAACGGCCCACACAGGAGTGCGGCGGATTTCTCGCGTCGATAGACTTTACTCGGCATGTCCATTCAAACGCCATGGTCCCAGCGCAGGACGTCCGTAAATCTGACGAAGTCATTGTCAAACGTCGCAACGTGGTCGCCAGAAGCAGCGGCCATGGCGGCCAGATAACAATCCAAGAAATCGAATCTTGTTATGGCAAAGCGATCCAAAGCATCTAACAACTCATTTCGATTCACACAGCGAACCATTGGGCTTTTTGCAACAAACTGTAACTCTTCCGCAATCTGCCTGCGATCGATCTTGTAAACGGAAAGGAGAACCCACACAGCTTCGGCAACCGCAACGTCCGTCAAAATCAGTTCACATTCTCCTGAGAGTGCTTCCAGAAACAGCCCTTGGGCAGCCGGAGAGTGCTCTTCATGGTCATCGCGCAAGAATCTAATGAGGACATTTGTATCAAGGAGATAATTCGTCATCTATATCTGTCAGACCGTGCTCTGCGCGATATTTCTCTCTCCTCTGATTTAGAACGGGCGGGCTTGCCATCGGCAAAAACACCATACAGATCAGCAAGCGTTTTTGATGGAGTGGGAGTCGAAAGCTCAACGTCCAGCTGCTTCCTTTGGCCCTCCGACTCAGATCGATCAGAAAGCTTGGATCGCCCCTTGTAGTTTTCCAATTCCGCTAATAGAACTCGCCCGAGTCTATCCTGATCCTCTTGTGGCAGTGCCACGGCTCTCTCGTAAGCCTGTTGAAGAAGCTGGGTCATCTTTCCAACACCCCCTATTAGACAGAAATACCGAAAATCTGTCGCCAAAGTTTTCAGACTGCGCACCCATTATACACCATACGGCCGAACTGCGCGGGCCGAGTCATAGAGGTGTTGGGGCCTATGGCCACCCCACTAGCGATGACCCCTAAATTGGCGATCTGTTAAACGGAAATGAGCCTCACAACCCCAACTCCTGCGTCTTGCCACTGCGGATAGCCTCAAACGCCTTCAGCACCATCGCCGTCGCCCGCGTGCCGTCACGGGGACCGATTGGCGGCTCGGTATCGTCCAGCAGACACCTGGCCCAAGCTTCCAGTTCGCCCCGCGTACCCTCCGGATCGGAAGGGGCGGGGGGCGGCAACTCCTCCACCGACAACGAATCGATTTCGCAGTCCCCAAATGTGACCTTGTGGCAGCGGTCGTGAAGCGTGGCCGTGCGCTGGCCGTCGAGCACCTCGAAAAAGAACTTGGACGTGTAGCGGGCATCTCCGCTGTCGCCGGCTATGATGGACGCGATGCTGCCGTTCTCGAACTGCACCGAGACCGCGGCGTTGTCCACCAGCCCGATCTCGGGATGGGTCAGCGCGCCGCCGGCGGCGCTGATGCGCACCGGCTCCGATTCATTAAGCCAGTAGACCAGGTCGAAGGCGTGGCAGCCGTTTGAAAGTACGGGGCCGCCGCCGCGCTCAGGCGTAATCGCCCATCCCTTCATGTTGGGATGCAGGCTCTGGCCCACCGTTACCAGGGGCTCTGGGATAACCTCCTTCACCTTGGCGACCAGCGGGGCGAAGCGAAACTTGAAACCCATCATCAGTTTGACGCCCGCCCTGGCCACGGCCTCTTCGATCTCCAGGCACTCTTCGATCGTGAGCGCCATCGGTTTCTCGAGAAAGATGTGCTTGCCGGCTGCGGCCGCCTGGGTCGCAAAGGGCGTGTGCGAATCATGATGGGTGGCGATTAGCACGGCATCTATTTCATCGTCGTCCCACACGGTTTCGACGTCAGTCGTGTGGTAACGGCCGCCGAACTCATGGAAGGCGCCGGCGGCAGCCTCTTCGAGGGCATCGACATAAGCCTCAAAATTTAACCCCGGCACGTCGCGGGCACGTCGCAGATGACTGCGCCCCATACCGCCACAGCCGATCAGCGCCATTTTGATCGAGTCTGACATAGTGCTTTCCTCCGAACTGTGTGGACGGCGAGAACACCCCCAATCCTGCGGGCTTTGCCTGACGCCCCTCCGTCTGTGCAGCTGTCTTACTTGAGAAGAAAAGTCGAACCGGCTACGTAGCGTGTGCCGCCCATGCCATTGCCGTCGTCCATCGTAAAGTAGTAGGCGGTGAATATGCGGCCAGGCTCCACTTCAGTCGCAACCGGGTACCCCAAATCTGTGGTAGGGCAGTCGTCGCGGAGAATCTGCTCGTCGCTCCAGGTCTCGCCTTCATCCTCGCTGATGATCATGCCGATCCCACGCGGGACCTTGCGACGGCCGAATAACACGAGAATACGTCCGTCCGCCAGCTGTATCGGCCACGGAGAACGATAGTGTTTGCCAATGCCTGACAAAGTGCTTCGCCGCTCCCGGGACCGCATCGCCCACGGAGAACGCCCCCAGCGCACAATCGGCTCCGGCTGGGACCAGGAGTAGCCGCCGTCGTCGGAATAGTTAATCTGGATGGCGTCGCGCAGCCCGTCGATGTTGAGTGAGTAACACTGCAGGCGGCCCGAGGGAAGAAGCAGCAGGCCGGCGTAGGTGGGGCGCCCGTCTCCGGTGGGATCTTCACAGATGCGGGCGAGCGGCTCCCAGGTGAGGCCGTTGTCATCCGTGCCATACAGGACCACGCCGCCGGTGGGCAGACCGGTCGTCATCGCGGCCAGCTGCGTCCCGTCCGCCATCTGTACGAGCGGGTGCCCGTCCTTATGTACCATGTCATGTCCGAGAGGCGGGTGGACCGGCGTAGGAACAGACTCCCAGGTATGGCCCCGGTCCGGAGAGCGCACGGCGAAACAGAGCAGGGCCGGCAGTTGTCCCTCGCCGGCATGGGTACGGCCGAACAGGATGGCCGTATCGGGAGCGGTCAGGTCGATCCATTGACGCGCGACCGCGGGTTCGGTTTCCACCTGTTGCAGAAAGGCGCGCCGCGCCTCAACCGGTGCACTCTCGTCGAAGATGACGACGTCATTGGCTCGGTCCCAGGTTGCGCCGCTGTCAGAGCTGCGCGCCAGGACGAACTGCGCGCGGCCGTGGTATCCGGCCGGACCGTGTTGGACATCGCTCCTGTAGCGGTAGGCGCACGGCGCGCGGTTGTAGATGATGGCGATTTCGCCGCCGCCGAAGTTAAAGATGCCGCCCTGGCGGGGGTGGCCGGCATAGCGGTCGCGCGCATAGTCGACCAGCGTGTGCTCGACTTCAGCCAGTGCAGGTGCCGGTATGCTTTGTGTTGTCATGGTTTTCGCCGCGCGGCAGCGCAGAGGGAGAGCATTCCGTCTTACTTCAGACCGGTAAGGGCGATGCCCTGCACGAACTGGCGCTGGAATGCGATGAAGAGGACGAGGATGGGCAGCACGGCCATCACCGACCCGGCCAACAGGACAGATTGGAACAGTTCAGCCATCGACGTCAATGAGCCGGAGCCGTAGGCAAGCGAATACATGCCGACCGAAATCGTGTAGAGGCGTTCGGAGCTGGACATCACCAGCGGCCAGACAAAGGCGTTCCAACTGCCCTGGAATTGGAAGAGGGCCACGACGGTCACGACTGGTCCGGACAGGGGCATAATCACACGCAGCCAGATCATCGGTTCGCTGCATCCGTCGATGCGCGCCGCGTCCTCCAAGTCTTTCGGCAGCGTGCGGAAAAACTGGCGGAAGAGAAAGATGGAGCTGGCGCTGACCACGTTGGGCAGGATCAGGCCGGCGTAGCTGTTGTAGAGTCCGTGCCCGCCCGCGCCGAAAATGTCGTTGCCGCCCAGCAGCGGCAGCCGCAGCATGAGAATAAAGAGCGGCAGAAAAGTGACTGAACCCGGAATCATCATCGTGGCCAGAACAAGCCCGAACAGGAAGTCGCGCGCGGGGAAACGCAGGCGGCCGAAGACGTAACCCGCCAGCGAGGATGTGGTTGTCGCCAGCACAGTAACCGCGACCGCATAGATGGTCGTGGTGCGGATATATTTGCTGATGCTGGCCATCTTCCAGGCGACGACGTAGGGCTCTAGGCTCCAGTTCAAGGGGTTGAACATGTCCCAGGTGAAGCCGATCCGTATGACCATGCCGGCCGTGCCCAAAGAGCTGACCGCCATCCAGAGAAAGGGCAGCGCCGCGATGATAAGCCCGATTATGATGCCGAGGGTAAGTAGAGTCCGATAGAGCAACTCTTCCCGCGGCGGAATTCGCAATCTCCGAGTCTGTGCCATGTGATATGCGACCCTCGCGGCCACCGATCAGGCGAGTGACCGGGTTCCGGTGATCAGTATTCGAGCGATGAAGAAAAGAACTTCCAGTTGAAGAAGGTAAGAACGGCAATGGCGATGAACAGCAAGACCGCCATGGCCGAAGCGTAACCCATTTGATTGAACTTGAACGCGTTCAGATAGATCTGGTGAACGATGGTTGTGGTGCGGAAGGCGGGCCCGCCCTCGGTCATTATCATCACCAGGTCGAACACCTGCAGCGAATCGATCATGCCGATGATGAAGAGGTAGAAGGTGACGGGCCGCAGCAGCGGCCAGGTGATAAAGCGAAGCAGTTGCCAGCGCCCGGCGCCGTCCACCTTGGCCGCATCGTAGAAGGTCTCCGGTATGCCCTGCAACCCGGCCAGGTAGATGAGCATCGTGCCGCCAAACGCCTTCCAGACGGCCACGCCAATCACGGCCGGCATGGCGGTAAACGGGCTGTTGAGCCAGTCCTTGGGGGTAACGCCAAAGAGCTTCAGCGCCAGACTGACCAGCCCCACCTGCGGCTGAAAGAGCCACATCCAGGCGATTCCCATGGCGATGGTCGAGGTCAGAACAGGCAGATAGTAGGCGCCGCGCAGGAAGGAGATACCGCGAATCCTGCGATTCAGCAGCATGGCAGCGGTAAAACCGACCGCCATCGACAGCGGTACGAATCCGACCGTAAACTGCAGTGTATTTCTGATCGTGGTCCGGAACAGGTCGTTGCCGAACGCCACACCGTAGTTGTCCGTTCCGGTCCACCGCATCGTGGCGCTGAACGCGTCGAATTGGGTGAAACTGAGGCCGATCGCTCCCAGGACCGGGAGAACCGTAAAGATCATCAGAGGCAGGACCGCGGGCAGGATCAGCGTATAGGCCCACTTGACCTCGCTGCGTCGCAACTCGGCGCGAAACTCCTGAAATCGGCTTACCGTGCCAACAGCCACGGGCGACCTCCTAACCCCGGCGGATAGTGGTAAGTGAATAGTGGACGGCAACTGCACCACCCACCATTCACTCGCCAGATTCCTATTTGGTCTAAATCTTCAACCTATGCACCCGTACTCAGGATCCGGTTCGTGATCCCGTCCGCCTTGCTCGCCATGCTGTCCAGAGCATCCTGGTCTTCACGCAGGCCGAACAGCGCCATTTCGGTGAAGGGGCTCCAAATGTTTATGGCCATCTCGCGATAGCCGACATGGTCGTAGCCGACGTCACGACCCGAGCCGGCGTATTCGAGGAATGCCGTGTCGCGGATCAGCGGCTCATCCTGGAGCCAGGCCAGGTTCTCGTTCATCGACCTGAAGGCCGTGAGGAAGAACTGTGGGAACCTGCCTTCGGCGTCAATGGCGTTGTGCAGGGCTTCCTGGCTGGTGGGCCGGGAGTAGACTTCCAGCAGTGCCAACGCGGCTTCCTGCACTTCGCTCTCGGAGTAGACGCTGATGATGTGGTTGGCATTGGCCAGCCCGATGCGCTCGCCGCCGGCATTGCGGGCAATCGGCGCACCGATGCCCATCAGGTGGGCGTTTTCGGGCTTGCGCAACCGCATGTTGGGCACCCACCACGGTCCCTGAATCTCCATCGCGGTGAAGCCCTCCACCGTCGCCCACGTGCCGGGCGGCAGCGTCAGGCCTTCCAGCGGGTTGATCCCGTGGACGCGCTTCAGGTCCAGGTTCCAGGAAAAGGCCTCGGCGAACTCGGGCGCGTTGACCGTGCACTTACCGGTCAGGGGGTCGCTCTGGTCGAACTCGCCGCCGCCGTTCTGGTAGGCGTTGACCGTCATCTGCTCCCAGTCCCACGTCTTGCCCATGCGCATGCCGGCGCGCGTAATATTGCCGTCGCCGTCACGCTGCGTCAGCTTGAGCTGGGCGTCCAGCAGGTCATCCCAGTTGTCCGGGAAGGTGTCCGCATCGAGACCGGCCTCATCGAAGAAGTCCTTGCGGTAGATGTACATCTTGGTGCCGCAGAGGGCCGGGTAGCCGATAAGGTCGCCGCCGACGGTGCTGAGATTGCGGAATCCGTCGATCATGTCGTCCCACTGGCCCCACTCCTTAACGTAGTCCTGGAGCGGGGTCGTGTAACCGGCATGGGCCAGGCTGCCGCGGCCGGCGAAGTTGGCGAAAAGGTCGGCAGGCTCGCCGGCCATCCGGGAGGTGATCATCTTGGGCACCAACTCGGTGTTGGTGACGAATGTGAACTCGACGTCCCAACCGGGATTCTCCTGCTCAAAAACGGGGAAGACCTGCTCAATCAAAGTGGACCCTATTGGATGTTCGGCGTTGTAGTTATCCCACCAGCGCACCGTCTTGCGCATGGCACCCATCGCCGGTTCAGCGTCGCCGCCGGCCGGTGCCGCAGCCGGAGGCGCCACACAGGCCGCCATCAACGTTGCGCCGGCGGCCGCGCCGGTCAACTTGAGCATATCGCGTCGCGAGTACTTTTTCGACATCATAGTGATTTGAGTCTCCTTTAGATTAGGGAAAGTACGGGAAGGGCTATGGTTTCATAGGGCTGCCCCGCCTACACCTGCAGCTACGTGGCTGCGAAGACGGAGCAAATCGACATGCACCTTGTTTACCAGGCGCCACGATTCAGTTCATTGCGCGGGCCACCACCCCCTTATTCAGGACATCGGTGTCACATGTGGAGCGCTCAATGCGCATGGAATCCGGGATGGAGAAAAAGGAACTTCCTGCTGGTTATATAGACCGAGAATATGCCATTGGGAGATGCGGGCCGTTTCCAGTCCACTGCACGCAGTATGCTCTATTTTCTTGCTCATGTCAAAAGAAGTGAGGCAGGACGCGCTGGCCCCAAAGCAGGTGCACCTAACCGTTCTAAGCTTGGCTTCAGCCCTATTCCAGACCCCCCAACTTGATCGCTTCATAGATGCGCAGCTGACGCAACTGCCCAATGACGATTGCCAATGTCACGCTCACCATGACCGCAAAAGCAATATAGATCTTCACTGCCTGCCCCCAAGCCGGCGACACGACAAAAGGCGGCGTCGAGCCGTGCACGGCCGTTCCAATCTGGAGGAGGGGAACGAACAACGCCGAGGTCAACGCACCGATCAGCGAACCCCCCACAGCAGCGAGGAGCACAAGGAACAGTTTTTCAAAAACAACGACAGCGGTGATTTGTGCCGTCGACAACCCGATGGCCCGCAACAGGCCGAACTGCAGGATACGCTGGCGCAACGCAAACAGCGAGTGCAACAGGAACGCCAGCCCGGAGATGACCGTCGCTACGACGAAACCCAGGGAAAGGATGCCGAACAGCGCCGTGCGCTGCGGATCAGTACGCCAGACCGCGGTCTCCCAGCGGCTGTCGGTCGCGGCGGTGATAATGAACCCGCGCGCGCGCAGAGTTTCGAGGATGGCCGCCGGGTCGGCACTGCCATCCAGTCTCATCCAGATGTCGTATGGTCGGTTACCGATGGTGCGATAAATGTGTTCCAAATTGCCAACAAAGAAATGGCCGTCCTCCGGATACAGTGTCGGGAAGTAGCTGAGGACGCCGGCAACGGTGAAATTGATGGGGCGACTGATACCCTCGACGAAGACGGACAGGTTATCACCCACGCGCAGTCCGGTTGCCTCGATGAAGCTGCGGCTGACGAGAACACCCCTGGAGTCGAGCGCCAGTCTATTGGTCAGCGCGCCCAGAGATTCCTGGGAAAAGTCGTCTCGCCACCAGCCGGCCTGGCTGAACTCCGCCCGGTCGATCCCCAGCACGGTAGCATTTACGTTCCCTTCAAGTCCTTCGACGAAAACCGGCTGCCGCAGCACACGGGTCGCAGCCTCCACCCCGGGGATCGACTGGACGACAGCGAAAGGAGGATAACGCCAGCGCTGCTCGGAACTTCCCCCCACCTGCTCCCACTGCACCTGAATTGCCAGGTCGGAGCCGACGGCGTAGCGGACGACGTCGGTGTAGTGTGTATCGAGCGTGCCGGCGAAGGTCGCACTGAAGAGGCCAAGAGCAATCGTAAAGATCAGGAGAAAGAGAAGCGCGCGATTGCTGCCGGAGCGCCGCGAGATCTGCGTGATGGCCAGCCACAATGGCACACTGATGAAGCGGCTCGCCGCCCGCCCCAGCAGGCCGGTGACGGCCGGAAGCCCACGCAGGGAGACCAGTGCCACGGCTGTGACAAATACGGTCGGCGCCAGCAGGAGCAGCGGATCCACGAACGTGTCCCGCGTGATCTGGAGGGCCTGTTCCTGCTGCCGCAGGCGCCAGTAAGCATAGATGACGCCGGCAAGAAACAGGAGTTCAAAGGGGAGCCATGCGCTGCGCCGGGCGCGGTTGAGGAACTCCTCGCGCGCCGTCATGCGCTGGTGCGTAACGACCGTGCGCCTGGCCGCACCGGCGGCCGAAAGCAGTGTCGCGCCGATGCCCAGAACTGTCGCCGTGCCGGCAAACAGCGCGACCTGTGCAGAATAAGAAAGGTGCAGCAGCGGCCTGGCCGCGAAAGTCAGAAATCGGTAGACCTGCCCCATCCCCTGCGTAACGCCGCCGGCCGCCAGCAACCCTGCGGTCAGACACAGCGCGCCGATCGCAAGCATTTCCAACAGATAGAGCCCCACGATCTGCAGACTAGACGCGCCCCGGCTCTTGAGCGTAACGATTTCGCTCTCCTCCGACGCCACCATGATGTCGGAGGAGATAAAGGTGTAGAGCAGGAGTGCGAGCAGCACAGGCAGGCTCAGAAGCAGCAGAAAGATCCGCAGCGCTGCAGCCCGGTCGGCGTACTTTTGCAGCAGCTCGTAGGCGGGCGCTGTGAGGTCGACGTGGGACAGGATGCCGGAAGTTCTGGCCTGTATGCGGGTGATGGCCGTCAGCATGGGCGCCACCTTGTCGACCTTGATCTCCTCTCCGTCGAAGAGAAGAAACCAGGCGTACTTGCGAACCTGTTCCCCCAAGGTGGGCGCTACACGGCCCATGAAGTCGGCCTCGCGAACGATGAAGTAGAAGGCGAACGCCTCCGGCTCCTCGAACCAGAAGCCGCGATCTATGTCGGCCGGGCGCCACACGCCCCTGACCAGTACCTCGACGGGAGCAACAACGTCTGAATCGTCGAGGCCGAAGAGAACGCGGTCGCCGACCTGGATCTCGTGGTCGTAATAGAACCGTTCGCTGACCCAGGCCGGGATGACGTCTCCGGCTGCGCCCGGCTCCGCCTGTCCCAGGGGTTCGCCCAACACGATCTCCACATGTTGTTCGATTCCGGTCAGGAAGGCCAGCCCGGCCGACTGATACTGGCGCAAATCTTCTGGCAGTTCCTTGTCGGCGGAGGCCAGAAACTTGAGGACACGCGTCGAGCCATAGCGGGTCATGCGGGTGAGCGGCAGGCCCGAAAGCTCCGTTGCGCGTTGTCGCATAAAGTCATCGGCGCGCCTGTACTGTTCGAGCGGAGTCGAGCTCAATAGGGGCACGCGATGAACGAGGAGTAGGCTGGAAAGAGGGAGTTCAGCGTCCTGCGCGGCGAGTTCGCTGCGCAGGAACCTGTCCAGTGCGGCGTTCGTAAAGAGCGGAATGGCCGCGATCAGCGCAACGGTGACAATCAGGCCGACAACCACAAAGGACATCGGTTGCCATTTGCTCAGATTGCGCCGCAGCGCAAGTTCCATCATTGCAAGTCACCGGTTGCGACCAGTCGCGGCGAGTGTGGTTGACGGCCTCGCTTCACTGACCAATGACCACGGGCCGCCGCCTTTCCTGGTCAACGAGGGGCCGGCTCCCCTGCGGCGTTACGACGTATGACTGCTCTATGTGCAGAGAACCTACACCGGGCATGAAGAGCGGGGCTTCCAGGTTGAGGACCATGTCCGCTTCCAGCGTCAGGTCGGACGGCAGATCCACACAGTCATCATTGATGCGCAGCCCATTGTCGGGTACGAGGACGGGGTAGTCGCGCACCTCCAGACCCACGCCGTGCCCGTGCGGGAAGGAGGCGGTGATACCGCGATCGTGCAGGGCATCGACCATTGCGTCTGCGACAGTCGACGCTTTGGCGCCCGGCCGCATCGCCTCTTCACCGGCGTCCATACAGGCGCGCAATGCCGCAAAACGCCTGCTCAATTCGGGCGGCAGTTCTCGCATCGCCAGCGTCGTGCCGCTGTCGGAGAAGCAGTACCGGTAGATACAGCCGTAATCGACGTAGAGAACGTCATCTTCCGCAAGCTGGTAGCCGGTTTCTGTTGTCATGCCCAGACCGCGCACGCCGAATGCAAAATGATCGAGATCGGCGCCCATCTGCGCCACCAGAGCCCGGTAGTGCCCCGCCATCTCTGACACGGCCAACCCGGGCCGGGCCATGGCCAGGGACTCCATCGCCGCCTGTTCGTTGATCTCTGCCGAGCGGGTCAGTCGTTGAATCTCTTCTGCGCTCTTCACCATCCGGACCATGCGGATCAGATCGGAACAGTCTTTGAGGGACGCGCCTGGCAGCGCACGCGCTATGACATCCTTCGTCTCCGGGGGCAGTCCTTCCGTCTCCAGGCCGATGCGTGCGCCCGTCAGCCCGCGCTGATTCAGAATGCTCAAAAGCGCGTCGGTCGGCGCGGCGTTGCCGTGCGGGGCATGGAGGAGCTCCTGGAAGCGGAGCAGGGACTCGGGCAGTTCGCCGGCGGGAAGCGAGTCGTCGAGTCCGGCGCTGCCGAAGATGTGCAGGTCCTTAACCCACAACTCCTCGGCGTTGGCGGCGAACAGCGGATTGACGACCAGGGCGGGCTCGCCCTCCAGCGGGAAGACGGCATAGGCCTGCGCCAGGTTGGATGACGCCCCCGGCACCATCATGAACTCTTTGAACAGCGGGTCGATCCAGCAGTAATAGTCGGTGAAATAGGTGATGTTGACCGGTGATGTCGCAACCAGGGCATCCAGCCCGTATTCCTGCATATAGTCGATAGCGCGGGCGCGATTGAAAAGCATGATCCGCTCTCCTTCGGTGTTGCGCGAGGTATGTTCGTCAGAGACCGGGCACGTAGCCCTGCCCCCACTGTTCCTGTCGCGGGTCGCGGAAGTCGCCGGAAAGCGGCATGATTGCCAGCATGCCGCCGTCGATCACGATAGTCTGGCCGACGATGTAGCGGCTCTCGTCAGACGCAAGATAGATCGCAAGTTTGCCGATATCTTGGGGCGCGCCAATCACACCGGCCGGAATAGTGGAGCCGGCCTCCTGCTGGTCGAATTCGCCCAGCACTTTGAGGTGGTTTTCGACCAGAATCCAGCCGGGTGCAATGGCGTTGACACGCACGCCTCTTGTCGCCAGTTCCAGGGCGAGGACGCGCGTGAAACCGACGATGGCGGCCTTGGTGCCGGCGTAGATCGTGTGCTCGGTCATGCCGGCGAAGGCATGGACCGAGGTCAGGTTGATCACGGCGCCGCCCCCCTGTTCGATCATGGTGGGGACCGCGGCCTGCGTCAGAAAGTACATGCCGCGGATATTCACATTGTAGAGTGTGTCGAACTGCTCGGGCGTCACGTCGAGAAACGGCTTGTTCATGGTGATGCCGGCATTGTTCACCAGTACGTCCAGCCCGCCGAGGAAGTCGATCGCCTTGTCTGCCAGCCCCCTCACCTCGTCGATATCAGCCAGATCCGCCTGGAAAGCCTCGGCTCTTCCGCCGGCGCCGCGGATCTCGTGGACCGCGCTGGCCGCGCCGTCCGCGCTATGGGCGTAGTGCAGCACGACAGCCGCGCCCTCTCGGGCAAACTCCAGGGCAACACCGCGGCCGATGCCGGTGCCGGAGCCGGTCACGAGTACGCGCTTGCCCTCCATTTTCCGCGTTGGGGTCATCTCTAGTGCTCCTGGTGCGTGGCAGGCGGATAATCTCAGTGGACTGTGGCGAGTGGATTGGGGATAGTATACACGACCTGCAGTTTTGCGCTAACCGCTGCCTGCCGGTGAATTCAGGTGATTGACGAACTGGACAGACCTTACTATTATGGCCGTGCCAAGGCGAGATAGTCGCCGCAAAAGTGCCAGCGAACTGGCGAGCCGTGCCGACAGTTCCCAGGTCGCATCCAGTCGCCACACGAAAGGCAGTTGATATGAAACTCGGCATGAATACCTTCTTTATCAATATGTTTGATTTCGAAGAGGGCCTGCAGTTTTGCCAGGAGCAGGGCGTACAGGCAGTCGAGGTGGCAGCGGGCGGTCCCGGGGCCGTCAAATACTGTGATGTCGACAGACTGCTCGCAGATCAAGGTGAGCTGGAGCGCTGGCTGGACATCTACGCCGGGTACGGCCTCGAGATCTACTCGTTTGCCGGACACGGGACGCCCCTGGTGCCCGACCGCCGAATTGCACAGGATTATTCACAACAATTCCGCAAGACATGCGCCCTAATGGAAAAAATAGGCTGCACCCGATTGGCCCTTGTGGCCGGTCTGCCCGAAGGAGCCGAGGGCGATAGTCTGCCGGCCTGGATCATCAACACCGACCTGCCCTTTCTGCGCGACGCCCTCGAATGGTAGTGGGAGCAGCGCCTGCTCCCCTACTGGAAGGAGCACGGCCGGATCGCGGCCGACCACGGGGTAACGTTGTGCTTCGAAATGCAGATCAACGACATGATTCACAGCCCGGTCAAGCTGCGCCGCCTGCGCGACGAACTGGGCCCGGTGGTCGCCTGCAACTACGACATCTCCCACATGTGGGTGCAGGGGATAGACCCGCTGGCCGCCATCCACGAGTTGAGCGACCTTATCGAGGCGGTTCATCTCAAGGATACGCTGATCCACGAACCGAATCTACGCCTGCGCGGCTACTTCGACTCGACCGACCTTAAGCAGTACCAGAATCGTTCGTGGACGTTCACGATACCGGGCTGGGGACACGACGAACGCACCTGGCGCGAGGTCATTTCGACCTTGCGGTTTATCGGCTACACCGGCATCCTGACCTTGGAAATGGAGAGCGAATACATAGAAATCCAGGAGGGCCTGGAAAAGGCGGCCGCGTTCATCAGGCAGATGCTGCTGGAAAAGCCGGTGGGGCCGGCTTGGTGGGAGGTCGCCGCCGTGCATGAGCTTTGGGAAGAGAAGAAGGAAGAGGGCGAGTGAAAAGTGAACGAACTTGACGGCCTCGCGCTCTGTTCAGGGCAGAACGCAGGCTGCTGAATCTCCAAGATCCTTGGATTGTTTGGGAGACATAAGATGCTGAGAGTCCTCGTAACCGGAGGCAGCGGCACCATCGGCGGATATGTCCTGAGAGAACTCCTCCAGGCCGGTCACTCCGTGTCCAGCTTCAGCCGCACCGCGCCGCGGGTCGAAGGGGCAGATTTCGTGGAGGGAGACATTATGCGGCCCGACCAGCTTGCCGACGCCTGCCAGGGACAGGACGCCGTCATCCACCTCGCGGCCATTCCGGGGCCGGGCCGGGCGACGCCGGCGCAGCTGCTCAATGTCAACGTGATCGGCACCGTCAATGTCCTGGAAGCGGCCGTCCACGCCGGGCTCGGCAAGGTCGTGTTCGCCTCTTCCGGCGCGGCCACAGGCTTCTCTTTCCAGAAACGGGATATCGTTCCCCGATATCTTCCGATCGACGAAGAGCATCCCTGCGAACCCCAGGACGAATACGGCCTGAGCAAGCTGCTCGGCGAGCTGACCTGCAAACGCTACAGCGACGCCTTCGGCATCCGAACCGTCTGCCTGCGCATCAACAACCACTGGTATCTCGAACGCGCCAGCGCCGAGATTGCCGTTAGCTCCGGCTGGGCGCAGCAGTTCACCGTCGAAGAGCTGTGGATTAAGCGATACTGCAAAACGATCGAGGACGCCGAAGGCGAATGGCCGTCGCCGGGTCCGCCAGCGCCACATAAAATATTGTGGGCCTTTACCGACGCCCGCGACGCCGCGCAGGCCTTCCGCCTGGCCTTGGAAAATGACACGATCAGGCATGAAGTTTTTCTCATCAACGGTGACGACACCTGCTCCAATGAGCCAACGCCCCTCCTTATCGATCGGTTACGGAGTTCGCTAGGCGAAGGGGAAGAGAGCTCAACCCCTCCTGATATACCCCTCAAGGATCCCCTGGAAGGCCATACCTCCCTTTGGTCGCACGCAAAGGCGACGCGCTTGTTGGGCTACCGCCCCATATACACGTGGCGGCAGAGCGACTTTCAATCCTGGATGGAGAAACCATGACCACAGAAAGAAAGATGGAGTTCTTCGGCGGAGGCTGGCGGCAGGTCGACTCTGAGGAAGAGGAGAAATCCCTCGTCATTGACGCCCACTCCCACGTCTTCCGCCGCTTTGCCACTGGCTCGGGTGCGGCCAGCGCCGCGCTCACGCTCAAACTGTGGCAGTACCACCTGCGCGACTTCACCGACTTCTGGCGCAAGGAGGACGGCGCACGCGTCAAAGAACCGCTTCTCGACTTCCCCTCCGACGACATCAACGCCATGCCCGACCTCAACTTCCGTTTCGGCAGATACGGCCAGGCCGAGCTCACCGTGGACGGCGTCGACTACGTCATGCAGTTCTATCCCCCCGCCCTGGAGAACCTGGAGGCGACACCGGAAAGGATGATCGCCGAAATGGAGGTCGCCGGCGTTGACCGGGGGATTCTCCAGAGCGACCACGTCTACGGCGCTAACATCAACGAGTACTACGCAGAGGCGATGCGCCGCTACCCGGACCGCTTCATCGCGCTGGCGCAGGTACGGGAGACGGAGGCGCATCAGGCGGAGGAACTGGCGCGACTTGAACGCGCCGTCACGGAGTTGGGATGCACCGGGCTTTACTTCAGCGTGGAGCTATTCGCTTTACGGGGCTACGTGGACCGGATCGACGACGCCAAGTTCGAGCCGCTGTGGCAACTGGTGCGCCGCCTGGGGATTCCTATCTTCTGGTATATCGACGCCCGCAAGCAGGATCGTGTCGCCGGTTTCAAGGAGCGCGTCGGTGAGCTGAGTCGCTGGGCGGACGCCCACGATGACATCCCGTCAGTGATTACGCACGGGCTGGTGCCGGCTGCCATTATTCACGAAATCGGCATCCCCGACGAGGTGGTCGCGTTGCTGAAGCGGCCCCACATGCACGCCGAAGTCCTGATGCAGGCCAAGTGGCCCGAGTACCCCTACGACGAAGGGCAGGAGATGCTCGAACGGCTGTGCGACCGGGTCGGCGTAGAGAAGCTGATGTGGGGCTCGGACATGCCCTACAGCGGCGGCTTCTGGTGCACCTACAAGCAGTCGGTGGACTACATCCGCCTGCACTGCGACTTCCTCACGACAGCAGAGAAGAACCAGATACTGGGCGGCAACGCGGCGCGGATGTTTGATATCGACGGGTAGATGCCGGGTCAGTAACCGACCATGGTCAACCGTCCCTGATCTGCTGCAACGCGGCCTCGGCGCCTTCGGAGACGAAGCCCAGATCCCCGCCAATCGTCAACAGCCGCAACGTCGGCGCATACTCCTTTACCCAGGCGATACCGGCCTCGGCCCCGCCCAGCACATCCACCGGGAAGCCGGCCGGGACCCCGTTAGCGTCACCGGCCCTGACAATCCGCTGAATCGTGCTGATGAACGCCTCACTCTCCCAGGCGCCGAAAATGTCCATCGAAAGCGTCAGGTCGTTCGGCCCGACGATAAAGCCGTCAACGCCTTCAAGCGCCGCAATCTCTTCGATTACGTCGACGGCGCGATAGTGTTCGACCTGGACGAACACCAGGGTTTCATCATTGGCAGTGCTCTGGTAGGCGCGGTCATCGCCTCCGAACGATGGCATAAAGGGCCCGTAGCCGCGTACGCCGTCCGGCGGATATTTGCAGCCCGCCACCGCCCGGCGGGCGTCCTCTACCGACTCGATCAACGGGACGACGACCCCGTTTGCGCCATTGTCGAGCGCCTGTTTGATCTCATCGGGCCGGTTGTCCTTCACTCTGACCATCGCCACCGTCGGCGTCTCCCGGACCATCCACAGGATGTAGCGCAACGATTCCACATTGCGCGGCGAATGCTCCATGTCGATGCTCATCCAGTCGAATCCGGCTTGCGCCACCGTCGCCGCCACCAGCGGATCGGTGGAGGCCGACCATGTCCCGTAGACATGCTCGCCTGCATGCAGGCGCTTCTTCAGATCCAGTCCCTTCATGCCCTCATCTCCTTTGCAGTTGCCAGCGCGGCTTCACGCCCGGATTAACGTAAGATCGGGGCCATCGCCCCTGTGCCAGGTCAAGGACGGTCTCGACAGACAGCCGCCAGCTGTTATCCAGTGACTCATCAGAGTAGCCGGCGATGTGCGGTGTGAGGACGACATTGTCCAGGCCGAAAAGGGGATTGTCCGCTTCCGGCGGCTCCTGCTCCAGCACATCCAGGCCTGCGGCCGCGATCCAGCCTTCTGTGAGCGCCCGGAAGAGCGCCACTTCGTCCACGACCGGGCCGCGCGAGGTGTTGATCAGGATTGACCGGGGCTTCATCAGCCGCAGTTCGCGTTCTCCAATCAGTTTGTGGGTCGTGTCCAGCAGTGGGCAGTGGAGCGAAACAAAGTCGGAACCGGACAGCACCTCCTCCATTGATGCCGCTTGCACACCGTGGTCGGACATCAGCTCGGCGCTCACGAACGGGTCGTGCGCTAGCACGGTCATCTCATAACCACTCAGCTTGCGCGTCACCAGGCGGGCGATATGCCCAAAACCGATCAGCCCCAGCGACTGCCCCTGCAGATGCCAGCCCGGGAAGCCTGCGTAGCGGTCCCAGACGCCGGCGCGCACCTTCCGGTCCTGAAGGGCGACCTGACGAACGACGGCCAGCAGCAGCGCGATCGTATGGTCCGACACGCCGTCATTGAAGGCCTCCGGCGTATTGGCGACGATAATTCCGTGCGCGGTCGCGGCCTCGATCGGTATGTTATCCGTGCCGCTGCCGGTACGGATCAACGCGCCGCAGCGTCGCAGATCGGCCACGTTCTCGGCGGTCACGATGTGACTGCCTCCGAAGATCCACACGACGTCGGCATCCCCGGCGCAGGATACCAGTTGCGCATGGGTCTCGCACTCCTCGAACACGAACTCAATGCTATGGCTCGCCATCGTCTCTGGAACCCAATCGGGCAGTTCCTCCGGGTCCATATGAACCATGGCCACTTTGAATTTCGTCATTTTCCCTCCTTTGAAATTGGTCCCCGGTTACGCCTTGCCGATCACGGCACCAGACGAAAGAGGGTTCGACTCTAGCTCTTTCAATCCTCCAGAGTCACCGCACCAGCGTCGTCACCAGGTCGCCCGGCGGCTGGCCTTTAGCAATGCGCTCCACGTTCTCCACCGCGGCCTCCATGCGCCGACGGGGCGTATCAGGCGTAAGACCCGATGAGTGGGGCGTGAGGATGACATTGTCCAACTGCAGCAGCGGGTGGTCGGCCGGCAGCGGCTCTTCCTCGAAGACGTCCAGCCCGGCCCCCCTGATCCCGCCCTGCTGAAGCGCCTCAACCAGGGCCGCCTCGTCGACCAGCCCGCCGCGCGCGATGTTGAGCAGGACCGCGGTCGACTTCATCAGTTCCAGGGCGCGTCGGTCGATCATTTGCCGCGTCGTTGCGTTGAGATGGACATGCAGCGACAGATAGTCAGCCTCCGCCAGAACATGGTCCAACTGCTCCGGCCCGCCTTGAAACTCGACGTGAAACTCATCCAGCTCAGCCTGCGGGAACGAAACCACGTCAATGGCCATTATGCGCATGCCCAGCGGCCACGCCCGCCGCGCCACCTCGCGCGCGCTGGCACCGAAACCGATCAGCCCCAGCTTCTTGCCCGCAAGCTCCTCCCCCATCGCCCGCTGCCAGCCATCGGCCCGATTGTGCTTGAGATCTTTGGCAAAGCACAGGATCAGCATGATTACGTGTTCGGCCAGAGGCACCGCGCTCAACCGCCCGGGCGAATTGGCCAGCGGCAACCCCTCTTCCAGAAAATAGGCCACGTCGACATGGTCGGTCCCGTTGGTGGTGACATGCCACAGCTTGACGTCCGCGGCCAGTCCAGCTTCGATCAAGGCACGCGTGCCCACGGCGCCACCCGGGTCAATGACAACTTCCACGTTCTCAAACTGTTCAGCCATTGGCTTGTCGGGGTTGTAGACTTCGAAGGGATAGCGTCCTTGGATCGCCTTGACAAAGTCGGGGTAAGCGCCGTCGAGTCCCGTTGGCGCGCGCAGGTAGAGTACTTTCATAGCTCACATTTCCTGGGTGGTGAAAGTGGCGAAAAGAGTGAATGAGACAGAGGCGAACAGAGAGTGAAAAACCTTGCTT